>JASBRV010000072.1 GCA_030149295.1 Bacteriovoracales bacterium | reverse complement strand
AGTAAGGGGCTCCCTAAAGGGGTGAAGCTTGCTCCCTTTTATGATCGCTCCGAACTGGTAGAGAAAACGATGAGTACTGTAGGGCGTGCTCTAATAGAGGAGATGATCATCACCTCTATTGTGGTTTTCTTCTTTCTTTTGCATTTTCACTCATCTTTGTTAGTAAGTTTAACTCTTCCCTTTGGGGTAGGGATAAGTCTTCTTTTTATGCACCTTTTTGGAATTGACTCCAATATTATGAGTCTAGCAGGATTGGTGATTGCCATAGGCACGCTGGTTGATATGGGAATCATTATGACGGAAAATATTTATTCTCACGTCTCAGAGAAAAGACCTGAGAGCTTTGATGAACGACTTAGAATCATCAAAGAGGCCGCCACTGAGGTTGCGCCGGCCATCGTTACGGCAGTGCTCACAACAGTTGTTACATTTATTCCCGTTTTTGCACTTCAAGGGGCAGAGGGGAAACTCTTTATTCCTCTAGCGTGGGCAAAAACCTTAGTGATGATTGGTGCGGTTATCGTGGCCCTCTTTCTTATTCCAGTATTGGCAACTTTTCTTTTTAAGGGAGAGCTTAAACCTATTGAATCAAATAAGGTGAGTCAATTTATTCTGAATTGGTATCGTCCACTTCTCATAAAAGTTTTGGAGCATCGAGGGAAGTTTTTAATTTTACCTATTCTTTGTTTGGTTTTAGGGGTTTTTGCCTATCAAAATTTGGGTCGCGAATTTATGCCTTCTCTTAATGAAGGGGAAATTCTCTATATGCCTGTTACAACTCCTGATGTCAGCATGACCAAAGCGCGAGAACTATTGGCCTACACTGATCAGGAAATTGCTAAGCATCCTCTTGTTGAGTCTGTCGTGGGGAAGTTGGGACGAGCGGAAACGGCGCTTGATCCGGCACCGATTGCGATGTTTGAAACCCTTGTGAAGTTAAGGCCCGAGTCTGAATGGCCTAGTGGCACTGATATATATGACATTATGGCCGAGCTTGATGAAAGGCTTCAGGTGCCTGGACTAGTGAACTCTTGGGATTTTCCCATTCAAACGCGAATCGGGATGATCTCCACAGGGATCAAAACCCAAGTGGCGGTAAAGATTTTTGGTGATGACCTCAAAATTCTTGAGGGTCTGGGGGAAAAGGTCGCTGACATTTTAGAGGGAGTACAGGGAGCTCATGGAATCTATGCAGAGAGGATTAATGGTAAGCCTTATATCGAATTTGATGTTGATCGCGTGGCAGCGAGCCGCTTTGGTGTCAATACGGGTGATGTAAATAGTATTATTCAAACAGCGGTCGGGGGCATGACCATCGACCAGATGTATGAAGGCAGGGAGCGCTATCCGATTCGGGTACGCTATAAAAAGGCCCTAAGAGATGATCTCACTCAACTTAAAAATGTCTTAGTTGCAACGAAAACCGGTCAGCATATACCTCTTTCCCAGCTTACTAAAATTCGCATTGTAGAAGGTCCTGCCATGATCCAGTCTGAAAATGGATTGTTACGCTCGACGGTGCAGTTAAATGTGAGGGGTCGAGATACGATTGGTTTTGTAGAAGAGGCTATGAAAGAGGTAGAGTCTAAACTAGAACTCCCATCTGGTTATTCTCTCGAGTGGGCGGGTCAGTTTGAAAACCAGGCCCGTGCTACAAAACGTTTACAGATTCTCATTCCTTTGTCCTTATTGATTAACCTAATAATTCTTTATTTAAATTTTCGCTCCCTTCGTCTAAGTGCCATCGTTTTTAGTGCAATTCCCATTTCTCTAAGTGGTGGCCTTATTTTATTGGCCCTTTTTGGCTTTGAAGTTTCTGTAGCGGTATGGGTGGGTTTCATTGCCCTTTTTGGTATTGCCGTGGATGATGGGGTCGTAATGATGACCTTTTTAAAGGAGGGCCTCTTAAAGGAGAAACCTCAAAAATTTTCTGAACTTAAGGAAGTAATTGTCGAGGCCGGCTCTAGAAGAATTCGTCCTTTGATAATGACCACAGCAACGACGCTCCTTGCCCTAATGCCTGTGCTCTGGGCTGCTGGCTTAGGAAGTGAGGTCATCAGGCCAATGGCGATTCCCACCATTGGTGGTATGGCGATTGCTCTCATCAGCTTATTTGTTGTTCCTATCGTATTTAGTTTTGTCTATGAACATAAACTCACTCACCGTGAAGAGAAAGGAGATCTTTTATGAAAATAAAAAAAATGGTGAACTTAATGATTCTTGTTTTAAGTGCTATTTTTATGCAAGTTGGATTGGCCAGCGAAGATAATAAAGTCTTTGCTAAAGCCTTAAAGGACTATGAAAAGGTTCATAGTGCTTTTTTTAAAGATGACCTAGAGGGAGCAAAAAAAGAGGCTTCGTCATTGGCTAAAACTCTCTCAACTTTGACAGGAGAGAAGGTCAAAAAAACTCTCTCCTTCACCCAGAAAAAACTCGAAGATCTAAAAGGTGAATCTGATTTGGCCCAAGCACACAAGGCCTTCAATGTTATCTCCCAAGGTCTGCTGGTTGTTCTTGAAAAACAGATTCCCGTAAAAAACTATGCACGCTACTATTGTCCTATGGTAAAGAAGTATTGGATTCAAAATACGACGGACTCAGAAAAGGTCCTCAATCCCTACGCGGCAAAGTCCATGCCTCACTGTGGTGGGAAAGTTTTAAAGTAAGGGATTTCATTCACCTAAGCTAAAGCTGGAGACCAAGAGAAGCGGATAGACTTTTTTTGTTGGTAACAATGTCGGCAAGAGTAAAGTTTTCTAATGTTTCATAAAAGTTTTGCTCTGCTAACTTCAAAGCTTTTTTGAGCTTACATGATGGATTGATTTGACAACGACCATTTAGCCCAAGACACTCCACTAAAGCAGAGTCACTTTCTAACTCTTTAACTAATAAACCAATATTAATTTTTTCGGGGGAAGTGCAAAGACATATTCCCCCACCTTTACCTTTAAAAGAGTCTATGATTCCCATACTCGAAAGGTTGTGAACAACTTTAACCAGATGGTTTCTAGAGATGTGATATTTGTCAGCTATTTCGGACACGGTTGAGCGTTTCTCACCTTTAATAGCGAGGTAAATAAGAACTCTAAGGCTGTAATCAGTAAAACTGGCTAAACGCATAATTTTTTTCCTATTTACTTCAATACCATTTAAGCTTAGTATTCATAATATGTATTTTGAATATATATTAAGGGGTATTTATGTCTAGTTTATTTGAAAAAATCGGAGGAAGAGAAGCTGTGAATGCTGCAGTGGATGTATTTTACAAGAAGGTTTTAGCTGATGATCGTATCAATAAGTTCTTTGTGGGGATTGATATGGATGCTCAGAGAAGAAAACAAATTATATTCCTGACCTATGCCTTTGGTGGCCCCAATAACTATGACGGAAAAAGTATGCGTGATGCCCATGCCAAGCTAGTTGAGCAAGGTCTTAATGATAGCCACTTTGATGCTGTTGTTGAAAACCTCGGAGCAACTCTAAAAGAACTAGGTGTTGCCGATGAGCTAATCCAAGAGGCCGCAGGCATTGCAGAGACAACACGTAATGATATTTTAGGTAAATAAATCAAAACGCTTCCTGAAAATGTTCAAGCTTATAAAAAAACGGCTGTTTTTGACGAAAGTTCAGTCCCTCAAGGATTATTAAATAGTCACAATACTAAACAAGGAGTATGGGGTAAGATCATTGTTATCGAAGGAAAGCTTCTTTACACAATTCAGACTAATCCGGCTGAAGAAATTGAACTCTCTGCTGAGAAGTTTGGTGTGGTAGAGCCAGAGGTATTGCACTTCGTGCAACCTCTTGGAAAAGTTAAGTTTTATGTAGAGTTTTTCCAATAGATGTTTATAACGGATCACAATAAACAGATGAAGCTTTTCTCGGATCTTCTTTAAAAATTCCGCTACTATCTAGAGTTCCTCCTTTAACGAAGGAGTTAACTTTATCGGAGTAAAATTCTATTGATGTAAATTCTTTGTGATCGAGATTATTATGAAAATCTAATTCATAGTCATAAAAAATTTCAAGTGACTCACGAATGATATCGATGGATGTTTCGGTGCATTTAACCTCAACTTTGGTAATATCATGGAAAAAATCATTCCTATCTAATTCTGTTCTGATTCTTCTGACATAGTCCTCTGAGTTGGTATCGATAGCGTGAGTTCCTTCAGTGTAGGTAATCTTTGAAAATGAACCTTTCTTTTTCTCGAAAACCAGCTCAATCCCATAAGTTAAATTTACTCTAGATGGATTAACGTAAAAATTATGGGAGAATTGCGTTTTTTCTTTATTATGAAAACACTTAAACGCGCCAAACTTTTTAAAGTTGCAAGCCATTAAATGAGATGACGTCAAAAGTAGTGAGATCATGAGAAATAACTTCATTCTATCTTCCTAAAATAAGGTGGTATTTACTTATAACAGACTTTATTGATACTACTTAATTCCTTGTAATCTTTACGATAAGTGCTCAATTATTGCACAATCTTCGTATGACTCTTCTTAAAACAAATAGAACTATCGTTAGGGCCTTTGCGAAAGAGGATTTGGCCTCGCTGATTGAGCTAATGTCTGATTCAGACGTAATGAAGTACACCGGATTTCGGGAGCCGCAATCTAAAGAAAAAATTGAGCAATGCCTTGAGTGCTGGACGCAAGAAGGAAGTGAGCCTTTGGGAGTCTGGTGTGCTGTCGAAAAAGACACCGACGAGTTCGTGGGCTGGTTTATGCTTAAGGATACAGGGCATTCTTACCCTGAACTTGGTTTTATGCTTTCCAAAAAGAAGTGGGGTCTAGGTTACGCCACTGAGATCTCACAAGAGTTTATAAAATATGCATTTCACCAATTGAATTATAAAAAAGTCATAGCAACGACCGTTAGGGAAAATTTAGCGTCCATCTCAGTGCTTAAGAAACTGGGGATGGTTTCTTCACCCATTGAGCTTAAAGAGGATGGGAATTATGAAATCCTTTGCTTTGAGATTAATGCGCCTATTGATTGATGAGCCTCTCACGAAGAGGGTAGTTGATCATGTCATAGAAGACACTATAAGCCGAGAAGATAAGGGCGGATTTCGCAAGCGCCATTTTGGGATTTAACGGGGCCATGCACATGGTTTTGTAGATGGTGAGGGAGACGATGGCATCGAGAAACATAAACGGGATGCCAACGCCAGAATAATAAGCATAGCGATCAAGGCCATAGGAGCCAAGACTCACTTCTCCTTTCTCTCCTTCATAAAGAGAAATGAGGGCGGCTTCCATAAGCTGATCTTGGACTTCAGGGTCCTCTAAATCTAGGTTTTCATTCGTAAAGTCCAAGTCTTCGTTTGGGATATCTGATCCTATGATTTGGATAAACTTCTCCTTCACTCGGTCAAAAAAGGCTTCTCTTTTTAAGGCAGCATTCAGTTTTTCAAGCTCTGCTTTTTTTTCTGGGGAGGACAAAATCCTTTCGATTTCTTCTCTCGCTGCTTCTTCTCCTTCACCAAAGAGGGCCTCCCAGGTAAAGGCGTCAGCGGCGACTAAAGAATTGTCCGCAAAGTACATTTTCACAGACTTTCCGAGAAAGGATCCCGTAGGGTCTTTGAAAATCATACTGGCGAGGAAGGCCCATATACCATCGGCAACCATTTCATAGCCAAGCTTGCCGTAGAAATCTTTTGTTAAAAAGTCCTCATCATCACTACTTTGATAAGTATAAAAGGCACCAGAGCTGACACTAGAGATACCAATAGTGAAGGCCGTAAAAGCCTTGGCCCCTACCTTATGCTCTTCTGTCATGCCCTTGGTGTGGCAACCATTAAAGATTTTCTGATACCGGCTCGTTTTTTGAATTGCCAGCTTTTGCAAACTCCTCTTATCGCGATTGGGGTATTTCTTCTGAAGATTTTTAAGAGTATTTTCATAATATTGATCAAACTTCTTTTGTCTGCTTAAAAACTTTTTTGCGTACTTTCCCCGAGGCTTGCCCTTGATAAGTTCCTCTAGTTCTTTTGATGCTCTTTCTTTTTCACGGGGAAAAAGCGTGGACACAAAGGCTTTGTAGTCTTTTTTCAGTTTTTCCTGTGAGGCCTTTTTTTTAACCTTTAAAAGATTCGACATTTGTTCAAAGCATGATGCCTTTCCCCCATGAGGATAGGAAGAAATCCCTCTTTTATGCAAAGAGAGTTGGGAGCAGCCACTAATGAAAACGGTGACTAAAACCAATATAGTAGAAAAAAGATTACCTCGTTTCACCTTTTCTTTTCGGAATACCTGACTAGGCCCTTGAGGAGGTTCTAAAATTAAAAATAAATTCATTTTAATATGCCAACTCATTGAAATTACGTTAAAAAAAAGGTATCAGGTTATTTCTAGTTCTACCAAACTCAACCTGGCACTTTTTGGGGTCGATTTTTGTTTTTAATTCTTTTCTTTCTTTCATTAACTTTGAGCTATGGAGCAGGGGATATCTATGACCATGATTATCGTTTGTGGTCTTCCTTTACCTGGGATGTTTTTCAAAAAAATAAGGTAAAAGGGACTTTTCATAATGAAGTTCGCTGGTTTGAGAATATTTCTCGAGTTGGTGCCTATGTCATTCAACCAAAAATTCATTATCAGGTAGCGAATGGCACAGAGATCGCTTTTGGACCGAGCTTTATTAATTTAGAGAAAGAAAAGGCACCTAATAACAATAAAATTAGGGCAGAGTTTCAGGTGGTGCAAAAGTTATGGCAAATATCAGGGCACTCTATAAGTATGAGGCATCGCTTAGAGCTTAGATGGTGGGAAGCCAATAATAGAGAAACTGAACCGATGACTCGTCAGCGCTTTTCTTACTTTAAGAAATCCAACTTATTGCCTAGTCTCCTCAAAATTGGGGTTTCAAATGAGTTCTTTTACGATTGGTATCGTAGTGATTTCAATGAAAATAGGTTTTTCCCCATTAATCTTGTTTTTAAGGGCAAAGACAGTAAGCTGATGACTACTTTGTTTTTTCAGGTGAGATCAAGAAAGACTTTGGAGCAATGGCAAGAAGCCTATATTTTTGGGGTTAATATTCGCTTTTAGCTTTTGCTTGCTGGAATGTCTCCAGCTTTTCTTAAAGCCAGTTTCGCGAGAACGGGACCGAGTACTTCATAAATAATGGTGCTTCCTAGGATGGCATTGATAAGGATGGATTTAATGGGCTCTACTTCAGGTCTTTGGGTTAGTTGAAAAACCAAACCTATCGCGACGCCGGCCTGGGGCATAAGGGCAAGTCCAATCCACTGAGGTGTTCTCTTATCTATTTTTGGACTAGATAGTTTAATACCGACAAAAGCTCCTAAATATTTTCCTGTGGCCCGTGCAATAAGATAGATTGCAATAATAGGGGCTGCGATTTGAAAGTAATCAAGAGAGAAGTGAGTCCCTGCTATGGTGAAGAAGGTGATGAAAACAAATTCTTCGATATGCTCTATGGGAAGAAGTAGGGAAACCTTTTCAGACTGTTTGAAGGTATTATTACTAACAGTGCCCATCACAATACAGGCCAGTAATGAAGAGAAGTGGTGAGTTTCACCTAAGCTTACAATGATGAGAATGATGCCCATCAATAAGGGGAAGAGGTAGTCATCTGTATGAGAGAGGTGAGCGAACTTGGTGATAAGAAGACCTGCTAAAGCACCAATGATAATAGCGATCAGTAAATGAGTTCCCAAAAGAGTTAAGCCGCTACTAAAAGATTCTCCAAAGTAAAATGTTGTTACTAACGTGAAAAGAATGACTCCAAAGGCGTCATCTAAAGCGACGATATCTAATAGTGTATTTGTAAAGAGACCTTTAGCTTTATATTGCTCAATGATGGCCACAGTGGCAGCAGGCGCTGTCGTAGAGGCAACAGCGGCCATGAGAATTGCTAATTTTGGGCTAATATTGGGAATGAGTGAGGATAGAATATAAAAAGCGCTAAAGACTAAGATCATGGGGCACAGGGATTCAAAAAACGTTCCCCAAAAAACGACTTTCCCATTTTCCCTTAATTCAGAAACCTTAATCTTTCCGCCAATGACAAAAGCAATGAGCCCTAAACAGATGTTCACCAAAATTTCTGACCATGAATTGAGGTGAATAGGCACTATATCGCCTAAAAAGCTGGGAGAAAAAAGAATGCCAGCAAAAAGATAAGAAGTGACCCGAGGAAGCTGGAGCTTTTCTGCGACCAGACCAAAGAAATAACCAACGACTAAAATAATACCAAGGCTTAGGACAACTTCCATTGTTAGCTCCAGGCCTTATTACTTAGTGAATAGTAAAGCAGAGGAAAAACAAAGAGAATAAGAGTTGAACTCATGCCGAGTCCAAGAATAATGGCCCATGCTAGTCCCGACCAAACAGGATCTCCAAGAATCGTCATTGATCCGAGCATGGTGGTAATAGTCGTTAAGGCAATAGGTCTTAATCTAGTGGCGCAAGCTTCAACCAGGGCCTCCACTAAGCTTGGCTCGTGAAGTTTCAAAGAGTTTAAGTATTCAAGTAAAATAATAGAGTTGTTGACGGCTATTCCCGCTAGAGCGATGACACCAATCATGCTTGTTGCCGTAAAGTACTCGCCATTAATCATATTGAGGATCGCAAAACCCGGAAAGACACCAATAACGGATAGAGGAATGGTAGACATGATAATCAGGGGCTCTTTAAAAGAGTTGAACTGGGCTACCAAAACGATGTAGATGATGATGATTGCCACGGCCATAGCGAGCATAAGATCTCTAAAAACCTCTAGAGTTAACTCCCACTCGCCACCGATATTGATATAAACATTCTTACCGTCAGGCAGTTTATAATGAGCTCCAAATAGATTCCAAGATTCAAGAGTTCCTGTGTTATCGGCGAGGCGATAATCAAGGAGTTTTAACAAGAGATCAATACCAGCATAGGTGACAGAACGATCCCCCATCTCTCCTGTGAGGTAGAGGGTGTTACGATGGTTTTCTCTTCTAAGAGGAAAAACGGTTGGTGTCTCTTTAAAGGTTACAAGTCTTTTAAGGGGCACTGAAATTCTTAATGGATTACGAAGGGTGATACCCTTTAAATCTTCAATATTATTTCGATTCTCCCGTGGAATTCTCAAGGCGATAACTTCTTGCTCAATATTTTCAGGATTATGATAAATACCGATAACTTTACCTGAGTAAAGACTTCTTAAGGTTTGGATAATGGTAGTTGGAGCTATTTTGACCCTTGAAGCTTCATAGTGGTTAATGACAAGTTCTTGAGTGATAAATTTTTCTTCATCTAAGGGCTGGCTAATATCAGTATCCACGACTTCCTTGGTAGAGATGAAAGAAGGGTTAAGGGCCTTGGCCTCTTTGACCAAATCCACACCGCGATCACCTTGAATACGCAATAAAACAGTGGAAAGAACAGGAGGACCTGGAGGATCTTCTATAAGCTGAAGGGTGACATCTGAACTGACAACTCCATTGAGAATGGAGCGCCATTTAAGGACGAGCTCTTCACTTGTCGCCACACGCTTTTCATCAGGTAAAAGGCCTACTCGTAAAGTTGCCTGATAGGGATTTACACGCCCAGAAACTCCCTTGAAGAGACCATTGAAGTCCATCACTGGGGGAATACCCACATAAGATTGAATCATGGAAACTTCTTCAAATTCAAGGAGCTTTTTTTCAAGAGTTTTTGCGATGTCATAAGTCTTCTCTAGAGGGGAGTCTTCCGGTAGGTCAACATAGAGAAAGAATTGGTCAACATTAGCTTTTGGTAACATTCTAAACTTTAAGAGTTTTACAAAGGGAAAGGTGCTAACACCTAGAAGAATAAAAAATATGGCCAATAAAAAGCCGATCCTAATTTTAGAAGAAGAAATGATAGTCTTAATGAGGTTGCGGTAGCTATGAATAAACTTCTTTCCGACAGCTTGGAGGTGACTGACCTTGTGACCACTTTCATGGCCCGTCTGAGAGGACTTCTTGATAAGGATTGATGCCATCCATGGATTAATAGAATAACTAATAAAGAGCGCCATAATAAGGGCAACGGGAATAAAGAAAGGAATGGGACCCATGTAAGGCCCCATCATCCCTGTAATGAAGGACATGGGAATAAAGGCTAAGACTGTAGTCACTGTGGACATAAATAAGCCTGGACCGACCTCATTAACAGCATGGGCAAAGTCTTCTTGACTTAGAGTTTTCTTGGAACCTGCCATGCGCACGATATTTTCAATGACCACGGTTGCATTATCGACAAGCATACCTAGGGAAAGAATGAGAGCAAAGAGGGTAATACGGTTAATGGTTTGGTCAAAAAGAAAGGCAAAACCAAAGACAGAAGAAAGAGTTAAAGGAATTGCAATGGCCACCAGAGCAGCAGCTTTAATATTAAGAAAAAAGAAAAGCACGATAATGACGATAATGATCGAACTTAATAGGTTGATGAGAAGACCATCGATCTCTTCTTTCGCAGTTTGGCCTTTATCGACAATGACTTTCGCTTTAAAGTTTTGATTATTAAAAAGTTGCTCATTTTTCTTTAGAAGTGATTCAACTTTTTGTGTGACATCAGAGATATTTTCTCCTTGGAGCTTGGAGACGGCTAAAAGAACGACATCTTCCACTTGGCGATTTTTCGTTAGATGGCGTACATAACTTTCTCTTTCCTCGGGAGCTTCGATAACGTTGGCAACGTCTTTTAGTTTAATGTCGACTGTGTCATTGGTGATGAGGATGACGTTTTTTATTTCATCGGGACTTTTAACCCAAGCATTGACCTCAATAGGGAAGTTTTGTTTTTCACCTTTAAGGATTCCACTAGGTAAAAAGGCATTGTTTTGTTTGAGGGCTGCTTCAATATGATCAAAAGAGATGCCATAGTCTTTAAGTTTATTAGGGTCTACAAGAATTTGAAGCTCTCTTTTTCTTCCTCCGTAAACAAAGATCCGACTTGTTCCTTCCACTTGTGATAGCTGATCGCGTACTAGCCATGCTTTTTTTCGAAGTTCAATAGGATTAAGTTTATCCGAGGTTAAAGCAATGGTAAGAACGGGCACTTCCTCAGGGTTTAGGGTAACAATCTCTGGTTCCATTATTCCGAGAGGAGCTAGAGATTGGTCACTTCTTAAGCGATCAGCTAAGGACACCTTGGCCTTATTGAGATCTTCTCCCACATAGAAGTTGACGTTAATAACGGCCATGCCTCCTTGGAAAGTCACAGAGTATATGTCTTCAACGCCATCAATATCAGTAATGACGTTTTCCAGAGGTTTGGTGATCTGCTCAAGGACTTCTTCTTGGCTGGTGCCGGGGGCCTTAACTGTCACTTGAAAAGCGGGGGCAACAATTGTTGGGTTGTACTTTTTAGGGGTGGCTAAGAAACTCATGTAACCCCAAAGAAATAGGGAAATTAAGATAAGAAAAGTTAACTTACCTTTTGAAATAAAGAAGTGAGCAAGATTTCCGGTCCAGTTCATATGATTTCCTAGAATGAGGCTATTATTTTGCTTAAATTATAAGAATTTTCTCATAAATCTTAAATAAAATAGTTGATAGAAATCATGTAGATGGGATCAAGATGGTCATTATTTAATTGACCGTGATGGAGAGTTCATCATGCTTAAGTGTAGTGTTGTTTTGGGGCAAAAATGTAGCATAAGGTGCCAGGTCGCTTTTGGTTGCACCAAACTCAACCTGACACCTTATGGTTTTAAGAAACTCTTTTTACTTGAACGGCACAAGGTCCTTTTTGACCTTCACCAATTTCAAATTCTACAGAATCACCGTCGTTGATGTAACCAGTAGTGATCGCTGACATATGAACAAAAAGGTCTTTTTCACCACTATCTGGAGTGATAAATCCAAAACCTTTAACTTCATCAAAAAACTTAACTTTACCTGTGCTCATAATAATCTCCTATGAGTTGCGAACCTCAAGATTGGCTTCTTACGGCCTTGCTGAGGTTAAAATAAATAAAATGTCGAAAGGAATAATATTATGATTTGAGAAACAGATGACTTCTTTTAGGAAATGAAATGTGAAACGTAATCTAATTAGTACTTCAACAAGGTCATTCTAACACGCTTTCTCTTAATCACCTAATTAATAGTTAAAGTTAGTAATTCGACTTACTTAGTTGGCTCTTTGGGTTTTGCTTTTGGTTTGTCTGAAGGGTTTTTATAGAAGTGAGTCTTTTGATCCATGACATGAAAGATGGAGGAATGATTTGAGTTTTGGACACCTAAGTAATAAGCGAATGTAAGGGAGGTAAGCCAAAATGCGAATAATAACAGGTTTTTCATTTTTCTTCCTATAAAAGCGGAGACTTGAGAGGAAAAGGGATCAATATTTATAGAAGTATCTATTTATTAGGTATGATGTTACTATAAGAGAAGGATAAAGTTTTTCTTTTTGTTTTTTTATTTTTCTTCATTTAAGTCAAGTCGACGAACCAATCGTAAAATTTAATTCGTAAACTCGCATGCTGGTAGTCTAATCAAGAGATATCTCTATTGGAATCTAGCTTCAAAAGAAAAAGGTGGAAATGATTATGAAAAAAAATAGAAATAAACCAATGAAAAAACTGCCCCAATGGCCTACGAAAACTTCTAAAACGGACTACTTAAAAAAGCTCATGGACGACACAAAAAAAAATCCAGTCCTATATAGAAAAGAAAATAATCACCAGATAGGTGATTATATTCAGCATAATAAATTCGGCTTTGGCTTCATTCAAGCAATCATGAGTCACACTAAAATACAGGTGTTCTTTGAGGAGTCCGAAAAGGTTATGCTTCAAAATTGGCAGCATAGATAATTTGAAATCGCTAGAATTGACGTTATCATCAGAATACTTTGTTAATAACGAAAATTTAAGGCCACGAGAACACGCAAAAAGACTTGATCGGATTTTAGGTTATAAAGTATCTAAAACTGAGGAAAAATTACTACAGAAATACGTTGCTTATAATTGCTCAATAGATATCTCTAATAAAAAGCAGCATTATGAAGGAACTCAAGCTTGGGTAGGCTTAGATCCTCAGGTTTTACAAACTCCTTACTGTCATATCTATGAAGCACTAGCGTTTCTGATTGGCCATAAGATTGAACATGTTGTTGATATAGGTGCAGGTTACGGTAGAGTAGGCATAGTCTTAAATACTCTTTTTCCTCAAGCGATGTTTACTGGGTATGAGGTTGTGAAGCGCAGGCAGTTTGAAGGAAATAAGGTTTTGAAGAAATTGAACCTGACGAATGCTAAAATTTATCGGGTTAACGTGTTAGATATAGGGTTTGAGCTTCCCGCTGCAGATGTCTATTTTTTATATGACTTTAGCGAACAAGAAGATATCTCTTTCATTTTGAACTTAATAAGCCATTGCGTGAAAAAAAGAAAGATTTGGCTAGTTGTAAAAGGGGATAGAGTTACTTATTTGATGAGAAATTGTTTTCGTCAGTATTGGCATAGTGAAAAGAAGTTCAAAGATAGCGGTATCGAGATTTTGTCTTTTAAAAAATTAACAGGAGGTTTAAATGTTTAAAGATATAGAGATGTACATTAAAAATAATTCGAAAGTTGTTTCCCTAGAACATGGTATTGGCCGGGTTATTGGCAGATTTGCTATGTATGATGGTGTAGACGATTATGTTGAGGTGAAATATGAAAAGGACGTTCAATCGAGGTTTTTTTGTCTGAAGAACCTTAGTGATGTAAGACTTCTTTCATCTAAAGATGAAATTGATCATGCGTTATCAGTGATGAATGAAAAATTAAATGATGAGTCTATTGAAAACAATTGCTATGAGTCCTCAGTCCTTTTTAGTCTCAAGGATATCACATTCATAGTTTCTCGAATTGTTGGATTGGTAAGGAAGGATAAACTTTCTTTAAAAGAGCATGTATTATTAAAGCTTTCGCTTAACAGCCTTATAAACGAAATCAAAGAGGTTTATAAAGTTGATCAAGCCAAAGCGCGCTTCATCATAAATGATCACTTAATGCTATTTTAGGTCATCACGTTGTAAATTTTTAAATCTAACAAAGTTTCCGCTAGTCCCTTTCATGAATTTCCAAAGCCATGCTTTTCTTTTGGCAAGTTCACTGTATTTGTAAGTGTAACTTGCCGTTCCTCGCTTTTTCGTAAAAGTATTTCCAATGCCATCAGGAGAGCTCTCTGTTCCTCCTGAGAGAAATCCAGAAATAGCAGATTTTTTATTGGGAAGACGAGGGTAAATATGAAAACCTGCAGTCGCTCCTTCTTGTCCATGACAGCCTGTACAAGTTCTGATGCTAAAGGCATGTCTTTTTGCTTCACTATAAGCTGGGTCTCGACTTACTTTCCATGATCTTCCCCAAGTTCCATCTGAATTTTTTCTTACACGACCAAAAGGAGCGAGCATCATGAGTTGACTTGCTTTAGCACCACTCCAAGAACCTAATATGGGAGGTTGGTTTCTTCCTGGCCCCGTTAGCATTGCAAAGGGTAGGGTTCTTTCATCCGTGCCACATTTATTACCGGGACTTTTCCAAAAATAATTATATCGTCCGCCAACGTTTGAGGCACCTATGTAAGAGGCTTTATAGCTTCCGTCACTATTCTTAAAGAAGGGACGATCTTTTTCTCTCAAAACTAACATTCCCGCTCGATATTCATCATTATCACCTTGTGGGCTCAGGCCTGGAACCTTAGTATGGACATCGAGGTCTTGATAATTTCGTTTTACATAATCGCTTAAACCTCTCACTCCAGGCTCTTTTTTAGCATTGGCTATCGTTGATCCATCTTGCCAAAAGTGGTTGACAATATCAGTGAGTACTCTTGAGCCATCTAGACACTCATAAGGCTCCATACGGGGTTTTCTCGGAATAAGCTGGCCAAGATTTTGGTCTGAGTTAAGCTCTCTTACGATGGCCGATCTAAAGATATACCACTCTCGAATTTCAAATTCGTTACTTCGAATTTTGGTGTTACTTCGAAAACCAATGAAATTTTCTGGTATTAAAACAGTATCAAGGACTGATTTAAGATAAGTTTTATAATTTCTATTTGTCACAGAAGAGTAATCACTCAAACGTGCCCAGGCTTTCGCCCATTCACCAATTTCCTTTTTCCAGTCAGAAGTATTGTTTAAAAAGTCATAAGACGCATTATCGGCACTCACACCACTAGAAGAGTAATTTATTGCGGGTAAACGGTAGGACATTGAAAAGGTCATCGGAAAAGGTTTGGGGTTAGTCCCATCTTCATATTGAGATCGCTCATCAACAAGACCAAAAGTTAAATGGACCTCTCCCAAAAAACGGGGGAGATCTGTAGCGGAACCCGTTTTTCGTGGGTCAAACTCATCTGCGAGATCCATACGATTAACAATAGCGAGTAGTCTAAATTTATTAGACCTCAAGCCATTCGGCCAAATTTGAGTCTTTATCTGATCTTGACTGAGGCGCTTTTTAAAATTTCCTCGATTATCAATTTGTTTCCAACCTCGAAACACCTGGTTCATCATCATGCTAGCAGGAATGTTATTGGGACCTAGTTTTTTTGCATTAGAATAATTTGAATTATTATAATAGCGATTGTGTTCAAGTTGCTGATTATAGGCCATGTCAAAAATTCGATAAACGTAATGTCCTACAGAGGTGGTTGTCATTCCAGGGTATCTTTCTGGGATATTCTGAACAGCTCTTTCAGAGTTATGGCCTCTTAGTTCTCTTAATCCCACTGTGCCTAGTAAATAGCCCATGTTGTACACTGGAGAGAGCTCATTAAGGAGGTCCTTATTTCTTATGAGAAGGGAATGATGCGGTTTAATTGCGCTTTGGCTTCCTGGCAAGGCATTGATGGTAACTGGTATCAAAGAGCAGGCGATCAATAGGCTAGATAGTGTCTTCAAGGTAATACCTCACTGGGAACTGTTCAATAATGAAATTATGGTGCGCTTCCCAGCTTATCGGTAGAGTATTCTTGAGTTTGAGTAATTTTAGTGACTTAGAGATAAGTTTTCATCTTTAATACGCCCATAAATATGGGAGCTTTGCTAGAAAATGGTCACCAATACTGAGTAAACTTAGCTTTCTTCATCTTTTAGTTCATCATCGTTTTCGTCTTGATATTCCATGGTACTATCGACGTTGTGAATTTTGTTAATCTTTGCCTTTTCAAGTTGTTTGATTAAAGCTTTGCATGATTTTGTGAGACTTTGTTTATAGTTAGGGCCTTCTTTGCTGGCAAAGAAACTCATGAGTTTGGTTTTAAGCACAATCTTACTTTTAAAGTCATTATTAGAAAGTCGAATCATGTCTACATTAATAGATTCCACTTGGGGATAGAGGTGACGGAGGTTTTCTTTCGCTAATTGAATGAGAGTTTTTGTGTTTTCCATATTTTCCTTCTTAGAAATCTGAGTTGAGGGTGTTGGTCTTTTCCTTGATAACTAATGATGCCATGTTCTTAGATATAGATATAATATATAGTTGCTATGTCTTACATAGGTAATAGCGATATACTCGGTCTCTCTTTAAGATGTGAGAAAGTACTCTATTGAGTTTTCTTGATATGGGCGTAATTGAGAACGCCTACAAAGAGTGTTCCGCCCAGTAGGTTTCCTGATGCTGCAGTAATAACAAAGAAAGCTGAACGCCAAAAGTCTGGAACTTTTGAATGGAATAAGCCACTAAAAATTTCAGAGGCTCCTGCAATGGAGTGTGGGAGGCCACCATAACCAATAATGAAGGTAATAATATAGATGCAAAGGATTTGCCCTACTGTTGAAGGAGCCGCAAGAACAAGCCAGCCTGCTTGGGCCATTAACCATCCTGCTAAGATTGCTCCAATGAATACTTCACTTATCGAATAGGATAAAAGTTCATGGGAAATTTCTATGAATCCCTCTCCCGCTTGAATCATGGAGTCGGAAAGAAAGAGTAAGACTGAACTACAAAAAGTTCCACAGAGGTTTCCTATAAGAACGATACTCCATAGAGTGAGCAGAGACCTGACCTTAACTCGTCCATCAAGAACAGGATAAAGTGCAGTGGCGGTATGCTCGGTAAAAAGCTGAGTTCCACTTATGATGGAAACGATAAAACCTAGGGGATAAACAAGAGCGAGGGCCAATCGTTGCAACTGAAATTCTTCTAAGCCTGAATAAATTTGAGTTGTTAAGGCCACACACATTCCAGCAAAACCTAAGATTAAACCTGCTGAAAATGAAGAGAGAAATAAAGAGAAAGCTGGTCTTTCGTGTTGTTCAACACCAACAAGAGTCGCCAATTCTAATATATCGTCTGGGTGTCTTACGGAGTGATCATTTCTTTTAATGATGACTGATAAATAGTCGGAGTTTTCCTGTTCTCTGGTTATCGTGCGTTCAGTTTCGTTTTCCATAGAACCTCGGCTTTCCTTTGCCCAAGAGACAATTGTCTTATCATCTACTATCTCTAAATAGAGACTCTACGATCCCATTTATGTTTAATAAGTTATAATAAGTAGTTACTATGTGATACATAGGATTTCATTATGTATAACTATAACCACTTGTATTACTTTTACATGACTGTCAAAGCAGGAGGAGTGACCATCGCGGCACAACACCTCTCGATTAGTCAGCCTTCCCTAAGTGGTCAGTTAAAAGTTTTAGAGGAATTTCTCCAATTAAAGCTTTTTAAAAAAGTGGGACGAAAAAACGAATTAACACGCGAGGGAGCAGTCATCTACGGCTATTGCCGCCAAATGTTTGAATTGTCAGAGGAGATGCATGAGTCTTTCTCGGAGGAAATACCTCACGCTTCTAGGAAGATTTATATAGGAGTCTCTAACGAAATCGCTCACTCTTTTGTTGTTGAAGTGATTAGTCACTTCCTTAATAAATATAATCCTAAATTAAGACCAAAGGTCATTATGATCTCGGGAACCCATGATAAACTTGAGGAGCAACTGCGCTTTAGAGAGATCGATGTCTTTGTCTCACAGCTTTCTGTTAAAAGCATGGACCTGGAAAATCTTAAAAAGGTAGAAGTACCAGTTAATCTTGTGTGCACGGTGAACAAAAAACTCAGTTCTCAAAAACGTTACCTCAGTATTTCAAATGCACTAAGCCTGATTGAAGAGATGGGCATTAATCGTTGGGTCTTTCCTTCAACGGGCTCTAAGTTGCGCTCTGAGATCAATGACTTTTTTGAGGCAAACGCCTTGAAGGGAGAGATTGTTTTTGAAAGTGACGTCATTGAATCCATAACTCGCTCTGTGGTCGATCAAGTCGGGATCTCTTTTTTACCGCTTATCTATGTTCCTAAAGAATTGGATAATAAATCTCTCTACTCTTTTGGCCCCAAAAAGGGTTACTGGAAACATCGCATTTGGATTGCTTGCCATAAAAGAAGTAGAGACGATCTTATTTTAGGCTCTTTAGCAGACTCCCTTGTAAGGACTTGTTCTTTCAATTTTAGTCCCTAGTAGTGTCCGAATAATCTTAAAAAGCTGTATAAAAGTTTCAATCAAGAAAAACACAATTAGCTCTCTTTCATGAATCTTGATACTTTTTCCGCCTTGGGAGAGAGAATTCATGAAAAGAATGTCTAAATTTCTTATTTTTGGTTTCATATTAATGCCTTTTTTAACGGTCAAAAAGGCACAAGCGATCCAGAGTTTTAATGAGTTGGGAAGAAGCAGTGTTCTGCTCCACTTTAGTGCAGTTAAGAACGATCTAGAGTCATTTTCAAAAAGCACAGATTGGAAAAGCACCAAGAAATTAAGAAAAGATATTGGTAATCTTAAGCTTCTTCTCGATGTCTTTGTCCATGCTTATCCTAAAAAAGGATTAGGAAAAAAAGATTCTTGGGAATACGTAAGAGAAGAACTTGATGATGGCTACGAGGTGTTTGGAAACTACAAAGATGTTTATGATACTTCTCAGACAACTGGAGAAGAAATTGATAGCTCTGAAAAAAGTGAACTCTATGAAGTGGCCAATGAGTGGAAGAATGACTTTCTTAAAAAAGTCGAAACTCAAAACTTTTTTGCCTATTTGGAGCAAGTTAATGAAGAGTTAACGAAGAGAAAAAGGAAGGATCTACCAAAGTACCTATGGCGCCGTCTGAATTTTTCTCCTCTTGCAGACTACTCAGGGACTGAAAATCTTCAGCTTCTCATCGAGGGTCTTCTTGAGTTGGGTAGTGACGATTTAAAAGATTTATTTAAAATTAAAAACTTAACGAAATATGAAAATGAAGAAACATTTCACGACTGGCGAAAAGGTCTTCGAAATGTCTTAAAACTTAATGCTTTTTTTCCCGAAATAAGTGTCCTTTTAAAAGACTCATTTCTCGAGGTAGCAACTCTAGAGGTGGCCATCGATAAATTTGGTGACCTCAATGACCTCTTAGTGGTGTATCATAAGAAAGACTCCAGTAAATTAAAGAAAGAAATTAATGATCAGTGGTCTCAATTAAAAGAATGGCTTGAGGCACAAGAGATGAAACAAGTCCTGAAAACTCTTAAGAAAAGCATCTCTCTTTAGCTAAGGATCAAGCTAAATAAGCGAATCTTAATCAAAACTTAATCTACTTTATTGGCCAAAGAGCACTAAACTTTTCATAGTTTACCTATGAAAAAACTCATGCTTCTCTTTCTCTTGGTGCGATGCCCCTTCATTTTTGCTTATGCGAAGTGGGTTGATCTCGATAGGCTTGCGCCTACCCAGATGAATATTGGACTCATTGCTATGAAAGACAAAGTCCAAAAAATTGAAAAGAAAGATCGTGAGGGAGAGCTTCTTAAATATCTGAATAAAAAAATCGCCCCAGCCTTCATCGGTCCTGATGGGCGATATTATATTATTGATCGCCACCACACGTCGCGCGCTCTATATGAGGCCAAGGTTTCTTTCAAGAGGTTTAAAGTCGACATTATCAAGGACCTCTCTCACTTAAGTTGGGATGAGTTCTTTGGATTTATGCAAAAACGCCAATTTCTTTATCTTTATGATCAAGGCGTTGGACCTCTTTCACCTAACACTTTACCAAAGTATATTTGGGACCTCTCGGATGATCCTTTTCGTTCACTCTCTTGGATGGTAAGAGAGCGCGGTGGATTTAAAAAGGTCGATATTCCTTACCTTGAATTTATTTGGGGGGACTTCTTTCGAAAAAGAATTCACCTAAATGGTCATGAGCAATGCGATCTTGATCGTGTATTTAAAGAGGCCTTTGAACTCAGTCAAAGTGACGAAGCAAGCTTTCTTCCTGGTTACAGCACAAAGAAACAGCACAAAATTTCTACAAGCGTTGTAATTGATCAGCTAGACCCAATAGAATGGGGTGGTCCCGAAAGGTTCGAAGATCACGAATGAGCTTTCTCTTTTCGACCTTAAGGTTGAGACCAAGTGCTAATGAGACAATATTTCGAGCAAAAAAACCTTGGGAAAAGATGGCTTTAAGTGCTTCGGCTTGCCCGCGAATAGCATCAACATTTCGTGAATCAATTTGACGAGCTAGGGCAAGCATACGGTAGCTTTTTTTCCCGTGAGAGATACTTTTGGTCTCTTTTGAAATGACGCCATTAATGGCACCAATTAGAGCATAAGCTTGCGCCTTAATTAAATTTTTTTCTGAACCACAATCACAGCCGTATTTTCCAATGGTCTCTAGCTTTGTTTCATATTGGGCGAGCTTTCTTCTGTCGAGTTTGCCACCAGTGCTTAAGTCTTCTCTGACCTCTTTTAAATAATCTCTTGATTCAACGAGAACTCTCGCTTCATCAATATAGGTCGCATACTCTTCCATATTGGCTTGGGCACAAAGAGAAAACAGGCAAACTAGGATGATAAGACCTTTCATTGGCAGCGCTCTAGATCTCTAAAGGCGCGACGAAATTTTTTACCCGTGCGCAGGGCGATTTTATCAACTTCCCAATCGGGATAATCTTTTTGATAGAGTTTTTCGTAAATATAGGCGAGGGCACCGACGCGAAAACGATTGCCCATCATACTTTGAATGAGATAGCCCCAGAAGTGGTATTGAAAACCAGGAATGTCTCCACCCTCAAGAAGCCTCTCCATCTTATAAGAAACGACAGATGAAGTTCCGCGATCGACGGTAAGGGCATCACCGCTAAAGATCCAAGGGATGACTCCAAAGGCGACAAGGGGATTTCCATAGATTTCAAGAGACTTCTTATAAAGAGCTTCAGGACTCACTGAAAAATCTTTTTGCTGTAAAAGCCAAACGAAAAGAGGGGAGGCAAACTCATTATAGCGTCCGGACTCATAAACGAATTCGTCGTACATGGGATGATCAACCTTTCCGATTGCAAAAGAATTTCCATTTTCATCGAGATGAGGAAAAGTGTAATTGGCCACATTCGGAAGGTTGTTTTCAATTTGTTCGAGCAGGTCTTTTTCTTTTCTTAAGTTAAACTTAGGGTCCGTCCCTTTTTCAAAAGACAGATGCCTCTTCCTCGCAAGGTGAATAAAGGAGCCAAAGTAATTTTCAGTCGGAAACGGTAATTCAAGGTTTGGGTTCGCATGAAGAATAAAAGCATTTTGAATCCAATATTCCGAGCGACTAGCAGGAAAGCCTGGGATTAGGGTTACCGCTTCCACAATCTTTGGCAGCGAAAATCCTGCAGGGATAGGATGGGCGTTCACATAGGGTTTAATGTCTCTCCTTAATATAGAGAGGGTCTCTCTCTTAAGCCTTCTCAGTGACTTCTCGGGGTAAGCTTCCTTAAAGGACTTGGCGAGCTGACAGGCGAAGTTGCCTTCTCTGTCTTTGCCGAAGTAAATATCTACGGCATAGGTTACTGAATTCATTATTGTGAGAAGGGCGACTACAAAAGATGTTTTCATAGAGACTTCATAGCATATATTGCCCCGCGTTGCACATGTGTGATCAGAGTCTATAAGTATTACAGTGAATATCGGCATTTTTCACAATAGGGCACTCTCATGGACAGAATATTAGGGGTGCGTTAGGTTTCACTCATGAATAAAAGTCTATTTCTGATTGCCCTCTCACTTTTCTCTTTCTCTCTATTTGCACGGCATACGGTGAGTCCATACGACAATCGTATTGATGCTACGTTGAAAATCATTAAGACCCGTGGCGAGAATATTATTTCTCTTGGTTTTACCCGAGACAATAAGTGGTACTTTATTACTGATCAAAGGCATTACTATCAAGATCAGTCTTACTTTAATAATTTAAGAGGCGATGGGCGACTGGCCCTAGCCCCTACTCTTAAAGCGCAGATTGCGACAGGGAAAAAGCTGGTCTCTGTCTCCCTTGATGAGACGAATAATTGGATAGCTTATTTCTCCGATCAAAGTGTCGTCGTTTCTAGCCGTGACCACTTTATCAAGAGTGGCTTGTGGTCGAAAATTGAGAGCTTAAAAAGGGAAAAGACACCGATTCGCAAAATTCAACTTGGTCCTCATGGTGCTTGGGTAATTGAAACCAGAAAGTATGGAGTTGAGGTGCGTCCAGGAAGGGGAAAGGTCGAACAGGCAAGAGACTTCGAACAACTTTTAAAGTCTCTAAATCTTTCTCGCGCTAATCTTAAGTCTTTATCTTTTCGTTTGCGACGAAAGGAAGAAAAGAAAAAATATCACTACACACTCTCTACGGGAACTCAGTATTTTAAGACAGGAACACCGGAGTCTCCTCTCGGGCATGAACTAAGAGATTATTTGAAGTTTCGTGATGAAATCTCTCATATTGCCCTTGCTCCAGATAATCGTTTTGTTCTTATTTCGAATAAACGAATTAGACCCAATAGTATTGATATTTTGGGGCAGATCGAAATGGATGCAAAATCAGGCTATAGTCTTCAGGAAAGAATGCGGTTTCACCGAGTGCCTGGAGTTGTCATGGCCCATATTAAAGGAGGTAGGCTCTTTGATGTAAGGTCTTATGGTTACAAGAATTATAATGAATTTTCTCCCAATAATAGCTACGTCTACACAGGCGTTGCCTCCATTTCTAAGTCAGTAGCTTCAGCTGCCATAGTAAAGGCACATGAACAGAGAGAAATTGATATTGATAAGAAGATCCTCGGCTGGCTAGCCTTGTCGAATGGACTTCCTAAAGAATGGTTTGAAAGTCTAGATAGCTCTCGGGCAGGCTTTTTACTTCCAGGTCACTTTACCTCTCTTCTTAATCACACTTCTGGATTAGGAATCCATGGAATTGGTAGTCAAAAACCGAAGGATGTTAATAACACTCGTGATATTTTGATGGGACTTAATGGCCGTAAAAAAACGATTCCCATGACCTATTCGTATGTAAATTTTGACTATAGCGGTGGCGCTTACACCCTTGCAGAGAGTTTAATAGAGGACTTCTACGATATAAGTTTTGAAAGGTTTGTTCGCAATAAACTCTTTTCTCCGCTTGGAATTACTTACAGTACTTTGGGAAGTTTAGGTTATATCGGGAAGAGAAATTACTTCCATCCTCATAGTGCAGAAAATTGGAAGTCCTATGGTTATCTTGAATGTGGAGGAAAGGCTGCTGGAGGTCTCTTTACGATTATTACAGACCTGTCCAGGTTTGTGCAGATGCTGATAAGCAATGGACGAATAAATCCGAGCACTAACTCAAAAGTTGTATTAGCGGAGAGCTCTGTGCAAAAGTTAATGACTCCTGCCTATCATCCTCGATCAAGTCTCAATTTCTGTGATGCTACGACTGCTTGTAGTCACTTCCAAGAAGTCTGTTACTTTAATCAATGTATGGAACCTTTTGGCTTTCGTTGGGATACTTATTCGGCCTTAGGGTTAGAAGTTTCAAGGGCCACTCACCCTGATACAACACCAGTCTTTTTTGAGCATGGAGGAGCTCATAATGGGATTCGTACTCACTTTAAAGCTTATCCTAAATCAAAAGAAGGCTTTATTGTTTTTCTAAATAGTGATTGCTACACAACAACGAGCGGTGTCGATCGTGGTGGTTGTGTGTTAATTAAAGAAATTATAGAGGCTTTTGATCGTCACAAATAAAGAGGAAAGACGCTTAATCTTTTTTTGTCCCTGTTTTAAAAATCTAAATCAAAGGCATAAGACTAGTTCATTGTCAGTAAACTTATCATCAAATTTTAAGGACTCAAAATATTTATAATAAATGGATAGTGAGACATTTTCTGTGCAGTTGTTTCGAAATTGATAACCAACATAGAGTTCGTCATTCGTTTCTTCTTTATACACTTCTATTCTTTACTCGCTTGCTTTCGCAAAATCTCTACATAAGGGGGCATCTTTTGAAGTATGAGGACTTTGGCAGTAGTTAATAAAGTAATTGATAGCCTCATCTTTTCTGCCATTTGCATACAGAAAGTTCATGTAGTCCCAACAAGTATTTCCTAGTAGTCCCGCACCACTTTCGCAACCAAGGCGAAGCATGGCATCCGCCATACTAAGGTCTCCTTGGCGTAGAAAGTAATCACTAGCACTATGGCAAGCCATAAGATTTCCGCCTTTACAGGCAATTTGGAAGAAGTCTTTTGCTTTGGGGTCTCCACGATCTTGAAGAGAAAAGGCCAAATCCATACATTTGTTGGAGTCTAGTTCACAAGCTTTTTGATAAGCCTCAATTGCTTTAGTGCCCTCTTTACTTTGCTTTTGAAAATTTTCGCTTTGGAGAGATCGCCCTAGAATTTGACAGGCTTTAGGATCATTTTGTTCACACTTTCTTGCAGCAATTTTTTTAACAAGGACCTTGTCTTTTTCTGTTCCATCCCACGTTAATTTGTTGCATTTGTCTAAGTCTCCTTCAAGGCATTTTACCCTTGCAGCTGCAATATTTTTCTTATGGAGACCAACGTATTTAAAATAAGACTCTATCTGATAGCAGCTATGGGGATTTTCATAGGCTGCGGTTTCGCAATCCCTCTTCAATTCATCAATTCTCTCTTTGAGGTCAAATTGCTTCATAAATTTTTTTACCTTTTCTAGAGAAAAATCTATTTCTTTGTTTTTCTTGATCGAGGTGACTTCTTTTGAAGGAGGAGATTGTTTTTTGACTGTTTTTTTAGTGAGACTTTTAATTTTTGGATTAGGAGTTTCTTTTAATTTGACTTGGGAAACTACTTTACCAAAGGATGCACTATTTTGAGTTCCGATGTAATAGGCTAGACTTAGACTGAATAGCCAAAAAGATATTAAAAGAGCAATTTTCATGGATAAAATTGTAGTCCAAAGGTTGTACTTTTGCAGAATAAATAGGATTTTTAATTAGAAAACGATTGTTATTTCTTTATAGACTTTTATGTATTAAAATCTCAGTATGAAAATACTCCTATTATTAGTAAGTTTGAGCGCCTTTGCTGCCTATACAGAAAAGGAAATTGAGCCCCATATTGGTCCCTACAAGCTGGAACAAGGTAAAACGAAGAACTGCCCCAAGGAAATTAGCGTTTTTGCTCATTGTACTCTTGGTGTTCTGAGTCTCAATCATCCAGACAATCCTGACTTCGTCTTTGAAGAATTCACCTCGCTCAATAAAGGTAAAAAGGTGACAAAAGAGGGAAAGCGGATCATCGAAGAATTTGAAGCGAATTATGACAATAAAGTTATCAATTCAAAGAAAACTATTTATTTGCCCAACGGGGGGAGTTACCAAGAGAAGGGTCTTTTAAAGTTTCAAAAAGATACCATGCTCTATTCTCTTGTTTATCAAGATGAAAAGAAGACAAGAGAGATCTCTCACTGTCTTTATAAGAAAGACCATGCAAAGTTGAAGAAGCAATTAGAAGACTTTTGCCGCCAATACCCAGATGGTTATGATTGTAAGAAGTAATCATTAAGAAATTTTGAATAACTGACTATTTTAAGGGTGAAAATTTAAGTATCGGATTTTATGTACCGAATACTTAATAATGAGAACTTTGTGGTCGGTACTTTTTTCGATTTTCTTTTTGGGATGTGCGAGTGCTCCTCCTCAAAACAAAAAAGACGCTTGTTTGCTTCTTTCGGAGAGAGAAGAGTGGCTATACCCACTATGGAAGGCCTCAAAACGCTGGGGAATACCTAAGTACACCATTCTTTCCATTATTTATCATGAGTCAAAATTTGTTCATAATGCTAAACCACCAAGAAAAAGTTTTTTAGGGATTGAGCTTTTTTGGACGAGAATTTCTTCAGCTTATGGTTATTCTCAAGCGCTGGATGGAACATGGGAAGAGTATAAAAGAGAAACGGGAAATTGGGGAGCTGAGCGTACAGACTTTGATGATTCGGTCGATTTCATTGGATGGTATCTCAATCGTTCTGTGAAGACCTTGGGAATATCCCCTCGAAATGCTTATGAACTTTATCTTGCCTATCACCAGGGATTGAGTGGTTTTAAAAGAAGAGCTTACCTAAAGAAGCCACGAATCATGAGCTATGCTAGAAAAGTCCAGAGAACCGCCTTAGATTATAAAAAGCAAATACGTACTTGTTCTTAATTGTCATTTTAGTGCGGGGTGACTAAAAAGGTATCACGCACCTTTAATAAAAAGAGGTTTTTTTATGGGCCCAATTTCGAATTTTATGGAACATCATTTTCGTCACTTTAATGCAGCAACCTTGGTGGATGCGGCCAAAGTTTACAAGGCCCAGGTAGAAGGTGGACACAAAATGATGGTCACTCTTGCGGGGGCCATGAGCTCCGCTGAATTGGGTATTTCCTTAGCTGAGATGATCCGAAAGGATAAATTGGCGATAATCTCTTGTACTGGTGCCAATCTAGAAGAAGATGTGATGAACCTGGTCGCTTATAATTCTTACAAGAGAATACCAAATTACCGTGACCTTTCTCCTCGCGATGAAGAAGAATTACTCAAACAGGGCTTTAATCGGGTTACAGATACTTGTATCCCTGAAGAAGAAGCTTTTCGAAAGCTTCAAAAGCATTTGATCAAACATTGGAGGGAAGCTGAAGAAAAAGGTGAACGCCTTTTTCCTCATGAGTTTTTATATCGAGTTCTCTTATCGGGAGAATTAGACTCTTCCTTTGAGACTGATGAAAAAAATTCTTGGGTTCTTGCAGCGGCTAAAAAGAACCTCCCTTTAATTGTACCTGGATGGGAGGATTCCACCATAGGAAATATCTTTGCTAGTTACTGTTTAAAGGGGGAGCTTAGCTCGTCGACAATGAAGTCAGGAATTGAATATATGGTTTGGTTGGCAAAATGGTATCAGGGCCAAGCAGATAAAAAAGGGGTTGGGTTCTTTCAAATAGGTGGGGGAATTGCAGGAGATTTTCCAATTTGTGTGGTCCCCATGCTTGCTCAAGATCTAGAAATGGAAGATGTCCCTTACTGGTCTTATTTTTGTCAAATCTCAGACTCCACAACCAGTTACGGTTCCTATTCTGGAGCAGTGCCTAACGAGAAAATTACTTGGGGCAAATTAGAAGCTTCTACACCCAAGTATATAATAGAGTCGGATGCAAGTATTGTTGCCCCTTTGTTCTTTTCCTATGTCCTAGGAGAGTAATTCGGAAGTTGTTTAAGAAAAGCTTCTCCGATTTTTTGATAGAGTTTTTCTTTGAGTATGAGGTCTTCGATACCGGAATCGATACTTGGATTGTCGTTGACTTCAACGACCATACTCACACCCTCCACAAACTTTATATCAACACCGTATAGCCCTTTCCCAACGAGATCACAGACTTTTTTGGCGGTTTGAATAATCTCTTTAGGAACATCACTGATGGCATAGGTTTCACTATCTCCCGATATGTCATTTTCATCTTTGTTATGATCGTAGATTTGCCAGTGGCCGCGACTCATAAAATACTTACAGGCATAGAGAGGCTCTCCTGCCAGAACTCCGATTCTCCAGTCGAAGTCGGTAGGGAGAAATTTTTGGATTAGGACGAGAGCAGATTGCTTAAGAAAGTCTTGTAAAACTTCTTCTAATTCATTTTTATTATCCACTTTCTTTACACCAATACTAAAGCTTCCATCCGGAATTTTTAAAACCATGGGAAATGAAAAGCTATCTTCTAATTTGGCTAATGTCTTAGGTGAAGCATCAGAGACAAAGAGAGAAGGGATTTGAGGTATTTGATTGCGCTCCATAAGATTGTGCATAAAAACTTTGTTGGTGCATTTGAGGATGCTTTCAGGATCGTCAATAACAATGAGTCCTTCTTGCTGAGCTCTTAAACTAAAGGCATAAGTATGATTTTTGATCGAGGTGGTTTCCCTTATAAAGAGTCCATCAAACTCATTGAGACGAGTAATATCTTTGCGTGTTATACGCTCACAATAGATTCCCATTTCTTTAAAAACTCGTTCGAATTCTTTAAGAGATTTTTCATCAGAAGGGGGAAGCTTCTCGTTGGGATCGACTAAAATCGCCAAGTCAAAAATATAAGGACTTCCTTGGTGAGGAAGTCGCCAAATCTTAGTTGAAAAATTCTCTAGAGATTTTCCAAAGAACTCTTCCTCAGCATTATTTAAATCAGTAATGGCAACGGGAACAATAGACTCTATCTTCCACATCTTTTTTAAATTGAGCCTTATCTCTAAAACGGGACAGGGAAATTGGTCAAAAATTTCTTGGGCCAAAGCTGAAAAAAGAGGATCTTTGCTTTGACCAAAATAGGAGCGAAAGGCAAAGGACTTTACTCCCGATGTATTGAGAGTGAACTTTTTTGCAGCTTCCTCAACAACCTCTTGGACCTCATCCAAATTATAGAGATAGAGGCGTTTTTTACTGAGATCATTAAGGGTTTTGGTTGAAGGTATCACTCTATGGGCGCGAGACTCTGCGAGCAAAGAACAGTAGTATCCAAAAGAGAGGTATTTATAACTCTTACAAAGGTTAATGACCCGAGTAGGTCGTTTACTTTTTGCACCCAATGTCAGGTCAAAAAGATAGTCCTTTGCCAGCATTAAATGTTCTGAAGGATAGAAGGCTTGCCAGTCAGAAAGTTGGTCTACAAGCACAATAAAATCTTTCATTTTCATCCTTTTAAGTAGGGCAATATATGGCTCTGATGCTATTATGAGTATGTAATTTGGTCACCAAAAAAAGAGAGTAAAAATGAAGTATAGGGCGGCTAAAAATTCTGACATCCCCGCCTTGGTAGCTCTTGAGAATAGCTCCTTTGATAGTGATCAATTAAGCGAAAGGAACTTCAAATATTTCATAGACTTATCCCATGGTGAAATACTGGTTCAAGAAGTTGAAGGGGAAGTCTACGGTTATGGTGTTATTCTCTTTCATAAGGGAACGGCCTTGGCGCGCCTTTATTCCCTTGCGGTAAGTAAGAAATCTAGAGGAAAGGGCCTAGGTAAAAAGCTCCTTCATAAGCTCGAGCAGCTGGCGAAGGACAAGGGCTGTACCTATCTGCGTTTGGAGGTTAAGGCGTCTAATGCAAAAGCAATCTCTTTGTACAAAAAAAGTGGCTACAGAAAGTTCGCGCTTAAAAAGGACTATTATCAAGACCATGAAGATGCTGAGTGTTTTGAAAAGTTGATTCGTAAGCTCTCCGGAAAGCTCATCAAGGGACCGAAGGTTCCCTACTATGAACAAACCACCGACTTCACTTGTGGGCCAGCATCTCTTTTAATGGCCATGAATGCTTTAAATAAGAAGATAAAGCTTAGTCGGGAAAATGAAATTCAGCTCTGGAGAGAGGCGACGACCATTTTTATGACAAGTGGTCACGGTGGATGTGGACCCCATGGTCTAGCTCTTGCAGCTCATAGAAGAGGCTTTAAAGTTGAGCTTTACTTGAATACTTCTGCGCCTCTTTTCATTGAAGGAGTACGTTCTGAACACAAAAAAGAAATCATACAGCTTGTTCAAAATGACTTTGAAAAACAAATAAAAAAAGAAAAGATTGATGTCTTTAAAGATGAGTATGATTGGGACACTATTCGAGAGATTTTTGCTTACGGTGGAATCCCTGTTCTCCTTATAAGTGCCTATCGTCTGACAGAATCAAAAGCTCCGCATTGGATTACTTTGACGGCGATGGAAAGTGAGTTCGTTTACTTTCATGATCCAGAGGTTAATGAAAATCAGACCTCTGTTGATAATATGAACGTACCGGTCCGAAGGGATGAATTTGAATTAATGGCCAAGTTTGGTTCGAGACAATTAAAAAGTATCGTAGCCATTTATCCGCATTAAATAACACAGGAAAGCTTTATGGATAAAGTTAATATACTGGTTCTTGGAAGAAGAAAGGGGTTAGTTAAAGCCTTAAAAGACATGCGAATTTCTTATTATGTCTGCAAAATTTATCCTGAAGATATGCCAAAGGATACAAGTGAGTTTTCCCATGTCTTAGCTTCTGGGGAAGGAACCGTTGTATTAGCAAATATCGTAAGAGAGGCTTTGGGGTTAAAGATTATCCCTCCACGAACCATTGAACTTTGCTCCGATAAGCTTGCCATGAAGGAATTTGCTAAAGAAAAGGGAATTCCCGTAACTGTTTTTTTTAGAGGGGGCACCGGTCTTTCAAGTGAAGAAATCTATCAAAAATTGGGAAACAAAGTCGTTGTCAAAGATAGAAATAATTCTGGTGGAAAAGGGCAGAGGATTTTTTCTTCACCCGAGCCCATTTATTCTACATCTGATCAGCTAATTGAGAGTTTTGTTTTTCATGCAAAAGAGATGAGTGTTGAGAGTTTTATTGAAAATGGTGAAATCAAGTTCACCTCAACGACTTATTATCAAGAATTGGGGGTGATCAATATTGTCCCAAGCTGTCTTGATAAGGATAAGCTTAGAGAAGTGTTGGAAGTGAATGAAAAGGTGATTAAGACCTACCGCGTCCAAGAAGGTATCACGCACCTTGAAGTATATTTGACGGAGGAGGGGGTGGTTTTTGGTGAAGTGGCACTGAGGCCACCAGGTGGGCATATTATGACCCTGATGGAGAAGGCCCATGGAATTAAGCCGTGGGAGCTGTATGTAAAGCTGCACTTAGGAGAAGAAGTTGGGGAGCTTCAAAGTCAAGGAATGCATGCGGCTACTATTATTTATCATCCGGGTGCTGGTGAGGTGGAGGAAATTCGGGCTAAGGATAACATCAGCGACTTGGAAACACTGGTAGCTCATAAGATTAAAGCTGAGGTGGGAGACATTGTCGGGGTTCGCGACGGCGTGGGAAAAGAGCAGGCCCATTTTATCTTTCAATCAAGAGATAGAGCAAAGCTTGAAAAAGAGGTTCATCTTTTTAGAGAGAAGTTTTCCATTAAATTAAAGGATGCGTAGCGCAAGTTGTTAGACCAGTACTCTCGTCTCCTTTTCAAAGCCTAAATTATCGAATTTAATAGGTTCTTCAATATTTTTCGTGGAGGACACTGTGATCTTACTCTTTGAATGGATGGCACGACTTATTCTTGTTGGTCTGATTGGTCTTTCTATTTGGTCGGTTCAGATCATGATAGAGCGACGTCGCTTTTTCCTTTCGAATATTCTTCCCATTGATAATCTTCTCTCGCTTTTAAAAGCTGGTAAAACTAATGAGTTTGAAAGTGAAGTTAAAAAGTTAAACGGTGAACTCGCTGAGTCCCTCAATGAAATTAAATCCATGGAAGACAAAGGTGATCGTGATCAAATCTTTCAAATTTTTCTCAATCGCTTCAATGGACATGCACAAAGAGGTCTCCCGGTGCTGGGAACGCTTGGTTCAACAACGCCTTTTATCGGTCTTCTTGGAACGGTCATGGGGATCATTGTCAGCTTCGGGAAACTTTCTGAAGGTGGTGGCGGCACCAATGCGGTGATGTTCTCATTGGCGGAGGCTTTGATTTTGACTGCTGTAGGGCTTATCGTTGCCATTCCCGCTGTTATCGCTTTTAACTATTTTAATAGAAAGGTGAAGGGCCTTTCTCAACAGTTGGTCACTCTGAAAGACTCCTATCTCATTTATCGCAAGGAGGCCTAGTCATGGCGGCTAATCTTCAGGGTGACGGAGACGGGGAAATTAATGACATCAATATCACTCCCTTTGTGGATGTGGTTTTGGTTCTTCTCGTGATCTTCATGGTGACAGCACCGGCCATGATTAAAGAAAGTTTAAAGGTTAAATTACCAAAAACACTTACCTCAGATCTTGCAGGTGAAGGGGATCAAGTAGGGGTCGCCATAACCAAAAGTGGTCAAGTTCTTCTTAATGGCAAAATTCAAACGGATCAGAGTTTGAGAGAGGCTCTTACTCAATATGATCCTGAAACACGTTTTATGATTATGGCCGATGTTGATTCTCGTCATGGGGAGCTTGTAAAGTTTATCGATCTTCTTAAGCAAAATAATCTCAATCGTTTCGCTCTTCAAGTGGAGAGGGTTAATGAGGAAGCAAAAGGAACGAATGAGTGACAGCGAGCTGGGGTCAGTCTTTAGGTATTCACTTAGGTCTTGCCCTTCTCTTTTTGGGAAGTGTCTATCTTAGTAACTTGAGCTTTTCAAAGAAAAAGGAAGTCCTAGAAGTACCCATCGAATTATCTGTCCCAGATGATCCTGCCCCTTTAAAAGAAATTGAAAAGAAGAAGCCTGTGGTGGTGAAATCGATTAACACCCCCAAACCAAATCCCATCAAAAAGAAGAAAGTTGTTCGTCAGGTCTACGGTGCTTCTCGAAACTCTAATACCGAAAACTCAAAAGAGGGAATTGATTTTAAAAAAGGGAATACCCTTGCCAAAGAGGTGGATAAGAAGGTTCTTAAAAAAGATGACGTGGATGCCCTTCCGACACCAACGGAAGAGTATTTGGTCTCTCAAATGCCCCAAGTCCTCTCGGAAGTGAGGCCTCAGTATCCTGAAGAGGCAAAAGATGAGCGAAAAGAGGGAAGTGTTGTGTTAAGTGTTCTTATTGATGGAAAGGGCGAGGTACGCCAAGTGAAAGTCATCGAAGGTGATGAGATTTTTAGAGCGCCTGCAGTTCTTGCTATGAAAAAATTTAAATTTAAGCCAGCGACCATGGAAGGAGAGAATGTGGCGGTCAGAATTCGCTACACTTTGCGCTTTGTGCTTGAGAATTAGGAAGTTAGGAATTAATGATGAAAAAGACATTGAGCAGTTTGTTAATCTTTTTAATGACCAATGCCATGGCCATAGAAGGGGTACTTTTAGAGAGAGGAACAAAAATTCCCCTCAAAGGCACAAATGTTTTTCTCCTGCCAGCAAAAGAAAAAGCCGTCACGGAAGAGGATGGAAAATTTTCTTTTCAAAAGGCAAAGGAAAGTGAGGGACAGTGTCGTATTATCGTCAATCTCACGGGCTATAAGAAGCTGGAAGAGGAAATTGACTGTCAAACGCCAGAGCTCAAACTTTATCTTGAAAAGATTCGCTATAGTGACTTCGTGACCACCGTTGTTTCTAAAGCTCCCAAAAGAGACGCTCAAATGAAGGCGCTCAAACAGGAAGACTTTATCAATATGCCGGGAAGTTTTGGTGGAGACCCCGTTCGGGCGGCACAAAATCTACCTGGAGTAGCTCAAAGTGGTGGTAGTGCTCAGGTGGTCGTTCAAGGAGCTTCCCCTGATGATACGGGCTACCTCATTAACGGCCACTTTGTTCCCATCATCTTTCACTTCGGTGGTCTTGCGTCGGTTGTTGCTCCTCAAGCAGTTGATCGAGTGGAGCTTCGCCCTAGTGGTTATGGACCAGAGTATTCTCGTGCCATTGGAGGGATTATCAATCTTGAGACCAAGGCTCCGCGTGAAGATAAGATCACCAATACGGCCTATGTTGATCTTCTTAATGTTGGAGCAGTATCAGAGGGACCGATTGATGATAAACGCTCTTTTTTAATTTCAGGGCGCTACTCTTATATTGGTCAGGTCTTAAAACTTGCCACGGAAGAAGAGGAGGACATTAATATATCTTCTGCTCCCGTTTATGGAGATATCACTGGTCTTTATAGAAAGAAGCTTAGTGACACGTGGACTTACGATAACACCTTTGTTTATAGCCGCGATGAAATCGAGTTCATTGTTGATCGGGCATTTGGCGATGACCCCGCCCTTCGAGGAGGCTTGGCCAATACGACGGAGTTCTTTCGCTTCATTCCTAGGCTCACGGGAAGACTCAGTGATCGCACGACCACGACTCATTCTTTAGGAATTGGACAAGATAAAGTTTATTTTAATATTGGATCTCAATTTTTTGATCTCGATAGAGACGTCATCACCCAACGATCTGAGCTTGTTCATGAGTTTGATGAAAGGCATAAACTCTTCATTGGTCTTGATAATGAGCTTGATAATGCGAAAGTTTCATTGAGTCTTCCTTCTCGCTTTAATCAGGGAGGAGTGGATAATCCCTTTTCCTCAGGAGAGGAGCGCCGCTTTAGTATCGATAATAGTGATCTCAATATTGGCCCTTACTGGCGTTACAACTTTCAAGCAACTGAAAAGCTTACGATTAGCCCTAATATGCGTTTTGATTATTTTTCTCAAACAAAAGAATTTATCGCCCAACCGCGAGGACAAATTATTTATCAGTGGTCTGATAAATTAAAGCTTAACCTCTCCGCTGGTCTTTATACTCAGGCGCCTGAACCTCAAGAGGTGAGTGCGGAGTATGGTAATCCGAATATCACCTCTCCTCGCTCGACTCATTACACGCTCGGTTGGGAGAGAGACTTTTTTGAAGAGGGAGAAGGGGGCCTTAGTGTCGTCAATAACTTCTTTTATAAAGACCTCGATAACCTTGTTATTCCAGATCAAAATGATATTTATAACAACACGGGAACGGGAAAAATTTTGGGTATGGAAGTTCAGGCCAATTATCGAAAGGGCCCTTGGAGTGGTCAACTCGTTTATACCTATCTTGATAGTAGGCGAACCATTCCCGGCCAAGGAGAGTTTCCTGCGCAATTTGATCAAACTCATAACTTTAATTTAATTGGTGCCTACGATCTCGATCGTTGGAGTTTTTCGGGGCGTTTTCGTATTGTTACAGGAAATCCTTACACACCTGTGCGCCAAGGTATCTTTGATAGTAATAACGACGTTTATATTCCCGTTCGAGGGAACTTCTTTTCAGAGAGGGTGTCCGCCTTTCAGCAACTTGACTTTAGAGTGGAGAGAAAGACCGTCTATGATACCTGGATTCTCTCTTGGTATGTGGACATTCAAAACGTGCTTAATCGAAGTAATGGTGAAGGTGTGGACTTTGCCTATGATTACTCAACATCTGTGGAAGATGATGGTCTTCCTATTTTACCGACCTTTGGTGTGAAGGGGGTTTTCTAATGAAAGAGATTTTACCACTAATTTTTTCAGTGATTCTTTTATGGGGCTGTGGCAATGATGATTTGCCACGTGTTGAGACCTTACAAGGCTTTCGCGTTTTAGGCATTCTCGCCAATAATCCAGAGGCAGCTCCTGGTGATACCGTTAACCTTCAGCTTTTGCTCTCTGATGTGAATGGCGCTGGTCGTACTATCTCGGGCACCTATCGCGCTTGTCCCGATCCAGGAATTGCTCTCGGTGCGGAGCCAACTTGTGAAGGAGTGTCCGGTGCTACAGCAGCGACTTCTTTTTCAGTTGACTTCAGTGTGTCTGCGGACTTTGGATCTAGCTTCACAGGTCTTGGTAGCACAAGTTACGCCATCTCCATTCCTGCCAACACCCTAAGCGGTGCCAATACAATTCAACAAACAAATGGTAAGGGTTATGTTGTGGTTTTTCGTTTTAATGTCGCAGGCACAGAGGTTCGCGCTTTTAAAACCATTATTGTCTCCAATAGAGGAACAAAAAATAGTAATCCTAACAATCCTCAAATCTTACTCAACGGAGCGACTCTTACAGGGCTTCCAGTGATTAATGATACTCTTACTATTAATAATTTAACGGATGAGGAAACCTATCAGGCTTTTTATTCTAATGGTACATTGGCAACGTTGACGGAGAGTTATGAACTAGCGTGGTATGTATCTAAGGCGAAACTTAGTGCTGGAAAGGTAGCCGAAAATGATTCGGTGAAATTTGAAACAGCTCCAGGAGAGGGTCCTTTTGTTGCCGTCGTCGTGGTCCGCGATGAGCGAGGGGGTATGGGTTATAGGATTGTAAACATTCCTTAACGCATGATCAGGCATAGTGACACTACTTTTGCTAAGTCTTGGGATTTAGGTTCAAAAAGCACAGATATATTGGCCTCTCTATTGCTTAATAGGTAAGTGACAAAGGAGGATCAATGACTGATCTCAATACACTTGCACTGACGGCATTATCAAAGTCTTACGAATGGCTCGATCCAGAAAATTATCCCTGTGAAATTCTAGCCCACACTGAAGAGTGGGTTCTTTTAAAACGCCACAATGGTGAAGAAGAAGTTTGGCCGATTGAAAAGGGTGCGAAAAATCATTTTCTTCTCAGCTTTCACTTGCCTATAAGTGGCTAAGTTCACCAAAAGAGAATTTTGAAGGACTGTTAAAAATTTACTATAGTTATTTTAAACTCGATATTAGTGAAAGGGTCATAATTATGGATTGGAAAGTGTTTGCTTCTACGTTTATGGTTATTTTTATAGCGGAACTTGGTGATAAAACCCAATTTGCTGCCTTAGCGGCTTCGGCAAATACAAAATCCACTTTTTCTGTGATGCTTGCAGTAGTCCTGGCCCTTTCTTTGGCAGGGGTCTTGGGAGTGATTGCTGGAAAATTCTTAGGAGACGTTATGAATCCCAAGCATATTAAATATCTCAGTGGGACCCTTTTTATTGGATTCGGATTTTGGACTATCTTTTCAAAATAGGAATAAATGATGAGGTTAGAAAGCTTTAGTCCTTTTCAATTTGCGAGACTCGGAAGTAAGGCCATAAGAGATCTTGGTCGTGGACTTGATCGTTATGTGCAAGGAAAGCTTTGGGTCAAAATTATATTCTCATTAATTCTGGGGATTGTGGCTGGATATCTTCTTGGCGAGGAAATGGGGCTCATCTCCACTGCAACGGCTAAGACGGTGACCAATTGGATGGCGCTTCCGGGCCAACTTTTTTTAGGATTAGTGAAATTAGTGGTTATTCCTCTAGTTTTTGCCTCAGTTGTTTTAGGAATTATTGGCAGTGATAGTATTCAAAAGTTAAAATCTCTAGGTTTAAAGACATTGGTGTTTTATATTTTGACAACAATATGTGCTGTCATCATTGGATTTGCCGTCGCCTTTCTTGTTAAACCTGGAACCTTTATTGACTCCTCTCTAATCGCAAAGCTCGATATGTCTCAACCTCTTTCTCACGCACCCGTATCCGAGGGAAAACTGAGAGTTGAGGAGATGATAAGTGGCATCATTCCCTCCAATCCTTTTTCTGTTTTAGTTGGGGGAGAGATGTTGCAAGTTGTATTACTTGCCTTATTTCTGGGAGTAGCTCTCATGAGTCTAAGAGACGAAGAGGCTCAGCCTTTAGTTTCCCTTCTTAATACCTTCCAAAAAATTTCGATGGTTGTGATTAGCTGGGCCATGCGCCTCGCTCCTTTTGCTGTTTTTGGATTGACGGCACGCTTGATCTCTCAATTGGGGACGAAAGCACTTTTTGGCTTGGGTATTTATGTGCTCACGGTCTTAGGTGGACTTTTTGTTTTAATGATTTTTTATCTTCTTTTAGTGCGAGTCCTTGGAAAAACACCTATCTTTAAGTTTCTTAGTGATACAAGAGAAGTCCTTTTATTGGCCTTTTCAACTTCAAGTTCTGCCTCAGTGATGCCTTTAACCATTGAGACAGCTGAGAAAAAACTTAATGTACGCTCTTCAATTTCTCAGTTCATCGTTCCTTTAGGCACAACCATCAATATGGGTGGTACAGCTCTTTATCAAGGTGTAGCTACCGCCTTTTTAGCTCAGGTTTTTCAAGTGGACTTGAGTCTGTCCCAAATTTCTCTTGTTGTGTTAACAGCGACACTTTCTGCAGTGGGAGCTCCTGGTACTCCAGGGGTTGGCATTGCCATTTTAGCCACCATCCTTACAAGTGTAGGAATTCCTTCTCATGGGGTGATGCTTATTGTAGGAGTGGATCGTATTCTTGATATGTGCAGAACTGTGTTAAATGTCGCAGGGGATTTAAGTGCAGCTGTTATTATGAACCGCTTTGAGAAGTCATAAGAGGCTTCTTCTCTTTTCTTCTTTGTGATAGATTAGATTTATGAAAGAAATCACCATCACTAAGCCAGATGACTGGCATGCTCATTTTCGCGACCACGAGATTCTTGCGGAAACTGTTTCTGCAAGTGCTCGCCAGTTTGGCCGCTCCATTGCCATGCCAAACTTGACTCCGCCTGTCGTGAATGCTGAATTAGCTAAGGCCTATGAAAAGAGAATTCTTGAGCATCGGCCCAAGGGAAGTGACTTCACTCCACTTGTGACTCTTTATTTAACAAATGCCACCACTCCTGCTCAGATTAAAGAAGCCAGGGATCATGGGGTTCTTGCCGCCAAGCTCTATCCTGCAGGGGCAACAACCAATTCAAGCAATGGTGTTAATGACATTAGTAAAATGGAATCCGTTTTTACCGCGATGGATGAATGTGGCATGCTTCTTCTCATTCATGGGGAAGTAACAGATGGTGATATTGATATTTTTGATCGAGAAAAAGTTTTTATCGAAAAATATCTGCAAGGAATTATTCATAAACATCCAACTCTTAAAGTGGTTCTTGAGCATATTACCACCAAAGATGCTGCAGATTTTGTTATCGGGTGTTCTGATAATGTCGCTGCAACCTTAACTCCTCAGCATCTCATGCTTAATCGTAACGATCTGTTGGTGGGAGGAATTAAGCCTCACTATTACTGCCTTCCCATCTTAAAAAGAAACACTCATCAGGAAGCTCTTCGCAAGGCGGTGGCGAGTGGGTCTTCTAAGTTCTTCTTAGGAACAGACTCGGCACCGCATATGAAAGACCAAAAAGAATCAGCTTGTGGTTGTGCCGGTTGCTATTCTGCGCCCGCTGCTATTGAGCTTTATACAGATATTTTTGAAGAGCTTGGAGCTCTTGATAAATTGGAAGGGTTTGCCAGCCATCACGGGGCAGACTTTTATGGTCTTCCACGCAATAAAGAAAAAATCACACTCGTCAAAGAATCTTGGACTATGCCTTCAGAAGTCCATGTTCCTGGAAATAATGTGATTGTGCCCTTTTGGGCCGATCAGAAAATAGGCTGGCGATTAAAGTCTTAATTTTATTTTGAGTTACCTAGTGATGGCCGAAAGCCTAGAGTTTGCTTAATACCCATTGCTTTCAGGATCATAAAATCAAGGGTTGCAAAAAATGGAGTAGGCTTAAGGTAACAATGCTCTGGTATCTTGTCTTTAATTTCTTCATGAAGGGCTGGAAGCTTGGTCCAATGTAGTCCACCTCTATAATGATGAGCAGTGTGATAGCCAAAATTCCCTGTGAGAACATTAAAGCAGATCGAATCAATGGTGTTACGGCTGGCACTCCAATGATCTTTTGTTTCTAGACCACTATGATGCCAATAAGTTGAATCGGCAGTAATGAGTAGGGAGAGAACACAAGGAATCCATAAGATCAAAAGGGCGGGAAGGGGCCTGAGAATCGTTATCGCAGTCATTATGGCAAGAGTTGTACTGGTCATGAGAATAAATTTTCTCAAAATCTTTGGATGCTTCAAACCCACCATAAAACAACGATAATAACTCGTAAAAAAGATCTCAAGCGAGTAGCGAAGACGCATCATTCTTTCACCTTTTGCATTGACCCAACCCGATTCATCTTTACTTTGATCGAGATAATTCACATGGTGACCAATATTGTGATGGAGGACCCATGCATAACCACAAATGCCTGTGTACATACCAAAGAGTATTTCTACCAGGCGATTAAGAAAAGGTTGTTTGAACGTGTTGTGATGTTGATGGTTGTGATTCCAAGCAGCAGTTATTCCTTTGAAGACAATACAAAATGCCATCCAGGTCAGGAGAGTGTAAAGATGATCAACTTTAAAAATGATAATCATATCCACAATAAAAAAGAGACCAATGATGATAAAGGGGAGGCGATCCTCTTTGAATTTAAAGATTTGCATATTGTGAACCTTGCTGAATTTAACCAGTAGTCATCATACCAGAAGCTATGCCTGTTACGGTAACCCTTAATAACTGACTATCTCGCTTTTTTAGGGAGATCAGTTGGATAAGATTTAATGGATGAATCATCGGTGCGCGTAAACGCACGCTTTCATCGAGCCAGGGCCGAAACCATAAAAGTTCTTCTTCTCTTGTGACTTCGTGGAAAAATCTTTTTGTTTTTAGAAACTCTTCTTCAAAGTTCTTAAAAATTTGTTTAGATTCATTAGCGTCTAGATTTTCTTCTAAGTACATACGGAAAACAGAGAGTTCTACCTTAGCAAGGGTGAAACCAAGTATTTTCATAAAGCTTTTAAAAAAAGAGGATTTGGCATAAAGCTGAAGAATATCGTACTTATCTTGAAGCTCCATCGCTTCCCACGCACTACCGATACCCCACCAAGTGGGAAATAGCACTCGGGTTTGAGTCCAACATAATACCCAAGGAATGGCACGTATCTTAAATTGCTTTGCCGATTTATTGCGACTTGAAGGACGGGAGCCAATTTTTAATTGGTCAAGGTAGTTGTAGGGAGTGGCACTAGCGACAAGGGCAGGGAAGTCGGGGGCAGTGACAAAGTCCTTGTAATTTTGATTGGTGGCATCGATTAATTTTTCAAAGGCCTTTGAGTTGACTTGATTAGGAGCACTTCCTCTTTTGTGAAACTCAGAATAAATCTTTGCTATTTGGCTTCTCATAATTTCGGGAGTACCAAAATTTCTACTGACCATCTCTCCTTGAATGGTGGATTTAAAAATATTAATGGCCGATTTGGGCCACCAGCTAATTTGTTCTTTTATTGAACCTCCACCTCGCTCTATGCTTCCTCCGTTACCATGGAAAAAAACAGGGGTGAGTTTATAGCGCTTGAGGACCTTATCAAGATCAACAAGAGTTTTTGAAATAAGATAGCGACTGGTAAGGGTTCCATTTTCTTTTGCTGAATCAGAGTAGCCAAGCATAACCTCAAACCTTCCGGCCATCTGGTTTTGATGGAGCTCTTTGAGCTTAGGGGCTTTGAGGAAGAGGTTTTTAAGAATTTTACTACTGTCTACTAGCGCCTGTTTGGTTTCAAAAAGGGGAACAACGGGAAGAACCTGTTTCTTGAAGTGTTTTTTGACCAGCTTGATGCCATTGAGAATATCTTCTTCGCTAGAGACCATGCTCAGTACAAGTCCTCTCACATACCATTTTGCTTCATAGCCCGCAGAGAGTTCCTTTAAGTGAGAAAGCATGCCATTAATTTTTTGAGATTCTTCGCTGTTAGAGGCAATGACCTCAGAGTCTTCTCTAAATTCAAGGGGAAGGACAAGGGCGGGATAAAGCCAGGCTAAGCTTTGAACATTTTTAAGATAAAAATTTAACTCACCCCATGTCTTTTCATAACTTAAAACAAGATCTTCAAGCTTTTTTCGAAATCTAAGGACTTTCTTACCATCGGATGCTTTGAGAATTTTAATCGATTCAACTTCTTGGATAAGCTTTTGATGAGAATTAACGAGGGACTTGGTTTGGGGGTCGAGAGTGGCCCCTTTGATTAAATCCATGGAGAGCTTTAGATTCTTTAGGACAAAAGCACTTATTTTTTTACGACTACTTTGAAGGCTTGCATGCATCACCTTGCTATTGACGAAGGGGTGACCATCCTTGTCTCCTCCCACCCAGGTTCTAAAGTGAGCAGTAATACCTCTTTGATGAAGCATAACTTGCTCTCTTAAAATTTTAGGGTCTAGTACGGTTTCATAGATCTGATGGGCTTCATCCAAAACTTGAGGCGGAGAGACTTTTGCCATGGATGTTCTTAACAGTATTTTGAAAATATGGTGAAGGCGTTGAAGTTCTCTCTTCCTCGCTTTCTCATCCCAAAGGACGGTATAGAGAATTTTTTCTATGACCTTGAAAAGTTCAAGTGATTCAGGAGAGCGTGCTTCAGTGGGATGGGCAGTGAAGACATAGATGACAGCATAAGGAGATTCTTGCTCAATACGGTCTCTTTCCTTCTCTTTTAACCGCTGTTTTCTATAAACAGCTTCACATCTATTAATGAGCTCTAAGTAAAGAGAGAGACTATGAGAAATTCCCATGAGGTCATTTCTTTCCAAATTGTTAAGTTTGTGAAAACTTTTTTTCAAGAGAGGATATTTCTCTTCTTCTGATAAAGAGCGAGTCGTTTTCATTTTGAGACGTAACTCTTCAATATGGTTAAAGATCTTTCGGCCATAAACTTCTTTGATGGCGTCGCCATAAACATCAGTAGCATTTCGAATGAGAGTACGGAGGGCTTGGGGAAGGTGAGTGGGAGTATGCATAATAAAAAAAGCCTTTGAAATAATAGATTTCCTACTATTTCAAAGACTTTCTAGGTCCCTGTCAAACTTAGCTTGAAGGGGAGGTTTTTCTCTTCTTTTTTAGTAACAATGTGCGTAGTCTTCCCAGACGAAATCTGCAGGCCATGTGCTTGAGTCAAAGAGATCAAAGTCGACGTTATAACACATTTCCATATCAGGTTCGTCATTAACTGGGTCTTCAACCACTGGATCTTCGATTACAGGGTCTTCGATTACAGGATCTTCGACAACTGGGTCTTCAACAACTGGATCTTCGATTACAGGGTCTTCGACAACAGGGTCTTCGACAACTGGATCTTCAACCACTGGGTCTTCGACTACTGGATCTTCAACCACTGGGTCTTCGACTACTGGATCTTCAACCACTGGGTCTTCGACTACAGGATCTTCGACCACCGGGTCTTCGACAACAGGGTCTTCAACCACTGGATCTTCGACAACAGGGTCTTCAACCACAGGGTCCTCGACTACTGGGTCTTCCTCTTCTGGCTCCTCTTCTTCGATCGGAGTTGATGTGATTCCACCCCATTTAAGAACTGGCTTAAGAAGACAGCTTCCATTTCCTCTAAAGACCACTGATTTTTCAGCGTTAAAGTCAAGAGTTAATGAGTAAGTCTCGCCTTCATTGACGATAAATTCGGGATGAATAATTTTAAGACCACTTTGTTGTTGCGAAGGAGTCTTCATATCGCAATACGATCCATCGATATATTGGATGTAGTTTCCATGATCTTCTAATACGAGGCGGATTTGATTGACCTTTGAAGCGAGTGGGATCTCAGCATTGGCGATTCCAATTTCTCTTCCATCCTTAAGAGTCATAAGGTCAACAGCACCAATATTTTGAGCAATAGAAACTTCACCACCATTAATTTTGAGAATGACTTCTTTGATAGTGACGACGACTTGGTCGATTTCGTCATATCTCTTGTGGTCTGAGCTATCAGCGAGATTGACTCTCATATTCATTCTATTGAGCTTGATCTCTTGAGCGTGATTAAGTTCTTCTTGCTTAACTTCCTCAGCAGAATCATCCTTATCGTTTTTTCCTTTACCATTAGAGTTTCCCTTCTTTGCAGCGCTAACAATGGTTTCATCTGAGAGCTCTGTTTGAGGCTGACAGGCAACAAAGGTTAGGAGGGCAAGAATGATAAATGATGCTTGAATTATGGGCTTCATATCTCTCTTCATCTCAGAGTCCTTTTTTGCTAATGACTTTTTTATGTGAGTCGCACCCATCCTAGCAAAGCAGAGGAAAAGTGAATGCAAAAGCAAGGATTTGAATAAATTCAGAATCTTGTCTTAAATCAAGGGGAGGGAGGATCCTTTGGATTTTGCCTCGATTTTTTGGCATTCACCATTTGAAATCCTCTCTCCCAAGGAAGGGCGACGAGAACTCCACTAACGACGAGACAAAGTGAAATAAGAAGGCGCTGATCAAACTGGTCTTTAAATATGATAACGCCAATGATGGAGGCACTGATAGGGCTTAAAAGCTTAAGAATTCCAACAAAGTTAATATTAAAGAAGGGAAGGCTATAGATCATCAGCGTATGGCCGAGAATACTGGGGCCAAGAACAACACCTAGGAGAGCAAAGATAGTGGTTGGGTTTAGGCCTTCTTGGTAGGTGGTGATTAATGAAGGTGATTCTGGTGTAAAGCTAAGAAAGCTTAAAAAACCAAATGCCCAAACAAAGGCAGTAGCATTTAAAACAATGGTGAAAGCTCCATTCGATAAAGATCGGCGCATAAATTTAGAGAGAACCATATAAAGAGCATAGAGGAAGGAACTTACCATAATGAGGATGACGCCCTTTGAGCTGTAGACTCCGGGAATTTCCGCTCTGGTAAAAAGGGTGTCACCTAAGGTGGAATAAATGACTCCACCAATCGCGAGAATGAGAGAGAGGAAATAACGTTTTTTGAATTCTTCTTTCAAAATGACAGCGCCTAAGAGCGCTGAGAAAATAGGGTTAACGGCAAATATAGTGGCACAAAGACTCACTGTTACTTCTTTTAGACCAGCAAACCAAGTCCAAAAGTGAAGGAATAAAATAAGACCAACTCCAAAAATGGGGCCTAAGTGATTTTTCTTTATCTCTCTGATTAGCTTTTTGTAGGATATGACGCTTAAAAAAAGAGACGCTAATAACAATCGAGCACTTAATCCGTGTAGAGGAGGGAGATCAATAGACTTGACCCAAGCTGGAGCCGTTGACAACATAAAGACTGAAAGAAGAAGAATAAGTAGTTGTTTCAATAAAATCCTTTTTTAGTTTTTTATTATAGCAGGTTAATTATGCTAAGATCAGCCCAATTGAATGGGAAATGGATATGAATTTTTTTAAGCATTTGGGTGGCTATTTAGCCTTTTTAGTTTCACTTTTTGTTCTTCCTTTGGCACTTTTTTTACAATTTTCCCCTTATAAAGAACCTCGTATTACCTATGTTTTTTTGATTTGCCTCTTTGCTTCTCAATATGCCTATTATCAGGAGAAGAAATATCGAAAGAAAATTGAAAACTCAGTAAGGGATGTTTTAAAGCAAGAATTTGATCGCCTCCCTTCTCGAAAAGAGATAATTCAACGTAGTGATAGAATTGTTCAAGGGAGGGGAATTTGTATTATTATTACCGCTCTTTTAATTATTGGACTGATGATCGTCTATAAGGCTTTTTGAAATAAGTGAATGATCACTGGCAAAGATGATTCCACAATGATTCATAAAAGTTGTGTCTTTAGGATTGAGGTTGAGAGGTTCTCCAAAATAATCACTATGGTATCCACCTGCCTCCTGAAAGATAATAGAGGAAGCAGCAAAATCCCACACACTACCACCACCTCTCTCTTTTTTTGGCAGTTTGTAATAAATGGCAGGTGGGGAATCCAAAACTTTGAGAGCATTAGTGACTGCTGGGCCTTGACTTATCAGAAGAGTTTCTGATTCTGTGGCGGGCCCTAACTGAAACGGTGTCCCATTTTTAAGACAACCGAGACCTTGTGCTGCTGTGGTGAGCTCATCTTTAACAGGATCATAAACCACACCTAAAATACTTTTACCCTCTTTAGAAACTAAAGCAATAGAAGTACTATAGCCTGCCTTTCCTTGAGAAAAATTTAAAGTACCATCAAGGGGATCAATGCACCAAAAGTAATCACAATGAAAACGACTTTGATCATTTTCGCCTTCTTCGCAAAGAAAACCAAATTGATAACGACTTTTTGTCGGATGGAGGTGATTTAAAATCACTTCTTGTGCTCTCAGATCGACTTCCGTGACGATGCGAGTGGCAGGAGAAATCATCTCTTCTTTTTCTTGTTTTTGGACGTTTTTAGGATTGGCTTTCTTAATAATCTTCCCCGCATCGAGTGCTGCTCTTTGAGCATGAGAGAGAAGTTCTTTAAGTTGTAATTGATCTAAAGGCATTTAAGTACCTCCTCTCTCATTTTTCGTGAATATGAATGAATCTTCCAATGACCGGGAGACCATCCTTGAAGAAAACGAAAAAAATCACACCAAGCATAGGGATAAAGTTTTCTCCATTCCTTTTCGACTTGAGGAAGATTGAGGATCTTAAAATAGTAATCTAAATAGGACTGAGCCTCTTTCTCAAGGTCACTTTCTTCCAGCACACTACTGAGAAAATAAATGACGTCTTTGATTCCTACGCCGCCACCAATATATTGAAAGTCAACTGCTGCAACCTGGTCTTCTCTGAAAAGGAAATTGGCTAATTTAGCATCTCCATGAATAATGGTTTTGTAGTTGGCTTCATTTAATTTTTGATCAATAAGAGGAGCTGCTGCTTTGAGTTCTTTATCTGTCATGACTTCCAGTTCATGGGGGCGCGTCTCTAGGTGCCAATAGCTTCCTATTGGCCAAAGTCTTAATGGTTTACAATTGAGGTAGTGGCGGTGAAAATTCGCGAGCCATTTAAGAGTGAGATTGTGTTCTTCTATTTGGGGTTTTTGGGGCATTTGAAATCCTTCTGAACCTAAATCCTCAAGGAGAAGATAACGAGTTTTTGCATCGAGGAGAGTCCCTGCACCTAGAAGTTTTGCGGTCTTTGCCAAAACTCTATGAGATTCATAATGTTGATACCAAGAGGTTTCCACCGCATAGGACTTCTTTTTCCTCTCATGGGCAAAGTTTGAGCTCCAGCCTCTTGGGTGGCGATCATTATCAGGATAGGAAATCACCTTAGCAATGATAGATTGACCATTATCTAAGAAGACTCTTAGGAGTTTACCGTAGCCGCTCCATAACTCTTGGATGTGCTCAGTTTTAACTATTTTCTTTGAGTTTGTGGCCTTTAGAATAGTTGTGTGCAGCGCTTCATCCATAGGAGAAATGTTACCACAATTAGGCCGGACAATACGTGCTAAGTCGTAAAAGTTTTTCTATAATAAGAAAAATTTTAAAACGACCAAAGGATAGTAAGAATGAAAGGTTCTCAGAAAGTGATTGATGGGTTGAATAAGCTGCTGACGAAAGAGTTGACTTCTGTTGATATGTATCTTCTCCATTCAAGAATTTATGAGGACTGGGGGCTTACTGAACTATATACTCACATCGATGGTGAAAAAAATCATGAAGGCCTTCATGCTGACATGGTCCTTAAAAGGATCATCTTTCTCGAGGGCGAACCTGATGTTCAATCACGCGAAGGTTTTAAAGTTGTTCTCAGTGTAAAGGCCATGCTTGAGCAATCTCTTAAATATGAAGAAGAGAATATGGCCATGCTAAAAGACCTTATTGCTCTTTGTGAGACTGAAAAAGATTACGAAACAAGAAATATTCTCCTCACTCTTCTTAAAGACACAGAAGAAGATCATATTGATTGGATTGAAACCCAACTTTCTCTTTTAGATAAAGTTGGTGAGCAAAATTACCTTCAAGCAAAAATGGGATGAATCCAAATATTCTAATTTCTTTTTGCTGGATGTTGGCCATGATTTCAACTCTTGGCAGTCTTTTCTTTAGTGAGGTCATGGAGTTTCCTCCCTGCAGTCTTTGTTGGTATCAAAGAATTGCCATGTATCCACTTTGTGCGGTCTTTTTAGTCGGGATCTACCAAGGAGCAAGAGCGACCCTTGCTTTTGCCACTCCTCTCGTCGCTATGGGGTGGCTTACGGCCTTGTACCACAATTTGATTCATTGGGAGATTATTCCAGAAAGCGCATCTCCCTGTCGTGAGGGGATTCCCTGTTCAATACGCTATATCGAGTGGTTGAACTTTGTGACTATCCCTCTTCTTTCTCTCACAGCGTTTACTATGTTGGCCCTCTTGTTAATAAAAACTAAAAGGATGATGGCAGATGAAAAATAAATACTTCTTTATTGGAGTGACAGCAATTTTAGTAGGTTGTTTCTTTCTAGGGGCAAAGTTTTACAAAGATTCTCAGCAAAAGAAACTCAATTTTCTTGCTGATGAAAAATCAGAACTTTTTGTGAGAGAGCATTCTCCTCGGCTAGGAAATCCTGAAGCGGAGGTGGTTCTTGTTGAATTTTTGGATCCTGAGTGTGAGAGTTGCCGCGCTTTTTATCCTTATGTGAAAAATCTTATGAAAGAATTTGAAGGAAAAATACAATTGGTGCTTCGCTACGCTCCCTTTCATGGAAACTCAAAAGAGGTGATTAAGGCACTAGAGGCCTCAAAGAAACAAGGCAAGTATTGGCAAGCCTTGGATGTTTTATTTGCCACCCAGCCAAAATGGGGGAGTCATCACAATCCACAAGTAGAGCTTATTTATGAGTATTTAGGAAATATCGGTATTAATGTTGAAGAGTTAAAAAAAGAGATGAAGGATCCTCAATACGAAAAGGTGATTGATCAAGACTTTTCAGATCTCAAAGCTTTAGGAGTTAAGGGAACTCCGACATTCTTTGTTAATGGCAAGAAGCTGCAAGAGTTTAGCTATGATGCTTTAAGAGCGTTAATTCTGTCAGAGATTGAATCTTAAACATCAATAATAGCTATTAACAAATTCTTTAAAGACTAGTTGATGCCCTTCTAAGTCAAAATCTGCTGCAACAGAAACGCGAACAATGTAGTCTTTATCACTTTCTTTGGTCGTTCCTTGAGTAGAAGTGGCAGGAATTGTCCAATAGCAGCCTTTCAGTTGGCCGTAGCTTACACAATGCTTACTCTGATCAGGCAGTGCCTGAATCATCATAGAAATTAATTGGTGATTAAGATTTCTTTTGTATTCTTCTCTCTTTTCAGGAGAGTCACCTTTTGTCGGTAGATCAAGAGAGAAAACAGAAGGAGTAAAGCTCGCCTGAGCCAATTCTTCGGAGACAAAGTTAATTTTTGCTTCAGGAAGTTGCTTTTGAATAAAATTCACAAACGCGCGGGTGTTTTGGTAAGCCTTGGCAATTCTCTCATTCATTGAGGGCATCTCTTTTGTGAGGATCTCAACTTGAAGATCCGTCGCCGTATTGTCACATAGCTTTAAATGCTTTTGAATATAACTCATGTAAGGTCCAGCAAGCTCATTGGCGACGGCGTAACCGGCGGTGCATAGACCACCACTTGGAAACTTTGAACCACTCACATAGGAGATAACAGTAGCATCATGAAGATATCCACCCTCCCCAAAGAAGTGAACATTGGGACAAAAGGTCTGATCTAAAATAAAGACAGGTTTTACTGCTGTCCTTCCTTCGCTAGTTTTCCTTTCCCTTTTTAGAGTTTCTCTTAGCTTTTCAAGTTCTGGTATTTCGACTCTGGGGTTAGTGGGGATTTCAGCGATCACATAGGAGACAGCATCTTCACTGGCAGTATCATTAAGAATCCTCTCAAGTTCAGTGACCATGTCTTTTCCACTATCAACAGGAAGATCGAGAATTTCAACATGGGGTAGGCATGCGGCCACTCGTCTTGCTTGGTCATTAGTCCCACCATAGCAGTTGGGGGGAACGATAAACTTAATATTTTTTTGAGGATGGTGGTCTTTGGCAAAATGAACCAGGCCCATCATGATAGCGTATTGCACGGAAAGTCCACATGAACCAAGGGCAACATCTTTGGGGGAGTGTGTGATTTCTTGAATTGTCTTTTTTAATTTCTCGGGATTCGTTTCTTTTTTTTCTTCCTCAACCTTACTTAATCCTATTAACCTTCTAAGGGCTATCAGTGAATTGTGAGGAGTCATGGCGATGGATTCACGTCTTCTGACATGCTGAATTTCTTTTACATAAGTTTCGTCATCGTTTAGGACAAGGACTACGCTTCCAAGTTTAGGATAGAGAGACAGTAAAAAGTCGCAGTTATCTTGAGGAGTGTCTCCAACAAGAATATTAGTGCCCTCAAATTCTTGAAGAGGCTCACCTTTTCGGACTTCAATGACTTCCAGGTCATATTGATAGACATCTTTTAAAAGAATATTATCAAAGAGAGGAGGGAGTTGATCACTAATATAAAGACGAGTCTTCTTATTAAGGAATTTATTTGCTCTCAAGATTGCAAGAAGTGGCATGGTTTGAGAGGAAAACGAAATGGCATTTACTGATTCGAGATTATTTTCTTTTGCCAGTGCCCATTCCAACAATGAGGAAAGGGGATGGCCCAGGCGGATATAGTCATAAGCTGTGGGTAAAGCCTGAAGCTTATTTTTTTTCTTTTCTACCAAAAGTTCAAATTTCTCAAGAAACTCACTTTTAGCCAGGGATTCATTATAGATATCAAGACGGTGAGTCGTTAAGCGCAGCCAGTCCTCTGGCATCTCGGCGAGGGTTTGAGATAGTACTTGAATGATTTCTTTGTTGGAAAGTGTTGTTTTCATAAGGGGCTCAGTATAGATCACAGAAGTGGTAATGAAAAACCTTTATGCATCGTATTAGTTCTTTAATAATTCATGAAACTTAATCAGTTTATCTTTTAACCTTTGTGAATAGGTTATGAGGTGAAGCATAGTCCCAGCATCGTCTCTTTCGGGCTGGGCCATGATTTTTAGAATCCTCTGATTAAAGGCATCGAGTTTTTCTTGGTACTGATGGGAAAACTTCTTTGCTAACTTAGGATCTTTTGCCCCCGCTTCGTCGGGCGACATTTTTTCAAAGAAAGAAAGGGTGTCACTAGATAATTCTCTGATTACTAATAAAAGATCACTTTTTAACTCAATGTAGTTTTCATCCATAGTTTTCTTGACGCTAGAAAGATCTTTAATAGAGTCATGAATTTGAAAGATATATTCGTAAACACCCATGATTTTCACTAAGTGAGTGACCTCTTCTTCACTACTACATTTCCCGATATATTTTGAAAAAAATGAGAGTAACTCAGACTTTACATGATCAAAATATTCTACTCTCTTTGTCGTTGCCTCATAAACGGTGTTGTAATTGGTTTCAATGCTTAAGGTGACGAGGTTATAATTTTCTTGAATAAACTCATAAGACTCATAAGCTGTTTTCATAAGCCCTTTCTCTAAAACAGCGGATTCTTCTTCGAGATTTAGATAAGAAAGATCAAAGCGTTCAAAATCCATCTTCCCTTCGCCTAGGATATTATCGATCAAGGTAGTAAATGGTTTAAGGAGGAACGCGAAAATAAGACTCGTTGCCAAATTGAAAATCAAATGAAAGTTAGCAAGAGCAATAGCGGGCTCGCTGGAGAGCAGAGGAAAATCTTTGCCATAAAACCAAACGACTGGAAGAAAAATCAAGACTCCCCCAAAATTAAAAAGGAAATGGGCCAGAGCTGTTTTTTTAGCAGCGATATCCATATTTAAAATGGAAATGAGAGCAGTGACTGTCGTTCCCATATTGGCACCCATGAGAACAGGGATGGCATTGTCGAGACTCATGAGGCCCTGCTGGGTAAAAATGATAGCAAGACCAGTTGTTACTGAACTTGACTGAACAAGGGCAGTGATCACAAAACCAATCATTACGCCGACGAGAGGACTGTGGTCTCCAGTCAAATAAGCGATGAGCCTTTGGTCTTCCTGAAGTGGAACTAATGTTGAAGAAATTAGATTAAGAGTGAAAAAGACAAAACCAAAATAAAAAAGAGACTTCGCAAAAACAGAATATTTAGACTTAATAAAAGATAGGAGGAAACCCAGAATAATGAAGGCGGGTGCGAAGGCGGTGAGTTTGAATGCTACCAGTTGCGCTGTCACTGTGGTCCCAATATTTGATCCAAAAATGATTCCCACACTATTTTTAAAGGAAAGGACCCCTGCATTCACCAAACTAATGGCAATGATCGATGTTGCCGAACTCGATTGAATAAAAGCTGTAACCACAGCACCAATAAGAACACTTAGACTTGAGTACTTCGTTGCAGAGGCAAGAAATTTACGAAATTTTTCACCAGTTATTCGTTGAATTTCTTTGGAGAAGTTTTCAAGTCCAAAGACAAAGAGGATAATACTTGTGACGGCTGCGATAGCAATTTGAAAATCTTTCATAATTCGTTTAAGTTTACTTTTTTTGTGGGGAGTTAAGTAGAACCCGCACTCTGTTGATATTGGGAAATGCCTCTTTAATGCTGTCTTCTATAACATCGAGAATTTCTTCTATTTCTAATGTTGATAATTGTTCGTCCATATCGAGATCAGCATCAAGAAGGATTTCATTAGCACCTGAGTAGATAGCGACAAGGCTATTAATATCCTCGATTTTTCCTACTCTTAAGATAATCTCCTTTAGTTCTTCTATGCTTTCTTTTGGTAATGTCTGTCCAGTAATGAGTGCTCTTGCTTGAATAATTAAGAAAAGAGAGCTTCCTGTCATAAGAACGGATGAGATGATCGCACCGAGAGCATCAAAGAGGGGCATGTCCCATATTTGATAGGCAAAAATAGCAAACAAACCAAATACACTGGTCGTTGTGCCAATAAGGTCTCTTAGAAAAGCTCCTTTGACTAAGGGATGGTGATAGTAGCTAAAAATAACCTTTAAACTTCCAAACTCCTCTTTAAGTTTTCTTGCCGAAAGGCTAACTGCATAACCATTGGTAAAGACAGCAATGATAATAACTATCATGGCCAGATATGGGGATTCAAGGGGCTCTGGATGTATGAGTTGGTTAACTCCTCGCCAAAGGCTTAAGCCTCCTCCTATAACAAGCATGACAAAGGCAGACATTAGAGACCAAAAGAAGGCTTCTCTTGAATACCCAAGCGGATGGTCTTGGTCTTTCCTTTTTTGGGAGCGCTTTTGACCTATGACTAAAAAAATTGATCCTAGGCTATCAGCAATTCCTTTTGCCATTTCACTAAAAATGGTGGCACTTCCTGTGATCAGGGCTACGACAAGGTTTATGACAATATCTGTAAGATTAACTAATAGGGAGACAATAATTACTTTTTGATCACTATTGTCTTCTTTCATTTAAATCTCTTAAAGAATTTCTCAAGTTCTACGGCAAAGAAAACTAGGCCTGATATCAAGAGGGTTAGGCCTAATTGATTGAGACTAAGTGGTTTAGTATGAAATATCTTGTTGAGGATAGGGATATAAATCGTGCAAAGCTGGAGAAAAAGAGTGAATAAAACGGCAAGCCAAAGGGCCCAGTTCGTAAAGATTCTTTTTGGATGAAAGAAAGAAAGCCTTTCAGAACGAATAGAAAGGACATGACCTATTTGGCTTAAGCAAAGGACAGTGAAAACCATTGTCTGCCACTTTTCAGGATAGTATTTTATTCCGAAATATTGTGTGCTTAAAACAACAACACCCATAAACAAGCCCACCCAAAGAATATGGGTTCCCATCCCCCCTGCAAAGATATTTTCATGAGGATGACGCGGCTTTTTATTCATAATATGTGGTTCTGCTTTTTCTCCGGTCAGCGCCAGTCCAGGCAGTCCATCCGTAACAATATTGATCCAAAGGATATGTATAGGAAGAAGGGGGATGGGAAGTCCGAGAAACGGGGCAAGAAAAAGTGTCCAAAGCTCTCCTGAGTTACTTGTCATTGTGTATTTTATAAATTTTTTGATATTGGCAAATATTCTACGACCTTCCTTCACCGTTTCCACAATAGTTGCGAAGTTGTCATCTAAGAGAATCATATGTGAGGCTTGTTTAGAGACATCTGTTCCGGTGATACCCATAGCGATGCCAATATTTGCACTTTTTAAGGCTGGAGCGTCGTTAACTCCATCACCAGTCATAGCGACATAATGACCTTTCTTTTGAAGGGCTTTAATAATCTTTAATTTTTGCTGTGGTGTAGCCCGAGCATAGACTTGAATATCCTCGACTCTTTTAGAGAACTCATCTTCGTTAAGCCTGTCAAGCTCAGAGCTTCCAATGACATTATCATTTGAATCTTCATCAATGATTCCCAGTCGTTTTGCAATTGCTCTAGCCGTAGACTTGTGATCCCCTGTAATCATTACGGGCTTAATTCCAGCTGTTTGACATAGTTTAACAGCTTCTTTTGCCTCTTCTCTTGGAGGATCCATCAAGCCCACAATACCTAAGAAAGTGAGGTTCTTTTCAACCTTTTCAGGTATACATTCCTCGGGAAGTTTATCCCATATTCTCATGGCAAAGCTAAGTGTTCTCAAACCTTTATTCGCCATTTCTTCTGCAACTTTATGGTGGCCATAGTCCTTGGTTAAGGCCTCAGTGGCTCCTTTCGTAAAGGAGATAAATCCCCCCTGGGGGCGTTTATGGATGGTGGTCATTTTTTTTCTGTCGGAATCAAATGGAATTTCTCTAACTCTTGGATAGTTTTGAGAAAGCTCAGCTTTAGTTTTGAGCTTTTTTTCTCCATATTCTAACAGAGCAATTTCAGTTGGATCACCTAAAAGCTTATCTTTTTCATCGTGTGTGACGTCGTTGCTAATGGTAATGGCCACTAGCATTTCATGAATATACTCATGAGAAGTATGATCAATTTCTTCAACACGCATTTTATTTTGAGTTAAGGTTCCTGTTTTATCACTGCAAATGTAGCTAACTGAACCGAGGGTCTCTACCGCAGCTAGCTTTCTCATTAAGGCATTTTTTTTGACAAGCCTTCTTGCTCCAAGGGCAAGTGAGATAGTGACAACGGCTGGTAAGGCTTCTGGGATGGCCGCAACAGCAAGAGATATTGCTGTAAGAAGCATGAGGAGGGGCTCTTCTCCTCTGTAGAGTCCTGCTAAAAAGAAAATCACACATAGAGCAATTATAATGAGCGCAAGATTCTTTCCAAAAGAAGCAAGTCTCTCTTGGAGAGGGGTTTTCGCCTCTTTTTCACTTTCAAGCATTTGGGCAATTTGACCTATTTGAGTCTCCATACCCGTTGCAACCACAATTCCCTTAGAGCGACCGAAAGTGACCGTCGTACCTTTAAAGGCCATATTTAACTGATCACCCAAGGCAGTAGAGTCCATTTCTATTTTTTCTTCATTCTTTAAAACGGGAACCGATTCACCAGTAAGGGCAGCTTCCTCTATTTGAAGACTGTGGCTATCGAAAAGGCGAAGGTCGGCGGGGACGATAGATCCTGCTTCGATGTGGATGATATCTCCGGGAACTATCTCATAAGACTCTTTTTGGGATAAAACTCCATCTCTCATGATATTGGCGATAGGAGCTGACATTTTTTTTAGAGCTTCCATCGCTTGTTCGGCTCTATACTCTTGGACAAATCCAATGATGGCATTGAGAAAAATGATGATAAAAATGGCAAGTGTATCAGAAAGCTCTCCCACCATACCTGCAATAAAAGCAGCGCTAAGGAGAACCAAAATCATAAAATCCTTAAATTGATCTAAGAAAATGAGCCAAGGGCTCCTCTTCTTTTTTCCTACAAGCTTATTAAGTCCATACTTGTTAAGACGCGATTGTGCTTCATCTTTGGTGAGACCCTCATCAGAGGAACTTAGTTCTTGAAGCACATCGGTTGAGGAGATTTTGTGCCATTGCTGTTTCATAAGCGCTTTATTGAGAGCGGGTGAAAACTGGTTCTAACTTGGTGGAGAGCTTTTTGTTATATTTGTAGCCATCCATGTTAAATTCAAGAAGGCCTTCAGGTTTATCGATGCGGTTGTCGACTAAGTATCTGGCCATCATGCCTCGAGCTTTTTTTGCGAAAAAGCCAACCATTTTATATTCAGACCCCTTCTTTTCTTTAAAAGCCGGAGTGATAACCTGTCCTTGAAGTTCTTTGGTGTTTATAGCTTTAAAGTATTCATTGCTAGCGCAGTTCACGAGAACTTTTTCTTTTTTTAGAATTTTATTAAGGTTTTCTGTAATGTCTGCTCGCCAAAACTCGTATAGGTTCTTGCTTTCTCCACAAGAAAACTTTGTCCCCATTTCTAGCCGGTAAGGCTGCATGAGATCTAAAGGAGAGAGAAGTCCATAAAGGCCGGAAAGAATTCGCACATGGTCTTGGGCATACTTAATTTCTTTTTCACCCATTGTCTCTGCGTCAAGGCCAACATAAGTGTCGCCTTTGAAGGCAAAAAGGGCTTGCTTTGCGTTCTTTAAATTAAAAGGCGTTTTAAATTCTTTGTATCGCTTAACGTTAAGTTTTGTGAGTTCATCACTCAGTTTCATGAGCTTTGAAATCTCTTCAGGTTCACATTTTCTCAGCTCTTTAATCAGCCTTTTAGGCTTTTCAAGGTCCTCTATCTGAGTGAATTTTGTAGTCGGAGCGGGAGTATCAAAATCTAACTTTTTCGCAGGGGATAAAACAACAATCATAGGACTTCCTCACAATGCATAACGATTGACTCTCGTTCAAATAAGACTTTATGATACCTCAACACGTTTTTAAAGGAGCTTTTATGGAACGCTTGGTCATTGAATGGGGTAATCTTGAAAGAACAGAAGCAATCGAAAGTCTTGTGAACGAAAAAGCCACCAAGCTTTTAAAGGTTCATGAGAAAGCGACAAAGCTCATCGTTTCTTTTCAAATTATCAACCCTAAGTCTTCCTCAGGTCCTGCGACTCAGAGGGTGTCGATGGAACTTCGCATGCCTAATAAGCAAGATGTCCGTGCCTCTAAAGAGGGACAAAATGCTTATGGTCTCATTGGTGAGGTGGAAAAGGCGATCATGAGTCAACTGCATTAATTTCAATTAGATTGACTTTACCCATAGCTTGGACGAATGTGCCAAGCTATGTCTTCTTTTAAAACACTGAATCTTAATAATGATCTCCTAAAGGCCATCGAGGCTAAAGGATATCAGTCTCCTACCCCTATCCAGGAACAAGCGGTTCCTGTCCTCCTCAAAGGTAAGGATTTACTAGGGGTTGCTCAAACAGGCACGGGAAAGACGGCTGCTTTTGCTTGGCCTATCATCAATAAACTGGCAAAGGACAAAACTAAGGCACGGCCAAAACATATGCGTGTTCTCGTTTTGACCCCTACACGAGAGCTTGCTTCTCAGGTGTGTGAGAATTTTCGCTCTTATAGTAAAGGCTCTGGCGTTTTTTCCGGTGTGATTTTTGGTGGAGTAGGAAAGCAAGGCCAGATCACAATGATGAAGAAAGGTTGCGACGTTTTGGTGGCAACTCCCGGTAGGCTTCTTGATTTAATGAATGAGGGTTACGTTTCTTTTGAGCAATTGGATGTTTTTGTTTTGGATGAAGCTGATCGAATGCTGGATATGGGATTTATTCACGATATAAAGAAGATCATTGCTCGTCTCCCAGAGAAAAGACAAACCATGCTCTTTAGTGCAACGATGCCAAAGACTATTGCCAATCTTGCAGACTCACTTCTGACAAAGCCAATTAAAGTTGAAGTCACTCCGGAGTCAACGACTGTGGAGAAGATTCAACAAAGTGTCCTTATGGTCACAAAAAAAGATAAGTTTGCTCTCCTAAAATCCCTCTTTAAAATTCATAAGAAAAGTATAGAGAAGTCCCTCGTTTTTTCACGCACCAAACACGGTGCCGATCGCATTGTTAAAGAACTTTTAAAAGATGGGATTGAAGCCGTCGCGATTCATGGAAATAAATCACAGGGGCAAAGAGACCGCGCTATAAAAGATTTTAAAAGTGGAAAGGCCAAGGTTCTCGTCGCTAGTGATATTGCCGCGAGAGGAATTGATATTGATGGCGTCTCCCATGTCATTAATTATAATTTGCCCGAAGATGCGGAAAGCTATGTCCACCGCATTGGACGAACGGCTCGGGCGGGTAGAGAAGGGGTGGCGATCTCCTTTTGTGATCCCACTGAATTAAAGCTTTTAAAAAATATTGAGAAGTCTATCCGATCTAAAATTCCACTCGACAGTGATCATGAGTTTCATACCGTACACACTAAAGAGGATGTGGAGCTTCAAGAGAAATTGAAAAAAGAAGCAAAAGAAAAGCACCTTGCCAGTCGAAAAAAAGCTCGCGCGAATAAAAGCACTAAAAAAGTGGGTAAGAAAACAAAGAAAAAAAGCTCCTCCCATACGGCAAAAAAGAAGAAAAGACCTATCAAAAGGGGAAGTCGCCGCTAACGATTTGTCATAAATTGCTAGAAAAGACTGAGACAGATGGCTAAGTCGTCAACTTTAGCCTAGACTCTATCCTAAAGACCTCGCATTTTGCACTATCATATAGGCATGGAAAAACTCACCATTTTTTACGATGGAGCCTGCGTAGTATGTCATCGCGAGATGATGAGGTACAAGAATCAGGACGTTCATTCAAAATTGGAATTTATTGACATTTCATCGCCTCTTTTTCGCGCTGAAGATCATGGTCTTGACCCTAAAGAAGTAGAACTCCATATTCATTCCAAAAGTGAGTCGGGAGAAATCTATAAGGGTGTCGATACTTTCGCTGAAGTTTGGAAGAGAGTGCCTCCATATGACAAACTCACACCTGTACTTAGCCATGAGCTTTTTAAAAAGTTATTAAGACCTAGCTACAATATTTTCGCTCACTATATTAGACCTAGGCTTCCTAAACGTGATTGTGAAGACGGCGTATGTTCCTCACCACTTAGAGAATAGTGATCCATGGAAAAAGAATTAGAAATTATTCCCATTTTGGACTCCTTAGGAATTCGCTCAACTCAGATAGAGTCCAGGGGCTGCTCCTTGATAACTCTCTTTGACGACATACTTTTTACCCAATGTGATTTTGATATCATTGATGGGCACACGAGAAATCTGATGACGAAGGCCATGAGGAAAAAGGGATTCACGATCAAAGGTTCTCGCTCCTTTACTTCTCCTGGTGGTGAAAAATATCAATTTGCCAAGCCTTCTCACACTCTTGGTTGTAATCCTGCCGACAAGGTTTTTGAAATCATTCAAAATAATACCCATACTTTTTGTACACCCACTCAAGCTCTCTTAGTTTTGGCAGAATCCCGGAGTGAGGATTTATTAAAAGAAGAATATGTGAAAGAATTTCTCTTTCAGCACCCTGCTAATATCAAAAAGGTTTTGCAATGGATTTCTCACGATAAGCTTGGAAATGTTTTTCCTTATTCAGAAACTCAGCTTGATGAATGGAATGAATTGGGCGCTAAGAGGAGGCTCTCTTTCTAATGCATTTTCCTTTAGCACTAATCCTCTTTATTGCTGGTCTTTTTCATTTATTTCTTCCTCAGCTTTTTTTGGTTGCAATGCCACCTTGTATACCAATGCACTTTGAGGTGGTCATTTTAACGGGATTTATAGAGCTGCTTTTAAGTGGTGGCTTGGCTTTCAGTCATACAAGAAAGGTCACAGGTTTTTTATGTGCGGCGTACTTTGTTGCCATTCTTCCTGCTCATATTCATGTTTCTATGAATAATATACCGATGTTTGGTATTTCCTCTCCCATCTTATTGTGGGGAAGAACACTTTTTCAAGGCGTCTTTATCACTTGGGCTTTCTTTATCGCTAAAAGAGTATAGGGGCTTCTAGTAGAAACTCAACGAATCTGCTAAATTGAATTCATGGATAAAAAAGTGATCATTGTTGGTGGGGGGCCTGCCGGCCTTTTTAGTGCCTATCTTCTATTAAAAGCGGGTTTTGCCGTTGATCTATTTGATCACTCATCAGGTCTAGCTAAGAAGTTTCTTATTGCGGGAAACGGAGGACTCAATCTTACTCACTCAGAAGATGTGGACACTTTTTCTAAACGCTATGGAAAAGATGAAGTACTCTTTTTAAGACTTCTTAAGGAATTTAGTCCACAAGACTTACGTAATTGGCTCAATGATATTGGTACCGAGACGTTTGTTGGTTCTAGTGGGCGGGTCTTCCCAGTGGAGATGAGCGCTGGCAAGGTACTAATACAATGGACTGAACTCTTAAAATCATACGAGGGTTTTAACCTTTATTTAAAACATCGCCTGGTGGCAATTAATTCAGATAAAGTCTTAACCTTTGAAAAAGAAGGCACAGACCCTTTCACCACTCAAGCAGATTTTGTGATTCTTGCCCTTGGTGGTGCGAGTTGGAGAAAAACGGGCTCCGATGGCCTATGGAAAGACCTTTTAGAGAATCAAGGAGTCCTCGTTAAAGATTTCCTTCCTATGAATTGTGGCTTTGAGGTTTCTTGGTCGGACTATTTTAAGGAGAAAATTGATCGAGCTCCTATCAAACATGTTGAAATCCATTTTCAAGGAAAGAGTGCTAAGGGAGACCTTATGTTAACTCCTTATGGAATAGAAGGAGGGCTCGTTTATGCTCTTTCAAGTTTAATCCGTGATCATTTTTTGCAAGAAGGGAGTGCTCAGATAGAAATCGATCTTTTACCTGCACTTTCAAAAGAGACTATTATTGAAAGGTTGAAGAAGAAAAATAAAAAGACCTCTCTTAGTAACTTCTTAAGGAAGTCATTAAAGCTCGATCAACACACCTTTACTTTAGTGAAAGAAGTCGTCAGAAATTTAGATGAACCCAAGGTCATTGCAGCTTCATTAAAGCGACTTCAGATTAACGTTTCTGGAATTCGTCCAATTGATGAGGCGATTTCGACTTCGGGAGGGGTTTGCTTCACCCAACTGACTGATTCTTTTGAGTTTAAAGAGATACAAGGCCTCTATGCAGTAGGAGAGATGCTCGATTATGAAGCTCCTACAGGTGGCTATCTTTTACAGGGATGTTTTTCGAGTGCTTTTGTTGCTTGCCAAGATATTGAAAAGAAACAGAATCTCAGTTAAGGTGCGCTCGTGAGAATAGGAGTCCTTTTATTTTTCTTATCTTTTTGTCTTCAGTCTAGCTTACAAGCGCGAATGATCGAGTTTCGTCATGAGATTTCTTCGGATCACTCTGTAGAGGTATTATGGCAAGAATTAGCACAAGCGATGAATGATTCAGAGGGATCATGGCTGTGGCCTTCAAGTTCCTCTGTTAGTGGCGAAGGCTTAAATCATAATGGCTTTATTGAAGTCACTTATCAATTTGGATTGGGAAATCCAACCTACCGGTACCGGCTCAGTGTCGATACTTCTCGCTACGTTTTTTCTTACTTAGCGGAGGACCGGGATCATCCTTTCACTGGTGGTGCAACGATTACCCTTATTCCAAATGGTGAAGGTTCTTTGCTTATTTGGGATGGTCTTTACGATGCCGAGGGGAGTAGCTTTATTTCTCGGCTGGTCTTTCGACAATTTGAGAAATCTTTTTTTAGAGAATTAAGAAAAAATTTAAAATAATGCTTAAGAGCGGATACTTTCTAAAAGGGCTAATCCTTTTTTCATTTTCTTTTTCTTCGTCGTAGGGATGGCCTTCACTTCTTTTCTCATTTCTTCAGAGGAAAAAGGCATGGACTCATTTTCAATGGCCTTGCTGGCTTTTAGGGTTCTACCCATATAGTCTTTACCATTGAGAATCTTGAGTGCTCTTTCAAACTCTTCTTTTTTGGAATACTGAACGAAAGCGATGCCTTTGCTTTTTTTCGTATGCTTTTCTTTTGGCATGAAAAGGTAAGTCACTTTTCCGTAAGTGCTGAGAAACTTTTGAAGACCTTGTTCATTTAGCTTGTAACTTAGATTTCCTAAGTAAAGGGTAGGAACGAGGGCATTTTTCTTTGAGACGCTAAAAGGTGTTTTCATGCCCTAGTTCTAACACTTATTAACCAAAATAGGCCCCCCCCTGTAAAATAGTGCGTGATACCTTTTACGGGCTCCGCGCCGTAAAAGGTATCACGCACTTTTTGGGGTATAATGAGAAAATATGCGCTATTTAACCTCGATATTATTTATTTTCCTGAGCTTGCAGCTTGAGGCTGGAGACTATAAGAGGAAGGCTTTTAAGCATTGGGCTGATAAAGACAAAGACTGCCGAAATACTAGGGCTGAGGTTCTGATGGCCCGCTCAAAGGTCCCCGTCTCCTTTCGAGTGCGAAAATCTGGTAAGAAGTGCACCGTTGATAGCGGGCAGTGGGACGATTTCTATTACAATGAGGTTTTAATGAAGGCTTCTCAAATTGATATTGACCATATTGTTCCTCTCAAGCATGCCTGGGAAAGTGGGGCAGCCAACTGGAATCCTAAAAGGAGAGAAGAGTTTGCCAATGATCCTGAAAATCTGGTGGTCACCAATCTTAAATATAACCGTAGTAAAGGGGCACAAACACCGCTCACTTGGATGCCAATGGATCGCCTTTACGCTTGTCGATATATGAACAAATGGCTTTATATAAAAAAGAAATATGGTCTTTTTATTGGCCAAAAAGAAAAGAATTTTTTTAGTCTTCTCAAATGCCCCAAGTAGAACTCCGCTATCCCATACTTGAAGAAAAAGAAGAATTTCTTCGTGTGCTGAATGAGAATTGGTAAGGCTGGGACTTTGTCTTTTATTGGATAATTATTGGTGCGTGATACCTTTTCCGGCGCGAAGCGCGGAAAAGGTATCACGCACTTTTTAGCGAAGGGAATCGAAGTTTTTGCTTTTGATGACGATGTCTGCGATTTCATCACCGAGAATTTTTCCGGCGGCGACATCAGAAGGGTAGTGAACGCCTCCAATAATACGGTTTTTGGAGATTTCATCAGCACGTTTCATAAAAGCTTCCGCGCGTTCAGGATAAATTTCTGAAAGAGTTCTTCCTAGCACTTGACCGAGAGTCGTGTGTCCACTTGGGTAGGACATTGAAGTTTCTTTTGGGATGCAAGGGTCAAGTTCTGGATGACTGTCGTAGGGACGAGGACGATCATAAAGCTTCTTTGCTTTGAGAATATTGTAGCCTGCTTCAGCATATACAAAGGCCATTCTAAATTTGAGTCTTTTGGCTTCTCTTTTCGTTAATGGACCATTGTTTTTAACAAAGAGACTTTCTAGGCTAATGCTCTCTTGGCTAGCAGCATAGGCGCAATCTTCTGGAGTTCTCTTTGCTTGATACTCCAAGAGAATATCGAGATCTTTTTGGCCGGCTTGGGTCCCTAGGGCCGGGTAATCTCCTAGAAGAGCCCTAATTTCAGCCTTAGAGAGAAAATCAATACCTGGGTCAATATCGCCGCTACCAGTACCACCAGCAATAGCTACAGAGGTAAAAAGCGTAAGTAATAGAGTTATGACTACTTGTTTCATGGATTCTCCTTTTCCTGTGGAACAAGAAACGCTATCGCAAGTGTGAACACTTTTCCAAGATGAAATGGGCGTGGTCGAAGAAAAATCCGTATTTCTTTGCTTTTGGTGAAACGTCGTGTTAAGCTAGGGTTTTGAAGTTGTCCTTATTTTCTGAATAATCCCAATTTCAAATTTTTATTTTTCGCGCGATTGGTGGCAAACACCATATCGCCCATTCCTCATAGGAGTATTTATGAGTGCAGGTACAGTAAAGTTTTTTGATGAAGTGAAAGGTTTCGGATTTATCACTCCCGACGATGGCGCAAAGGACCTCTTTGTTCACATCTCAGGTGTTCTTAACAATGAAATGTTAAGAGACGGTGATAAAGTTTCATATGAAATCGGCGAAGGGCAAAAAGGTCCTTGTGCGGTTCAAGTCCAAAAAGTTTAAGTCCAAGAGGGGAGCTTCAAGCTCCCCTTTTTTTTCGCCTTCGTTTTCGCTATGATCAACTATATGAAAACGATCCATTCAATTTCCCTCTTCATCATTCTTATTTTTCTTTCAAGTTGTGCTTCGACTAATATCGACAAGATATTTAAGGAAAAGCCACAGACTATTGATATTGACTTTAAAGCGGTAGAGCTTTCTCTCGTTGATAATCGTGACAATATCAGTGATCAGGATCTTCCGATGGTTGGATTTCCAGGAAAAACGGTGACCTTTGAATCTAGGGTTGATCTGCAGAGGTTAGAGCCTCATTTAAGAGAACTTTATCGCATTCAAAATAATGCCTCCAAGGATAAACTAGGCCTTATTTTAAAGCTTACTAAGGTGGAGAAGACTTTTACCTCTAATATGTTTAATGTTGAAGAGAAGATTAGAGTTGAGGTTGCCCTACATGCTGAGGCAGGTAAGGTTTATTGTGACTCCACTGCCTTTTCAGAAGGACTTAATAAGTCTGTTGGGGCAACGGATGACGCTCTAAAGCGAATGGTTACAAGGGCGATTCAAGTTGCTTTTTCAAAGAGTCTAAAAATCTGCCTTGAGCGCCTTTAAAAATGATGGAAGAAAGTAAAACACTTTTTGACGACATCTATGCGGAAATTATGGAAGGTGTCGATTTTAGTGCCTTTGATAAATTTGAAGCCCTTATCAAAAAGAACATCACAAGAGCCGTTATAAAAGGTGAAGATAACCCTGGGCTGGTTTCCGTTTCCTTTAAATGTCAACAACTTCTTGAAGGCCTTACTCCTTTTGCCAACTCAAAAGGTAAGGAGCAAGCTTATGAAGTTGGTGCTCAAACTCTTCTCACCATTACGAATGCCCTTCAGTTTGAACTCGATGAGGAAGAAGCGTTTTTACTTTTTCACTTGAGGGGGCTGGGTAAATTTCGAAAAAGAGAAGCAGAACTCTTAAAAGAATTGAAGAAGCTTTGGGAGAGTTTTCCTGATTATGCTATGGAAGACAGAGATTTTTCTCGTGCTCTCAAAAATTTGATGCGAGATAAATTCATTCAATACCGTAAGGGAAATATTCATCTTAATCCCTCATTCGTTATTCGCTATCGCGTTTAAATGCGCACTCATCTCTCTTCGCCACATTTCACTTCGGGCCCTTGGGTTACATCTAGTAGGAGTTGCCCAGTACCAAACATTTTCGATAATTTTAGGAGAGAGTTTATTAGTTTCAAGGAAGCCTTGTAGGAGGTTTTCGATGCCCTTTTTTCTGCGACAAGTAAAAAAAAGGGGAGTTGTTTGAAATAGTTTTCTCATTTTAGGAGAAAGAGACTTAAAGGAGATTCTTTTCTTTTTATTGGCTAAGAATAGGACAGTATCTGAAGGGTCAAGCTTGTCTTTATTAGGGACGAGTGCTTCATCGACAATATTGGTTATGGCGATTCCCCATTTTTGAAGGAAGGCCTTTTTTTGAGGAATGGAAAGTCTTAGAGGTTCTTTATGAGGTTCAAATAGAAGTTGTAAAACCTTCCAAAAGTGATTGCGAGAATTGTTGTAGTAAAAAAAATCTTCACTTGGTCTTACTCCGTCGATGGATCGAGCATTGATAGAGCCCATTGTGCCAAGAATGATAAGGCGAACTTTTCCTTTGGGATAAAAGGGAGGAATTTCGTCTTTGTGAGAAATCATAAAGTTTTATCGGAGAAAACTTCTAAGTCTTTAATTTTAAATAACTTTTCCCACCTTTGAGACTAAGAAAATGTGTCTTATTGTCGATAAGAAATGAATGAAGATCTTTTTTGATATTATTGTAATTCTTATTTTTAGTTCTTGCTCTTTTATGAGCACTTCATCCAAAAGAAACCCTTCATCCGAGAGGAAATTTCAATTCGAAATGATGGGGGCAAGCAACACGGTCGGAATGGGCTCCTCTCTTTCCTATGAGGACCGGCTCAAGCTTCATTTAAGAAAAAATCCTATAAAAGGGATAACAAAGAGCAGTGGGGGGAGAGTCTTTCTCTCTTTTGATTATTTTTTCCCCACAAATTTCAGTGCTCTTAATCAAGAAAATGAAGACCCATCACAAAGGGCCCGTGAAATGGTTTCGAAATGGTCTCAGGACTATAGAGAAGTCTTCTTAGTGAAGCTACCTCACTACTCAGATCGAATGCCTGAGCGGGTGCGAACTTATTTTGATAAGCTAGATGAGCACGCACCTGTAAAAAATGTTCTTGAAGCATTGAATACCCCTAAGATGTCTCCACGGGTTATTGACCTTAACAGAACGTTGGAAGATCTTGATCAGCAGTATCCTAATGTTCACGTTCTCTCCTTTAGTCCTTTTTATGATTATCTCGACGGATACCTGAAAAACAGAAGAAAGCAGGCAAGACATGGTAAACGAGCCGGTCGTAATTTTTATTATAGTTATCGTTCTTTTTTTAAAGATCCTCTGCATATTAATGATCTTGGACAGGCGCATTTTTTTAATTTAATTTTTAGACCAGCTTTGAATGAGATCTTAGGCATTCAAATTGATCCAATGAAGCTAGAAACTTTAAAAAAAGCGGAAGTCAAAACTTATATTCGAGAGCGCCTATGCCCTCTCTCTACTTTTATGAATGAAGATAAGTGTCACTATTGGGTAGATCTCAAAGACAAAAAACAATTCGAATTAAAGAATGCCATTGTCCATATTCCGGAGCGACTTAGTTCCACAGCTGAGAAACAAGTGATCTCTGCAGATAGTGAAAGACAAATCTGGCGTGAGATTGAGCAAATGGGAGATAACGAAGGAAGGCAGGCCACTCTTGATATTATGGCCATTGCAGAATTGATTGATAGAAATGGCCCTCATAATGAATCTGGTTTGATGATTAAAGTTGTGAACAATAAAAAGAAACTCTATCTTGATTTATCTAAGGTCTTGTTCTTCACGACATTTCCTACTTTTAAAAAAGAAGAGTCTGTTTATGAAAATTGGGGTTATGACCATTGGTTGTCTTACAAGTACCTCTATAATGCTCTTCAATACAGCGGTATGTATTCAGATAAAGGGCAGTTTGAGCGCATGCAAGCGCCGGCCCCTGGCACTAACTACAAAATCACAGTGAAGGTGAATCGAGAGAAGAAAACTTTTGATCTCATTTGGAGAGTCTATGCCACAGTTCCAGGACAATCTGATGATCAGTCGCGCTTGGAGTACATTCCCGAACCCCACTTTAGCGAGTTAGTCCGAAAAGAAGAGAATTACCCATATATTGAGTACAAATTGGAGTTTGAACTTCTTGAGCCGTAAAAGGAAAATAGAAGTTTCGAGTGATATTAATAACAATGAATTTTATATATATCGGGTGAAATGTTACAATAGCGCTAAAAATTTTTAAGCTAGAAACCAAGGAAGCAGAGTGTCCAAAAAACTCTCAAAAGGCATGATAAATAAAAAGGTGATGGCCATTCTTAATAGATATCATATCGATCGTTCAGAAGTTCGAGTTCTTTCTACCCCAAATTCCATTAATCTGTGTGGTAGTTTAGTTAAGCATGATGGTAGTGATATTGCTGTTGAAGCCCTTAGTAATATGCTGGGAGAAATTACACAAATTGCTAGAGTTCAATCTGATCTCACCAATTGGGATCTCAATGGTAGCATTCGTAAAATAGACTCAGATTGAGTTGCTATGCCTATCTTGTCTTAGTCGTTAAGGTATTTTCTTTGGCTATGACCTTTCCATTTTGGGCAGAAAAATAAAAAATACCACAAAGAATCGTAAGGGCGATAAGTTTTACTTTGAGTTCAATACTAATTTTCAAGAGGTTAGCTCCCTTTGTTAGGATTTTGTTAGGGTTATCTTAAGAAAATATCATGCCCTTTGTAAAGTCGGAAACTTAGACCATTTTTATGCGTCGCAAAGTGAGGTGAGTATGAGGAATGTCATTATTTTTGGAACAAATAGAGGAATCGGATTGGCCCTCGTTAAGGAGTACCTTAGTAAGGGAGATAAAGTTTGGGCCTTATGTCGCAGCGCAAGTGAAGAACTAAAAAACACTGAGGCTAAAATAATTGAGGGAGTCGAAGTTACAGATTTCAAAAAGATTCAAAAGCTCGCTCAAGAATTAAAGGATTTGAGATTTGATGTCTTTATTCATAACGCAGGCATTTGGACTGATGAAGAAATTATGGGTGCCAGTGAAAAGGATTTTCAAGATATGTCTCGTGCCTTCGAAGTCAATTCTATTGCTCCCCTTAAAACGGTGAGTGCGTTTTTACCTTTATTGGCAAAGGGAGCAAAGATTGGACTGATGTCATCCCAGATGGGAAGCATTGATGACAACTCCTCAGGTGGGCGCTATGCCTATCGCATGAGTAAGGCTGCTCTCAATGCTGCAGGAAAAAGTTTGGCGATTGATCTTCCCGAGTTTGTTGTCGCGACTTTGCATCCAGGTTATGTAAGAACTGATATGACAAAGGGAAATGGCTTCATTGAGACAGGTGAATCAGCTGCCGGACTTTATCAGGTTCTAGAAAATCTAGACTCAATTGGTGCCGGTAAACTTTGGAATTATCGAGGTGAGATCATCCCGTATTAAAGGCTTGCCATGAAAAAGAAGTGGAATTTTTGGATTGATTGCGGAGGAACTTTCACGGATATCATCGGTATTGATGGGCAAGGCCGCTCTCATTTTCATAAGATTTTATCCCATAGTCCCCATTATGAATCGGCAGTTGTTCAAGGAATCAAAGAGGTTATTGGCCATGATCGATTTCGAGAATCCCTTGAAGGGGTCCGCTTAGGAACCACTGTGGCAACAAACGCCTTTCTTGAGAGAAAGGGAATTCCTTGCGCTCTTGTTACCACAAAAGGTCATAAAGACATTCTTGAAATTCGCGACCAAAGCCGGCCACGTCTTTTTGATATTCCCATAAAAAAAATAAAGCCCTTTTATACCGATGTCTTTGAAGTCAACGAACGGATCAATGCCAAGGGAGAAGTGTTAATTCCTTTGCAAAATGGATTAGAGGTTTTACAAAAAATCTATAAGAGTGGCATACGCTCGGTCGCCATTTCTTTTATGCACGCCACTTTAAATCCAACTCATGAATTGGCCTTAAAAGAGATTGCTCTGAAGTTGGGTTTTGATTATGTGGCAATTTCTCACACTGTAAGCTCTAGGGCCGAATATGTGGCACGAACCGAGACCACTGTCCTTGACGCTTCTCTTTCTCCTTATCTTCGTCAGTACACATTAGACTTAGAGGAAAAGTTGGGAATAGAGAATATTCTTTATATGAAATCAGATGGAGGTCTCTGTCGAGGTCATGAGCTAAAAGGATATAATGCTCTTCTCTCGGGCCCAGCCGGAGGACTCGTTGGGGCCATTGAGGCAGCAAAAGAGCGAGGCCATCAAAAAATCATTACCTTTGATATGGGGGGAACTTCAACGGATGTCGCTATTTATGATGGTGAGTTGAAACTTGATCACCGTCCAAAAATTGGAGGGGTAAACCTTCTTTCCCCCATGGTGGACATTCATACAGTCGCTGCTGGAGGTGGCTCAATTCTCTCCCATGATGGGAGTCGTTTTAGGGTTGGGCCTGAATCAGCAGGAGCTTTTCCAGGACCAGCAAGTTATGGGAACGGTGGTCCCTTAACGGTGACAGATGCTAATCTTTTTCTAGGGAATATAAAGCCAAAAGGTTTTCCCTCTGTGTTTGGACCAAATAGAGATGCTCATCTTAATGAAGAGATTGTTAGAGAGAAGTTTGAAGAGCTTTCGAAGCGTCTGGGAATGGGGACAAAAAATATCGCCCAAGGCTTTTTAGATATTGCCGTAGAAACTATGGTGAGGGCGATTAAAAAGGTTTCAGTCGAAAGAGGATATGACCCAAAGGATTTTATTTTGGTCAGTTTTGGTGGAGCTGGTGGACAACTCGCTTGTCAGGTAGCAGAGAGTTTAGGGATGAAAGAGGTTTATATTCATCCGCTTTGTTCGATACTTTCGGCCCTTGGAATTGGCCAGTCTTATCGTTCATTAAGCCTCCAAGGAAAAAAAGAGAAGGGGTTTAAGCCTTTAGAAAAGAAACTAAAGCATCTTCTTCCTGAGGGGGAGTTATTCTATTCTCACTTGATGCAACCTTTTGATAGTGATTACCAAGAAGAAATTTTCCAAAAAGACTATAGGCTTGCGAGTGAGGAGTTTAAACAGCATTATCGCCTTCTATTTGGTATGCCTCTCGATAAAGAGCCCGTTTGTGACACTGTGATGGTAAAGAGTGTAAAGAGACAGAAGATTGGGGCAAGACTAAATCAAGTTGATAAAAAAGAGGTGATTGGGCCAAAACTCATTTCAGAAAATAATACAACGATTGTCATCCCTAGCGACTGGAAAGGGCTTTGTGATGAGTTCGGGCATTGGAGTTTAAAGAAAATTCGCAGGAGTGAAAAGATGACTCTGCATGATGAACGGGTTGAGCTCGAGATATTTTATCAACGCTTTCAGTATATTGCTGAACAAATGGGTTTTACTTTGGAGCGAATGGCCCGCTCCGTAAATATTAAGGAAAGAAAAGATTTCTCCTGTGCTCTCTTTACGAAAGAAGGGGAGCTTATTGCCAATGCTCCCCATATCCCAGTTCATCTGGGTTCCATGGGAGAGGTGGTTGAAGGTGTCTGTCGTGTTTTTCAACCCCAAAAGGGGGAGATGTATATTTGCAATTCACCACTTTTCGGAGGGACTCACCTTCCCGATGTGACAGTTGTTGCGCCAGTTTTCTTTAAAGATGAGCTCGTAATGTGGGTGGCTTCCCGAGGTCATCATGCTGATATCGGTGGTATCAGTCCGGGCTCAATGCCAGGTTATTCAAAAACGCTAGAGGAAGAAGGGGTTATTATTTCTCCTCTCAAAATCATGGAAAGAGGAGAGTTGTCTCTTGAGCCTTTAAAAAAGCTGTTAATGAGCTCAACTCATCCCGTTCGTAATCTCGAATTAAATATTCATGATATTCGCGCTAAAGTTTCTGCAAATCATAAGGGAACACAAGAGCTTATTTCTCTTTTTGAGTCCTATGGAGCACAGCACGTTTTTACTATGTGTGAAAATGTTCTGGATTACTCTCATCAAAAGCTCAAAGAAAATTTAAAAGATATCAAAAGCTTGCATGGGCATAAAGTGATTGCAGATAATAGAGAGATTAGATTTACATTAGAGAAAGAGGCTGATGGTTGGGTCTTCGATTTTTCTGGAACTTCGCCCCGACTTAATAATAATTTCAATACTCCTCGTGCTGTCGTTAAGGCAGCGGTTCTTTTTGCTCTTAGATGTCTGATTGATGAGGACATTCCTCTTAACGATGGAATCATGAGGGGAATCAAACTTAATATTCCAGAAGACTGTTTCCTTAACCCTAGTGAGAGTGATGCGGTAGTAGCAGGAAATGTTGAGACTTCACAGGCCATCTGCGATCTTCTTTTACATACTCTGGGGGTCATGGCCGAGGGGCAAGGAACCATGAATAATTTGAGCTTCGGTAATGAAACCTATCAATACTATGAAACATTGGGAGGAGGAAGTGGAGCTTGTCCAAAGGGGGAGGGAGCTAGCGCCGTTCAAGTGCACATGACGAATTCCCTTCTTACGGATCCTGAAGTGATGGAAACTCGTTTTCCCGTTTTCGTTGAGGAAATGGCCATCCGTCGTAATAGTGGGGGAGGCGGAAAGTTTAAAGGAGGAGATGGACTCATTCGGTCTCTTCGTTTTTTGGAGCCTATGCAAGTCAGTATGATTTCTCAAAGTAGGGAAGTTGCTCCGCGGGGTCTTTGTAAAGGTGGTTCGGGTAAAGTCGGAAGAAACAGTAAAGTAAGTTCTAAGGGCGAGACTTTGTTGAGAGAAAATTTTGAAGATCAGTTTCTAAAAGATGAAATGATAAAAATCGAAACCCCCGGTGGTGGGGGCTTCGATCATTAAGTCATTATTTGATGTCAAAGCGGTCCGCTTGCATTACTTTTGCCCAAGCTTTGGCAAAATCGCGAACGAGCATTCTTTTACCATCATTAGCACCATAGGCTTCAGCAACTGCACGAAGCTCTGAGTTGGATCCAAAAATGAGGTCAACAGGTGTCGCCGTCCATTTTACTTTACCACTTTCGCGATCAACTCCTTCATAGATTCCCTCTGTTTCAGACTTTCTCCATTTGGTGTCCATTGAAAGAAGGTTCACAAAGAAGTCATTGGAAAGAGTCCCAACTCTATTTGTGAATACTCCATGGTCTGAGCCTTGAGCATTAGCTCCAAGCGCCCTCATACCACCTACGAGAACGGTAAGTTCCGGAACTGTAAGGTTGAGAAGGTGAGCGCGATCGACCATGGCATCAAGAGGCTTGAGGTAGTTTCCTTCGCCATAGTAATTTCTAAAAGGATCTGCCTTTGGCTCAAGATAAGAGAAAGATTCAACGTCAGTCATCTTTTGTGAGGCGTCGGTACGACCTGGTCTGAAAGAGACATTGACGGGGTAACCAGCTTTTCTTGCCGCTGCTTCTACGGCAGCTGTACCGCCAAGAACGATAGTGTCGGCGAGTGAAACTTTCTTACCGCTAGTAAGGCCTTTGTTGAAGTCTCTTTGAATTTTTTCAAGCTTTCCAAGGACCATTGCTAGTTCTTTTGGGTTGTTGACTTCCCATTCTTTTTGCGGGGCAAGCCTTACACGAGCACCATTGGCTCCACCACGCATATCTGTTCCTCTAAAAGAAGCGGCAGAAGCCCAAGCTGTTCTAACGAGTTGAGGAATAGAAAGACCAGAGTTCATAATTTTCTTTTTCAGGTCTGATATATCAGAGCGACTGATAAGTTTGTGGCGACGACGAGGTACCGGATCTTGCCAAGAAAGTATTTCACGAGGAACTTCAGGTCCTACGTAGCGAGCTCTTGGACCCATATCTCTGTGAGTGAGTTTAAACCATGCGCGAGCAAAGGCTTTTTCAAACTCAGCAGGGTTGTCTAACCAACGCTTTGTGATTTTCCCATAAATAGGATCTTTCTTAAGAGCGAGGTCAGTGGTGAACATGATAGGAGCGTGAGTTTTACCTTTGATATGGGCATCAGGAACGATATCTGTTCCTTGTCCATCTTTAGGAACCCATTGGATAGCCCCAGCAGGTGACTTAGTCATTTCCCACTCAAAGGCATAAAGGTTAGTAAGATACTGGTGAGTCCACTGAGCAGGACTTGCTGACCATGCTCCTTCTAAACCTGAGGTGACAGTGTCTTCAGAATGCCCTTTTCCGCATTTGTTCTTCCAACCAAATTGTTGATCTTCAATGGGAGCAGCACTAGGCTCAGGTCCAACACATTTGTCCGGGCGGTGAGCGCCGTGGGCCTTACCAAAGGTGTGCCCACCAGCGATAAGTGCCGCCGTCTCTTCATCATCCATTGCCATTCTTCCAAAGGATTCACGAATGTCTTTTGCCGCGAGAAGAGGATCTGGTTTTCCATTAGGTCCTTCGGGGTTAACATAGATTAGACCCATTTGAACCGCTGCCAGTGGTCCCTCGGGTTTTCTCGTTTTTCCTTTTTCCCCGTGGTAACGATCATCTGCTAGCATGGCGTTTTCAGGTCCCCAGTAAACGAGATCTGGTTCCCAGTCATCCACACGACCACCAGCGAATCCAAAAGTTTTGAATCCCATATCTTCCATGGCGACAGTACCGGCCATGATGATGAGGTCGGCCCATGAAACATTGTCACCGTATTTTTTCTTAAGAGGCCAAAGAAGTCTTCTCGCCTTATCAAGGTTTCCGTTGTCAGGCCAACTATTGAGGGGCTCAAAACGTTGTTGGCCACCACCGGCACCACCACGACCATCGGTAACTCTATAAGTCCCAGCGGAGTGCCATGATAAACGGATGAAAAAAGGACCATAATGACCATAATCTGCTGGCCACCAATCTTGTGAGTCAGTGAGAACTTTTCTCATATCTCTTTTAAGGGCTTTGTAATTCACTTGCTTGAACTTTCTTCTATAATCGTACTTACTTCCGTAAGGGTTAGACTCAACAGAATGTTGACGAAGAGGGGCAAGGTTAAGGCGCTCTGGCCACCAAAATGATGGTGGTTTAGGCATGCCTTTGCCAAAAGTATTTCCACTGGTTGAGTGATCATTGGTCAAGCTAGAGCAAGAAGCAAATAGCGTAATGGCCAATGAAAAAACCAAGGGAAGTTTAGAAATTCTCATGACGACTCCTTTCAGGTTAATTGTCCGTAATTAATGTGAGTGACATTCTAATGACTGTGAAGTGAAACTCAATAAAATTCTGTTTGTTATTAACTATAGTTGAATAGCTTGAACCTATGAATAGTTGTCTAGGTTTCTTTGAGCAGAGTTCCTTAAGTTAATCATTTGATAAACTAGGCCATATCAGTTTTTTTTAACGCGGATCTATTTATATTAGTAAAATGAACTTAGTAAAAAAATACAACAAAGCTGTTCCGCGTTACACCTCTTATCCAGCTTATCCTCACTGGGATAATCCTCCGAGTTATAAGCAATGGTTAGAAGAGCTTCATTCCCATAAGAAACTCAATGTCGATCTCTATATGCACATCCCTTATTGTCAGTCTCTTTGCACTTACTGTGGCTGCACTCGCACCATCAGTCGCGATCTTAATAAGGGAATGGATTACACTTCGCTTCTTTTGGACGAATGGGAGCTTTATCAAAATGAACTTCCTCAATTAGTAATTGACTCTTTTCATCTAGGCGGGGGGACGCCAACATTTTTAAAACCTGAATACCTTAAAGTCCTTCTTGAAAACCTGAGTTCCCGTTTTAGTCCACATGTTGTGGGTGCTGTTGAGATTGATCCTAGGGTGACGAATGACTTTCACATTAATGTTTTAAAAGATTTTGGTGTGAATCGATTTAGTTTGGGCATTCAAGACTTTGACTCTAAAGTTCAAAAGGCTTGTAATCGCATCCAGCCAGTTTCAATGGTTGAAAAGGTTGTTAAAAAACTTAGAAGTACAGGAATGGCTGAAATCAATTTTGATCTCATCTATGGGCTTCCTTTACAAAATAAGAGGAGTATTCAAGAGACCATAAGAAATGTTAAATCTCTTTGCCCCGATACGATTGCCCTTTATGGTTATGCTCATGTTCCTTGGCGCTCAAAGGCGCAGAAGTCTTTAGAGCGTTATTCTATTCCTCATGGAGAAGAGAAGAGGGCTTTATATGAGATCTCAAAGGAACTCCTTTATGACGCCGGTTATAGAGAAATAGGTCTCGATCACTTTGCTCTTGAGAGTAATGAGCTTTACCGTGCCTATAAAGATAAAAGCCTTAAGAGGACTTTTATGGGGTACACCTCTAAGTCTGCACCAGTGACTCTTGGCCTTGGTGCCTCTGCGATTAGTTCAACTGAAAGATTCTTTGTTCAAAATGAAAAGGACATAGACCTTTATGCTGAAAATCTTAAAAAAGGCTTCTATCCCATTCATCATGGCCATCAATTGAGCCTAAAGGATCAAGAATGTGCCAAGGTGATTCAAAATATTATGTGTCAGGGAAATGCAGACTTTTCCACTCTATTAGAGTGTCACTCTCAAAAGGAGAATATGAAAATATTAGAAGCTCTCAGTGAGATGCAAGAGGATGGTCTTTTAATTCTCGAAAATGAGAGCCTTGTCGTAACAGAGAAGGGAAAGCCTTTCCTTCGCAATATCTGTCTTCCCTTTGACCATCGAAAAGATTCTGGTAACGGGAAGTTTTCAAGTTCAATTTAGCTTATTCGAGATTGTCGTAGACTGTGACCACATCATCATCTTCTTCAAGCATGTCGACGAGTTTATTCACTTGCTCGATCGTTTCTTCATCGGCTTCTTTAGTCGTGAGAGGGATTCTTTCTAAGCCAGCTTCGTCTGGTGTAATATTCATCTCTTGAAGTTTTTCTTGAATGGCGCCAAAAACTTCCATTGGTCCCTTCACTTCATACATATCATCTTCGAGTTCAACATCTTCCGCACCGACGTCAATCATTTCAAGGGTAAATTCATCCTCATCAATTCCCTCTGAAGGAATATGGAATACTGCTTTTCTTTCAAATATAAATTGCAATGATCCATTGACGCCCAGTGAGCCTCCACACTTTTTGAAATAGCTTCTTACATTGCCTGCGGTTCTGGTTGTATTATTGGTTGAGGCCTCGACAAAAACAGCGACACCATTGGGGCCATAGCCTTCATAGGTAACATCTTCATAGCCATCACCATCTCCGCCCTGACCTTTTTTGATGGCACGTTCAATATTGTCTTTAGGAACATTAAATTTCTTGCATCTTTCAATTGCAACCTTGAGGAGAAAGTTTGTCTCGGGATCAGCGCCTCCACTCTTTGACGCTTTAAAAACGTCTTTAAGAGCTCTCGTATAGATTTGTGCTTTCGCCCTATCGGTTGCCCCTTTTTTGGCGGCAATTTTGGCAGACTTTCTTCCCATAATAATACTCCCTCAATAATAAAGGGCATTTATATCAACTTTGGAGATTAATGCCAATATGGACTTTATTAGAAGGTAAGGGGAATCAATATATTAAAAGTTGTCCCCTGTGGGGATGAGTCAAGGTCAATACGACCATGCCAGTCGTCAATTTGGCGCTTGATCATATAGAGCCCAAGACCGCTTCCCTCGTAATCAGTATGAAAGCGTGTGAACATTTGAAAAATTTTATGTTGGTAATTTTCGGGAAATCCAATGCCATTATCTGAAAGAGTGATATGAAGATTTTGTTTTTTTACTTCCAAACAAAGCTTGGCGAAACTTTCTCGGTCAGAATGACTGTATTTGATGGAGTTAGAGAGAAGGTTCTCCAAAATATGCTTAAGCTTGGAGCGAGGAATGACAATTTCCGTGTCTTCGTCGGGTAGAAGAGAGCATTCAAATTGTAGGTTTTTTTGTTTGAATGAAGGATTTAGTTTTAGAAGTAAATCATCTCTTACTTTGGATAATTTAATGGGCTTAGGAGTAGATTTATAATCATCGACCATTGAAACTGTTATGACATCACTAATCGTTTGTTTAAGTTCTGTTATAAGTTCGCCCATATCGGAAAGGTCTTCTAGTGCTTTCTCTTTATTACCAGCTTCAATTTCTTCCTTTGTAAATTCGAGTAGGCCTTCTACACTTGTTAATGGAGCCTTAAGGTCATGACTTGCTCTGTAGGAGAAGATTTTCATCTCTTCATTTTTTCTTTCTAATAAAATTCTTTTCTCCTCTCTTTCGGAAACATCTTGAGCTGTACCGTAAATGGCCACTACTTCCCCCTGAAGGTTTTTACGAGGAGAACCTTTAGCTTCTACCCACTTCACTTTTCCTGGGCAAAGAACTCTAAAGATCATGGAGTAAGGTTTTTGCTTTTTAATAGCTTCGCCATAGGTCTTTTCCCAATTTTCTCGATCATCAGGATGAATCGTAGAGCGATGCCTCTCAAGTGAAGGTGGCCCATCTTTTTCATCTTCTGGGAAAATCTTGAACATTTCTGGTGACCAATTAATCTCTTGTGAGGTGAGATCAAATTCCCACCATCCTAGCTTTGCCACTTCATGACTGCGATTCATTCTCCTCTTGGCGACTTCCTCACTGGTAATATCTTGGGTCAGGAAGCTAAGACCTCCAATTTTACCATCTTCATCGTACCAAGGACTTACAACCCACTTTAAATAAAGTTCTGAATTATCAGCAAGGATGAAGTAGTCACAATCATTTTTTTGAACAATTCCCGTTTCAAGGACTTGCTTATGGATGGCCTTCCATTCTTCGGGAACCTGAGGAAAGACTTCGTAGTGGTTCTTGCCAAGAATGCTTTCCTTTAAATTGTACATTTCAAGCCAAGCATCGCTATAGGCAATATAATTTAAGTTTCGATCAAACATCGCAATAGGAACGGGAACCATTTTGATGAGATTTAATGTTTTTTGATTTATTGGCATGAGAATTCTTTTGCTTGAGGTTAGGCAATAAGTTTAGTGAAATTTTCTCGAAAGGATTCTTTACTAACTGGTTTGATGAAGTAGCCTTTAAAGAAATTTATCTTTTGCGCTTTTTCCATATCTTCTTTGTTATCACTTGAGGAAATAATAAAGAACTTAGGTGAGGTCTCACTCGAGTTGAGAATATCTTCAAATTTTTGATTAATCAGCGAGAAAAACTCGAAGCCATTCATAATAGGCATATTAATATCACTAATGATGATTGGATAAGGGAAGTTCTCTGGGGAATTTAGTAGTTGTTTTTCAATTTTCTCTAATGCTTCTATGGCCGAAGTGAAGGTTTCAACTTCAATGGCCGCATCGGTGCGGGTAATGTGGCGCGTTAGCACCTTTAGATCTATGGGAGAGTCATCGATAAGCATGATTTTCATAGAGGCTATTCTACCCTAAATACAATTTTTTTTGTAATAAGATTGTGGAGAAGTTAAGAGAAATTTATCCATTCATTATTCAATGATTTTAGGTGTTTGGCGATCGCCTTGGCCACTCTAGAATATTGATCCTCGCGAAGGCAAAAGTCATGACTTATATCCTGGAGCTTTCTAAAGTGAGAATTTTGGGGAAGATGAAAAATAGTGTCATCAGGAACCCAATAATCATTGGGGGCGAAGATAAAGAATGATTTTTGCGGGCACATTTCTTTTATTTCTCTTTTTAAGTTTAATTTCTCAAAATCATCAAAGTAATTGGAAACGAGGGTAAAGAAGTTCTTTGTGTAATAAGGTTTTTTAATTTCATTAGGGATGTGATGATTGAAGGGGGTTTCCCCCAGCCACCTTTTAAAGATGTGATAACTTAATTTTTGGCTCTTAAGCGCAGAGTAGGTGATTCCCTCCATTCCCATTCTGGTAATAGGATTGGCAAAGAGCTTTAGGTAGCCTTTATTATTTTCACTTGGACCTAAAAAGGGGCACAAAACTACAAAGTTATCAATTTTCTTAGAAAAATCTTTGTAGAGACTTATGGTGATGGCACTCCCAAGAGAGTGTCCAATTAAAATGACTTTTTCAGGCAAGTATTCTTGAATAAGTTTATGAATATTCTCTTTGTGATCTTCTATGACATCATGAACGTTTAGATTTTTGTGTCTTTTCACTAGGCGATTGCATTGACCTAGGTGGGGAAGCACAAAAGAGGGCGAGTCCTCTAGATTAAGCGAAGTGGTAACACTTTTTAGAAAAGGTTCATAGATTCCGGGAACACTGGGGTTGCCGGGAATTAGTAGGGTCAGGTTTTTACTCATCGGAGAGTTATAGCATATTTTGTTGAGAAAACGACCGCCTGTTTTTGTCCAGTACTTGAGTTCTGATGATCTCTAATCCTCTGAAAATAGTAGTGAATCGGCAACGATAGTGGCTTCTAAAGGCAAAAGAGGAATCTTTAACACTCTTTCTTATGAAACTCAAAGTGGTAACATGTCTAAGGGAAATCAATTTACCAAGGAAGGTGAAAGTGAAAAAGAAATCTGCAATCCTTATGCTGCTGGTTCTTGCAGCATGTAGTACTAATGAAAACCGCGAACGTAGTCTCTCATCATCATCTGATTCTCGAAGTGAGTCTCAGGCAGAACAGGACTATTGGGAAAAACGAGGCAAAGGATGGTCTAAGTTTGAATACGATGGCTATACGGGTAAGAAAAATAAACTTAAGTTTATTGGAGCCGTTGCATCTAAAAAGAACAGAGACTTTTCTTTTGAAGCATCCGATAGAAGACAGAAGCTTCTCGATGAGAACCTCTTTGATACCGGTGTTAGTCCAAATACTGAGCTTGATTGTGGAAAGGTGATGAAACGTGTTCACCGTACTGCTTATGGTGAATGTTATTTTCATGGCAATGAAAAAGATCTGACTGATAGGGATAAGAAACTCGCTAACCAGTTAAGAGCAGGCGCTGTTCATGAAAGATTTGGAAGAAACACTAAAGCCTCCGAGTCTAATGAAGCCCTTAAAAATGATTTGATGAAACCAAACCCTTTAGAAGTCTCTCAAAAGCTTTTGGCGAGAAATGGTAATCAGGTCGATGCACCTGTTATCAACGTGCTGGCGACAGCTTGGCTTCAGGCCATGAATCATGACTGGTTCACTCACGGGAAAAACTCTAAGACAAAATCGTATGATATTTCTGCACATAAATCCCATCCCCACTATGGTGATAAAGGGATGAAGATTCCAGCAACTCAATCGGAAGGAGAGAATGAAGCTGCGCTTGAAAAACATGGATATGACTATGTCTCAAGAAATAGAGTGACTCATTGGTGGGATGCTTCACAAATCTATGGAAGTGATCCAGAAACAATTCGTAAAGTGAGAAGTGTTTGGCGAAACGGTAAAAATACAGGTCGCCTTATTCCAGAAGGAAAGATTGCCGTTGATGTCGCGAATAGAAAGCTTCGCTACGATTCTCGTGGTCTTCCGGTTACAGGTTTTCACGATAATTGGTGGACGGGTCTTGAGCTAATCCACGTTCTTTTTCATCTCGAGCATAACAGCATTGTTGATAGAGTTTTGAAACCACAGATTGGTAAGAAAATTTGTGTAGGCAAAGTTTCAAAGTCTGAATGTGATGAGGAACTTTTTGAAAAGGCCCGTATGATCAACTCTGCTTTGATGGCAAAGATTCATACTGTTGAATGGACACCAGCACTTCTTGATAATGAAATGCTTCACATAGGTATGAGAAGCAATTGGTTTGGGATGAGAGAGGTAACCGGGCTCAGTATTCCAACTTTAAGAGCTAAAGTTGATGGTGGTGTAAAGCACTTGATCTCAGGTCTCGTTGGTAAAAAGACTCTTGATCTTTATTCAGTGCCTTTCACATTGACGGAAGAGTTTGTCGCTGTTTATAGAATGCACCCTTTAGTTCCCGATAGTGTGACTATTAGAGATGCAAAAACTAATAAGGCCGGTGACAAGGTTTCTACAAAAGAGATGATCTTTCGTCAGGCACAGGGAACCATGGCCAAATACGGTTCAGCTACTTGGTTAAACTCTTTTGGAACGTCTTTTCCAGGTGCCATGACTCTTAATAACTATCCTACCTGGATGAGTAAGTTTGTTGCTGAAAGAAACACAGGTAAAGCTCATACTGATTCTGTTGAAATGGATATGGGAGCAGTTGATATCTTTAGGGATAGAGAGCGTGGTATTCCTAAGTATAATGATTTCAGAGAAGCGATTCATCTTCCAAGAATTGAGTCATTCGAAGAGCTCACTCCTAATAAAGAGCACCAGAAGAAACTAGCAGAAGTATATGATGATATCGATGACATGGATCTATTAGTCGGAACGCTAGCAGAAGCTGATCGCTACCCAGGTTATGCTTTTGGTAATACGCCGTTTTATATCTTTGCTTTGATGGCCTCGAGACGTCTGATGGCCGATCCTTTCTTTTCTGATTATTTCACAAAAGATTACTACACCAAGCCTGGGATTAATCACGTTAATAAGACAACTATGTCTGATGTGATTATTCGCCATTTTCCAGAGTTTAAAAATCGCTTTTACACCCAAAAGACGACAAGTCTTGGGCGTAAAAAGGATGAAGAAGTGGTGAAAAATGCTTTTCGTCCATGGCTGCCAGTCTATAAGGACGTGAAGAAGGCGATTCAGGGGATGGATAGTCTCTAGGTTAGGATTTAATCGTAGATAACAAGGCTTCAATTGGGTACTGGTCTCTAAAAGTCTAATGGAGACCTCCCAATGAAGCCTTTCTTAGTGCTTGTTCAAGTGATTTACTATAAAATGCACCACAGTAAAGTTTAGAAAACTCAAGGAATGTATACTAATGGATATTATAGATTATCACGCCCATCTCTATTATCCTGTTTCAGAAATAGAGAACGCTAAGAAAGTGATTGATAAAGTTGTAGAGAATTTTGACTTTAAGATTGGTAGAATGTGGGACAAACCCGTAGGTCCCCATCCGGTTGGAAGTTGCCAAATTACAGTTCCTGTAAAGGCCCTCAATCATTTCATTCCTTGGCTTATGAAAAATCGGGATCAATATGATATTTTCTTTCACGCCAATACTGGAGATGATCTTTTCGATCACACCCAAATGGTGATGTGGTTAGGACGAGAGCACTCACTGAATCTTGATCTTTTTCAATCTTAGCTCTATTTGTAAGAACTTTTGAGAAAGATGAGGATTTTTTCTTACTGCGTTTCTTCTAAAAAAATCCTTATTTTTTTCAATATTTAACTCACCTAAAAGTAAGAAGCACAAGCGTGCGGGCCATATTGACTCTGTAAAATTCAATAACTTAAGTTCCTCTGTGAACTTTTTTCAAAATAGCTCTCGAAACAGAACTTACTCGCTAATTTAATCGCACACACCAAGCATGGAGATGTGAAATGAAAAAAATTATTTTATTGATGTTTTGGACTATTTTATCGACCCCTACGACAGCAGGAAAAATTAAAATTCTCACGTTAATAAATCTCGATGATAAAAGTGTTTTCGATCTTCATATTGAAACTAATGAAGATGAACATGCCACTGGATTAATGCTTTATGATCATGAAGAAAAGGATTGGTTAGAGTGGGATGTTTCTAAAATTCCTCATGGTCTTCCCGTAAAAGAAGAGGGCAACTATAAAGTGATTGTTCTAAAGAGCCAGGACTTCGAAAAAGATCGTGGTGGTAACTT
>JASBRV010000070.1 GCA_030149295.1 Bacteriovoracales bacterium | reverse complement strand
ACTCAGAGGGGTTTCTTGAGTTATACGATGAAAGGAAGAAGCTCACCTTTCAAGTCATGTTGACCTGTCGCAAAAAAGAATAACACCCCTCCTTTGACGCGCCCCTCTTTTCAGAAGTCTTTAAGTCTCCTACTCTATTAGAGTATGAAAATCTTCGGACTCATCCTCTTCATCAGTTCAATAACAGCTCATAGCGCAACGGTGGCCATCATGGACACTGGAGCAGATCAGAGCCACCCCTTGCTTAAGCCTTATCGTTTTATTAACGAAGCCGAACGGCCTAATAACAGAGATGATGATGGGAATGGTTATGTAGACGATATTTCTGGGTGGAACCTTATTACCAACTCTCCTCTGTCCTTTGATCCGACCATTTACCCAGATTTTGAAGAAGACTTTTATCGTTATTACGAGATCAGACGCAAGCGCTCCCTTGATATCTCGAGCCAAGCTGAAGATGAGTGGTATTCGGAAAAAAGAAAGGACGATGCCTTTCAAGACAAAAGAAAAAAGTTTCGTCGTTATATCCACGCTACTCATGTTTCTGGTCTCGCCAGTGGCCTCTCTTTTCATTGGGGAAAAGCCCCCAGTACTTATCAAAGCTATGATCAATATAAACCAGAAATCCTCTCCTTTACTTATCTAGGAGATACGGACCAAGGCATAGGAGCTGAGCCAGAGTTCACACCCCTTAGCAAAGGCAGTGAAAAGGAAAAAGTTGAATACCTTAAAAACTTTTTGAAAGACTACCTCAATTGGCAGCAAAGAAAACTAGCGAAGGCCGCAGGCTATAATGCTCAATTCGCTCATGTGATCAATTCTTCTTTTGGAATCAGTTACAAGTCCTCTGGAAAAATGGTCAAAGACTGGTGGGAAGAGCAATTTCCCGAATCGGGCCCTTCTTCCCTCCTTGATGGTATTACTGATGACTTTCGCCGTGGCCTCATTCAACTCACAAAGGAAGTGGTGGATCAACATCCAAAAAGTCTCTTCGTTTTTTCTGCTGGTAATGGGAATGATGACACCACAAAAGAGAGTCACTATCCTTCTGCTGTCAGTTGCGATCATTGCCTAAGCGTGGGAGCGACATTAGGTACTTTTGAAAAGGCCAGTTTTTCAAACTATGGAAAAAATACGGTCTCTCTTTTTGCACCGGGGGTCGCCATTCCAAGCTCCGTTCCTCTAGCAAGAATTCTCCCCGTCAATGGAACCTCTCAAGCGGCACCCCAAGTGGCCCATGCAGGAGCCGTAGTTTTTCAAGCTTTCGCCAATGCAGGGTTCACGATTCGCATGAGCTCAGTGAAAAAAATCATCATGGATACCGTGGATAAAAAAGCTTTTCTTGCCAATATCTCGGTAAGCGGTGGCATCCTCAATACCCATCGAGCTGTTAAATTTACAGAGATGCTTCTGGCCAGTAGAGACTTCTCTCCTAAAAACTATAGTAAAACACTCTCTGAAGTGAGAAGAAGTGTTCCTGATCAAATCGCTCCAGATTCCTATCGAGTTCCTGAGAAGTCCCTTAAAACACCGCTTGAAGCTGATCCTCTGCAATTTTTTCCACTTCCCCTCTCTTTCTAAAAGCTAATTAATTGCTCTACTCCTAAGTTCCGATCCACAAATAGGTCGTTGAATCTTTAGGAGTATCATATGAAAGCAGCTCTCATTTCTCTTCTTCTTCTTTCTAGTTGCGCTGGTTATCGTCAGCCTGAAAGTTTTCAAGAAAAAATGGACCGCTATCGCCCAAGGAACACCAATCCAAATCCTGTTCCCGAGTTTGCAAGCACCGCTCCGATTAAAAACTTCAAAGTGAAGAGAAGAGGACCGGCGAGCACTCAACAAGCAGTTAAAAAACTTCCTACAACAAAGCGACTCTATTTCATGGCGCTTTATAATCAATATAGAACCCTCTCTAGTTACATCACAACGTCAAAACCCAAAGAGCTTAATCACTGCCCTAGCTTTCACACAAATTTTGTGAATATGAGACAAAGCCTACCTAGCATTGCTGCTAAGGAACTTAATTATGAGAAGAGGCTCTCCAAAATGGGATCACCAAATGAGAAGTCTATCATTGTTTATCCTGAGCTCGCCCTTCCTATGACGACAGCGAAGGAATCACCTAAGCTTTATCAGGCCATGAATGACCAGGCCAAATACTCTGTGCTTTTTGAAAACGCTCTCACTCTTCACCTCACAAAGACTTATAGTGAACTCGAAGAGTTGTGTGACAGTGGATCAAGTGAAAATTACTACACTTATGAAAACCTCACTCGCCACATTCAAAGAAATGGCAAAGAGTTCACTAACTCTGCGGATAGCTTTAAAGCCTATATGAAAACCACTCTCTTTTCCAATATGGCCTTAGTGAAGAGTCTAGAAAAAGACACCAAAAAGGGTCGCTTCCCGGCGAGTACTCCTAGTGAGCAATCTTTATTCCTAGAGCAACTAGAAGCTGATTGGTCCCACGACTACTTTTCAAAAGTGGGACGTCCCTAACGGCGAAAAACGTAGAGTCGATTACGAGAGCTATAAGCGGCTAAGAGGTTCTTCTCAACCACGAGAGTTCCAAACAGTGCAGAAGATGCGTGACCAAAATGAAAGCGCTCAAAGACCTTACCTTTTTGGGTGATGGCCACTAACTCTCCCCCTGTCGTTGAAGCAATCACATCCCCTTCCCAAAGGGCCAGACTGGTAATGCCATCTTCAGAGATCTTCACCTTTTTCACTTCTTTTAAGGCACTATTGAGAAAAACGACATCCCCTTCTGTGGTTCCTAAAATCATTTGATCATCAGTGATTAAAGGAGCACGGGCAATAAAGTAAGGAAGCTTTCTTTCGACAAACCCCGTCCCTGGATTAAGAATAGTCATATGACCGGACTGGCTACCGACGACGACCTTTCCGTCAAAAAGTGTGGGATGGGTGTCGACATCAATAAACTTCTGACCGTTGACAACTTTGGTTTCCCAAAGAATTCGCCCTTCTTCCAGAGAGAAGGCCACCGTAAAACCATCGGCAAATCCAACAAAGATTCTATTGTTGTGAACGAGAGGCTTACTCACTCTTTGCAAAGTGGTCAAAAAAGGAACAGACCTCTTATAGGCCCAGAGTATTTTTCCCGTTTCAGCATCAAGGCAGACGACCTTATGATTGCGGGTGTGAACGAGTAAGCGACCTTTATAAAGAACGGGCTCACTTTCAACAGCAGATCCTAGATCAACATTGTAAAGAAGCTTTCCCGTAAATCTTTCTCTGGCAAAAAGGCGCCCTTCTACGTTTCCGTAAAGAACTTTGTTTTTAAAGACAATGGGAGAAGCATGATAGGGCTGGCCTTCACTCTCGCTCCATACCATTCGCCCTGTCTCCAATTGAAAGGCCATCATTTCACCACTATTTTTTCCTACGTAGAGAAAACTTCCTTGAACGGCCGGGCTTTGAAGACCAATGGGGAGATTACCCGTGGAATGCTCTATATCAAGATTCTTAATCCAAGCAGCAGTAAAAATTTTCTTATCAGGCTTTTGGGACTTTAGGGCTCCCACATTTTGTAATTGGGAACACGCTGAAAACAACACAAAAGCGACAAGAGCTCCAAATGCACGATATAAATTAAATTTCATCAAAAAGCCTATTAATTAGTTTCATCGAGGTAAAGCTGGGCCATCTTTTTAAACTCGGCCTGCTCACCTTTTTCGACGACCCATTCAAAACTAGTCTTGGCCAAATCAGGCTGACCACTATTGCGATAAAGGCGGCCAAGGTCGAGGTAGGTCTTACCTTCCATGTACTTTACACCAGAAGAAAGTACTTCTTTAAGGTGATTGATCGCCATTTCACTTTTTCCAAGATCTTCTGCTAAGGCAGCGGCGCGAGTGAGAAGAAAATAACGTGCCTGAGCACTTCCGCCCTGCTCTAGGGCGGTCATAAGAATAGCATGAGCTGATTCGAGGTCTCCCTTCTTTCTTAAAGCATCACTCACTTGAATGATAAAAGGAATGCCACCCGTGAAGTAGCCCATCTCTTGCCAGCTACTACTAATACTGGCCACGAGATCTGCACCTTGAAGCTCGCCTTTTTCATAAGTCGGCAACTTCTCATTCACTAAAGTATAAAGACGGTCACTATTTTCATTGTTCTTAGTAATCGTATACTGACGATATCCACCAAAAGCGAAAACCCCAACGATTAACAAAATAATGGCAGATAATACGGGTGTTTTATTTTCCGCAATCCATCCTCCAAATTCTGTTTGACCAAGAGCTTCATCAATTGAAGTTCCTTGCTTGGGAGTTTGGGAGGAGTCAGTAGTTGAGGCCATAGTGGTTATTCCTTTTCATGAGATTGAATTTGCCTAATCGAAACTTGATTTTAGAAAATGCACCGTTAAGTTGTCAAAAATAGTACGACCAATTACCATTAAAATATGAAAACAAAATGCCTCTTTATTGCCCTGCTTTGCAGCCTTTCCCTTTCCTCTTTTGGCGTCGAGCGCATCGGTCGTTTGGGCATTGGCTTTGCCAATCAAATGGCCGTTGATGTCCCTAGCATTAGCTTCAAGCTCCAACGCAGCAAGTCTTTCGCTTTTGGCGGCCAAGTTGGCTACAGCAATGATGACAATGGGGGCGGTAGCGCTGCAGCGCTTAAGATTTATAGAAATTTCTTCGAGGAACCCAACCTCGTCTTTTTTGGAAGTGTTCTAGGCGGCATCATCAATGAGAAGCGAAATGGTGTTTCCGATTCTGGTTTTCAAGCTGACCTTACCCTCGGTTCAGAATTTAGCCTGCCTGGAATAGAGAGCTTAGGCTTTAGTCTTGAGTTTGGCGTCTCTTTTAACAAGATCAATGACTTTGTTATTGAAACCGTAGGCAATAACTTTCTTGTCTCTGCTGTTCATTTTTATCTGTGATGAAGTTTAGCTTTCTTCTTATTCTTCTCCTTTCATTTAACCTTATGGCACAAGTGCCTACTGACACTTTTGAGATAAATGATGATGAACTAAATATTGGAGGAGACATCTTCTCCGATTTCAATGAGGATATTGAAAGCACCCAAATGGCCGAAGATGAGCGATTTTATCGCTATGGCCGCTTCTTTAGTTTTCAAATTGGCATCGGACTCACCAGCTTTACTGGTAATCGTGGAGTGGCCTATGACAATGATCCCCCAACCTATAATTTAGGACTCAATTACTTCCTCAATTTTAGAAACTCATTTGGTATGGGCGTAGAGTTTTCCAAGCACAATATGTTCATCGATAAGCCCACTTTTGGTTACTCCAATCTTGAGCAAGGAGTGGGCTTTATTGATATCAGTGCCCTTCGAGTCTATTTTAATTACCGCTACTATATAGACACCGCGGACTTAGGCACGGCCATCACTTATTCTAATCCTTACCTTACTGCTCGCTTAGAGTATTGGTACTTGACCAATAAGTTTATCGACCAAGACATCGCCAATGACACTGGTGGCGGCATCGGGGTTGGGCTCGGTGGAGGTTTTGAGTTTCCCATCAAAATCAAAGAGTCTTATCTTGGTGTAGAACTTCTCTATCATAGTGTCTCCTTTCACGATAAATTCACCCAAGCTTACCGCGATAGCCCCAAAACCACCGAAGACACCACCTTTATCGATGACCTGACGGGAGATGTCTGGTCGTTGATGGTTAGTTATGTCATTAATTGGTAGGCGCCGCGGTCACGATGGCCAGTGGCCATCAAAGTGACGCGTGCGCAGCTCCCCCAGGAAGAGAACCTAGCCCGAAGGGCGCGGGTTCGCGATGGTCCGTCACACGACGTTCTAAAACTAACCACCCAACCAGAACCCAACTTGATTAATATAACGGTGTGTTATAAAATAGCTTTATAACCTCGAGTTATAAAATCTTTTTATAACCATGAGCTATAAAAAGCCCGAAAAACCCAGAGTTATGTATGAAAAATGCACGTAATTTAAAGGACTTAGGAGATTTAATTCGACTGGTTCGTAAAAAGAGAAATATGACCCAAGAACAGTTGGCCAAAAGATGTAATGTTACTCAAGTGGCCATCTCCAAGCTAGAAACTGGCCAGGGCGCTACCCTCCAAGTTTTTGTTCAAGTCATGAAAGCCCTAGAAGTCGAATTAAGTCTTAAAGATATTGAAAAAATAGATACAGATAACCTCTTGGGGATGATTGAGTAATGGGAAAAAAAAGCTCAACTCAAAAACTAAAAGTATTTTTCAGAGATCAATTTATTGGTCTCCTTACAAAACAACTTAACGGGGCCATAGAATTTGAGTATGACGATCAATGGATTGAAAACGGTCAACAAATCTCATTATCCCTACCACTAGGAAAAAAGAAATTTAAAGGAGAAGAAGCGTCATTTTATTTTGATAACCTTCTTCCAGATAATAAGCTCATTATTAAGGCCATCGCAGAAAAATTTAATGCAAAAAGCACAAAGCAATTCGATATACTTCAGGTTATTGGAAAAGATTGCGTGGGTGCCCTAACATTTTTTGATCAAGATGAAGTGCCTGAATTTCAAAAGAAGCTTAAGTTTCGTCCCCTAACAAATAAAGAAATTGAAAAAAAAATAAGCGGACTAGCTTACGACTCACCATTAGGTATGGATGAATTGGATTTTAGGATTTCTTTGGCGGGTGCTCAAGAAAAGATGGCGCTACTTCAGTACTCAGGTAATTGGTACGAACCTCAACTTCAAACGCCCACCAGCCATATAATCAAAAAGGCCATGGACAAAATTCTTGGAGGAATAGATTTTTCAAGTAGCGTTGATAATGAATACGCTTGTCTCAAGATGGCACAAGACTTTGGGATCAAAACATGTGAACCCGCCATCGAAGTCTTTGGAGAACATAGAGTATTAATCCTCAAACGCTTTGACAGAGTTTGGAAAGATAAATTCTTATACCGAATCCCTCAAGAAGATATGTGTCAAGCAATGGGAAGATCACCACTTCAAAAATATGAGAGAAAGGAAGGTGGACCAAGCTTAAAAGATCTTATGCAGGTTCTTGAAAATTCAAATAATGCCCATGAGGACAGAAAAATGCTTTTTAAGATCGCTATTTTTAACGATCTCATTTACAACACAGATGGGCATGCAAAAAATATAAGTATCTATGTTCTAAAAAATGGTTTTGCCCTAACACCTGCCTATGATTTATTAAGTGCACACTTTCTCAAATACCTTGATGAAAAACGCTATTGTGGATTAAGGTCAAGTTGGAGCGTTAATCAGAAGTTTCATTATCGCGAAATAACTATCGACGACTGGAAAAAAGAAGCTAAACACTGTGGTTTGGAAGATGATGTTTTTCAAGAAATTTGTGATGAACTAAACTCCTCAATCAATGAAATGAAAGATAGACCCTGGCACAGTAAAGTTAACAATAAAGTTCTTGAGCAAATAAAAACGGGGATCATCGAACGTCAAGAAGCATTAAACCTATTGATTTAACAATCTACCAAATTCAAGCTGCCACCCTTTTGGTAGGCACATTTTGCCTCCCAACCTATGTCTCAAAACTCCTCTAATCAAAGCCCCTAAGCCTATCGAAAAGAAGGCATACCAAACAAAATGTTTAGATGAACTCTAACAAGGATGTATTGATGAAAAAGACAGTCTCTTTAATGGCAATGTTTTGTCTGCTTTTTACCTTCTCTTGTTCTAATGGCTCTACCATTGACTTCCCTTTTATAGGTGAACCGGTTGTGGCCCTTACTCAAGATTATGTGAAAATTGACATGACATTTGAAAACATTGAACTCGATGGCGAGCTCACAGTAGCGATTCCTGAGTTTCAAAACTCTACGGTAAGATTTTTTCCTGCGGCAGATGCGGCCCTTGGTACTCAAATGGAAATCAAAGTTTGGATGGGCGACCTTCTTGATGGCGACCTTCAACTTCTTCCTCCTCAAAGACTACCCGATGGAAGAGACCTTCCTGGTGTCGCAGATGGATTCCTTCCTTCAGTAGCTTTTCAAGTAAAAGAGCTTGGCAACTACACTTTCTACATTGGAAAGGATTTCTTCGGATTCTTCGCTCCTTACGACAACAAGCAAGAAAGCGAAACAATGATCACGGGTAGACTTTACAGTGGTGGCGCTCGTCTTGGTAACATTTCTCTTGTGGGAAGTGAAACTGTAGAAAACCGTGGTGTTCTCGTTCTAATGAATACAGACCTTAAGATTAAGAGAAGACTACAAAAAATTTACGATCGTTATAACTAAAATTCCTACTTTGCACTAAGATCATTATTGGTCTTAGTGCACTCTTGACTTATAGATTCTCTAGTAAAAAATCGATTCCATCATAGGCCGATACTGGCAAGCGACCATCAAAATAAACATAGTCACCCCAGTGCCCAGGACCACTATGATTATATTCATAACTAAAGAAGTTCTCGCCAGCGATACCTTTTATCACCTCAGCCATCACACGATTCACTTCCCAACTAACAATAGTGTCTGCTTGAGAATGAATGATCACACCGGGCATAGTCAGTTTTCTTAAGTTTCTTTTCGCCTTGTTTTTTTCCTCAGCAAACTTTTGATGATCAACAAGGTATTGAGTAAAATAGCGATTTTGAGAGTTGGAGGTAATTTTTCTGGAATTTCTAAAAATAGCGCATCCACCGAGAACAAATTGATTATTAAGATCCTGTCCAGAAAGGCCCTCTGCAATCTTTCGAAAAAGTCCGACCCAGCATCAAGTACTAGATCAAACTCATAAATAGTTTCACAAAAAAAAGAATTTAAGAGGCGGTTTTCTTAGGACGAACAGTGAGTTCCAACCCAAGAGTATCCAAGATAGCAACTAGGTTTTTATGAGTGGGGTTTCCCTTTTCTGAAAGCATTTTATAAATGGTTTGCCTTCCGATACCACTTTGCTCAGAAATATAAGCGACCCCGTAGGCCTTAACGATTTCTCCAAGAGCGACTTTTAAATAATCTGGGTCATTTTCTTCAATAGCTTCAGCAATAAAATGGCAGGCAAGCTCTGGGTCTTTAAGCCTTTCCTCAAGGTAGTCATTAAATGATGATCCTTTTGCGCTCATAATTAGCTCCTGTCCTTATAATCAAGCCAAAAGTCTTTGGCCTTTTTAATATCTTTATTCTGTGATGACTTATCTCCTCCAATTAAGAAGGATGATAAAATCGCCACTATCGTCAATTCCAAAATAGACACGATAACCTGGTCCATAGGGAATTCGAAGTTCATTTAATCCTTCCCCAATCCTTTTATGATCTCCAAAATTTCCAGCCTCAGCTCGTTTAATTCGAGTGATGATTTTGGCTACACCCTTTTTATCTTTCAATGAATCGAGCCAAACCTTAGCAGGCTCTTTCTCATTGGTATCTTTGTAAAATTGGGCGATCCTCTCCCTGGTCTCCATTTTGCATCGTAAACTATTTTATATTTATTGTAAATTATAGTCTACAAAAGTGCGAAGAAAATCATACAAAATCGTTTACTTAGTAACTTTGAATTACGATATTGGCGAACAATTTCCCTTAATATTTCCAAAATTAGCCGTGCCCCCCCATCCCATGAAAAATTACCTCATCATCAGAATGGAAGTTTCCTTCTTCCCAAATAACAACCAGAAATCCACTTTGATCTCAGTACTTTACGATTCTCTTTTGGCGGATCCAGCTTACCACAAACATGGTATCTTCACGAAGTGGAGGGTGAAATAATGCGATCACTCACTCAGTGATCAGAGTCGAGGAGAACCGAGGGCAAGGCGAGAATGGAATCAGCCTAGCAGCAAACATGTGAACGTTTACTTTTAGTTCGAAGCCGTGTGACGGACCACCAAAAGACTTTAAGCCGAAGGCCACAACTGGTGAGATGAGCGTACTACTATAGAAGAAATATCAAACCTAAGTCCCGACATCACAAGTTGAAAGGGAGCAATACTCGTTTCTTCGCTTCTCTCTTTTGGCAAAATAGGTAGAAGTAAATTCATTCTGGATGAAGTACTAACTATCTGAAATTATATACACCATTGACGTATATTAAAATATACCGTATATTTTAATATACATAGCCACTGATGGCGAAGGGAATCCTCTACGATGAGCAAATGGACTGTTGAAATGACGGATAAAGCGAGGGCCGAGCTTACAGACCTACTTTCTCGCAAAGAAGTGAACAATGCTGATGTAAAAGTCCTTTTGAGGTGGGTTGATGAAATGGAAGAATTTGGGCCCGAGTACATTGCTCAGTCGGCGGAATGGCATGACCATGAGCTTGAAAGAGATTGGGCAGGCTTTCGTTCTTCGGCGTTTAGTAGTTCCGGCAGAGTTATTTACCGGATTGATGATAACAAAATCATAGTAGAGGTTCATCGTGTGACTGCTGACCACGATTATAAGAAATGAAACCTTGAGGTAATTATGGAAAAGATGAGAAAAGTTTTACATGAAATTTTAGATCAAGACCTTGCTCCTGGGGAAGTTCTCCGAGGGGCAAGGGTTGAAGCTGGTATTTCCCAAGATGAAATGGAAGAAATCACAGGTATTAAAAGAACAAACATAAGTGCTCTTGAAAATGGAAGACTTCAAATGACTTCCCACTATGCAGAGATTTTTGCTGCTGCTTTAGAGTTACACCCCGCTGATCTTCTTTATCCTAACCGTAAGCTTGTTAAGTCAGAAGAGATGCTGGAAATTGAAAAGAAGGCAAAAGAAATTATGAAAAGGCATGTTGCCAGCTAAAAAATTGGTAAAAATTTGCAAAGCTCATTTTGAAAGGACAGTTTACTCGTACCAAAATCAAAAATGAAGTTTAGCGTTGACCTCTTTTCAGTCCTATAACTTTCGACTTGAGGATTTCACTGTGTTTACTCAAACTTCTATCGTGACGCTCTCATCTCGCCTTTTGCAGCCTTCCGCTCCCTGAGAGTCATGCTCTCAGTCTGGCTTTCGTCGATGGAGAGATCGTTGTTATTCCTATTCATCCTTAAGTAGGTTAGCCCCGACGCTCGTCGCACTCACCTTTGAGAAAAAGGCTGCATTATTTAAGCCGCCATGGAATGGGTCTGCATAGCGATTGTAGATGTTTTTGGCTAAAATTTAAAACACTCACAGCCAAATCAACTTAATTTTTCAAATCACGAAAGTGGTACGAGGAGTTAGTACCTTAGTTGCATTTTTTTATCTTTGTGGTGAAGATGGGATACAAGTAAATTCAGTAATCATTGCGGTAAAGATGGGATGAGCTCACCTCTTCTGATATTTAGGAAACTTTGATAAATCCTCAGTGAATGGTTTCATTTCTCTTAAATCTAAATCCAAAATACAAAACTCTTTTATTGAAATTCCTTCCCATCCACGAGGATGACTACCGGGGATAGCGAGAACGTACTCTTCAAAAGCCCAGAACTTAAAGCTTTTCTTTATGTAGCCAAAAACTCCACTTTTAAAACCTGATACTTTAGATGGCTCTTTAAAAACAGAAAAAAGCTCAACTGGTAAAAATTTATCTACTTTTTCGAAAAATGGATTTCCATTCTCTAACTCATAAACACCTTTCTTTTTTACTTTAATAGGTAATTTAAAAAGAAATCTATGACTACGGGTTACGCCCTGATTTTTACTTTGCGCCTTAGACTGTTTTTCCCCAGGACAAAAGACTATTCCTTTTTTGAAATCACAAAAAATTTTTTCGTCTTTAGAGAGATTGTTGAAAGATCTTATTCTACTTTCAACCTTTGTAAAAATTACTTTACCGTCATAAAAAGGGGACTCTAAACCACCTTTCCTAAAAATAAAGCCTTCTCCATAAGGATCTTTAACAGCAAGGGGATGGTTATTCCTAACAGGGACGCACTCTAAGGTATTTGCATGAACAATGGAGCTAACAAGGAAAATTAAACTAAAAAACATCACAAAACACCTCTTGCTCTTGCTGATCGTACCCACAGATAAGGAACTAGTTTTCTTGTACCACCAAACGTGATTTTAGGAAGTTATTAATTCGCTACAAGTTAATAAGTACCTTTTTTACAAGTAAGTCAACACCCACCCTTATGTGGATAAGACCATAGAGGTTTTCCATTTTTTTCATATGGCATATACCAGCCTTCAAAGGGTTTTAAGTCTTTTTTGAATTGCTCAGGTAGACAGGCTTCACTTGGATCAAATTTCAACTTTAACCAAAGAGTTTCGCTAATATACTTATGATCAATAATTCTAGCCCTAACAAATTCCCTATATGTTTCCTTGCGATAAACCCAGTTTAAGCTACGATAAACAATCTTACCACCTGGTTTTTCAAACAGTTTAGAAGATAATGGTACAGAGAAATTAACTTGTCTCATGTATTCAAGAATTGGTTTTTTTTCAATAAAATTGCTCTCTGGTACCCAATAATACTTACCCCTATAGAAGACTTTATAAAATTCATTTCTTTTTTCAGTTGAAGATATATTCAAAAAGTAGAAAACGCTTTTATTATCGTCAAAAAGCTTATAGAGTTCGCTAGAGTGATTGAAATCTTTTATTTTCACTCTATGCAAAATTCTTCCATTTGAAATGGGCTTATCGTAAAGAAGAATTTCCTCAGCAATACTATCGTCAGTTTGTGAACCTGAAAAGTAACCAACATTGAGAAAATATTTGTTATATTTGCCATTTTCCTCAACAGCTTTACTTTCTGCAAAACAGACCCCCTGTAGGAAAGCAATGATTACTGATAATTTTAAAATATATGATATCCAATATTTCAATGTTCCTCCAAACAAAGCCTTGTAACTTAACTAGTATAGTATAGAAAAAAGGAACTAGTTTTCTTGTACCACCAAACGTGATTTTAGGAAGTTATTAATTCGCTACAAGTTCAATTCTTATATCTC
>JASBRV010000048.1 GCA_030149295.1 Bacteriovoracales bacterium | reverse complement strand
GGTATGCTTGAAATCTATGAGGACATTAAACCGGATCTCAAAGAAAAAGTTGAAGATGTACTTTTTAATAGGCATCCCAATGCAACAGATGACCTTATTGATTTCTCTGAACAGTTTAAAGGCCAAAGCAATAAGAAAGATAGGAATGATCTTTCATGGCGAGAAAAATCTCTTGGAGAGAGAATTACTCATTCACTCGTCCATGGAATTACTGAATATATTGATAAAGACACTGAAGAGGCACGTGCCGGACTTGGTAGACCACTTGATGTTATTGAAGGTCCTTTGATGGATGGCATGCGTGTTGTTGGTGACCTTTTTGGTTCGGGTAAAATGTTTCTCCCTCAAGTCGTTAAATCAGCCCGTGTGATGAAAAAAGCCGTCGCTTACCTTGAGCCTTTCATGGAAGAGGAAAAGAAAAAGAATCCCAATCAAAAGGAACAGGGAACTTTTCTTATCGCTACCGTAAAGGGAGACGTTCACGATATTGGTAAAAATATTGTCGCTGTCGTCCTAGCTTGTAATGGTTATAAAGTTGAAGATATGGGAGTAATGGTTCCCTGTGATCAAATTCTTAAAAAGGCAGAGGAGATCAATGCCGATATCATCGGTCTATCAGGTCTAATTACTCCAAGCCTCGATGAAATGATTTTTAATGCCAGCGAAATGGAAAAACTAGGTTTAAAAAAACCTCTTCTTATCGGCGGAGCAACAACTTCCAAAATGCATACGGCCGTTAAAATTGCCCCTCATTACTCGGGACCTATCGTTCAAGTTGGTGATGCCTCCCTTGTTGTCGACGTCTGTCAGAAGCTTTTAAGTGACAAAGAAAGTGAGCAATATCACCGCGAGCTTAAAGAAAGCCAGGCAGCTCTTGTTGAGCGCTTTAATGAAGGAAGAGCAAACACAAAGCTCACTCCGATTAATGAGGCCAGAGAAAAGAGTCCTCAAATTGATTGGGACCAGCACACTCTTGAGGCACCTGATAAGCTAGGTCTTAGTGTCTGGGAAAATATCCCTCTCGATCAAATTGTTCCGTATATCGATTGGTCTCCCTTCTTTTGGACTTGGGAAATGAAGGGAACCTATCCTAAGATCCTTGATTCAGAGAAGTATGGGACAGAGGCAAAGAAGCTCTTTAAAGACGCAAATAAAGTTCTCAATGAAATCGTTAAAAACAATCGTTTCTCTCCAAGGGCCGTGTGGGGACTATGGCCTGCCAACTCAGAAGGAGATGATGTACGTCTTTTTAAGGGAAGTGACCGCAAAGAGACTCTCGAAGTATTTCACTTTTTAAGACAACAAAAAGAAAAAGAAGGTCAGCCATTTAAGTCTCTCGCCGACTTCGTTGCCCCGAAAGGTTATGAAGACTACTGCGGTGGCTTTGTTGTGACGATGGGACCAGAGGTTGAAAGCTATGCTAAAACCTTTGAAGATGATGGGGATGACTACACTTCAATTCTCATCAAGGCCATTGGTGATCGTCTCGCTGAAGCTCTAGCAGAAATGCTTCATAAAAAAGTCAGAGATAATTGGAAGTTTGGTCTTAAAGAAAATCTTACTCAAGAAGATTTGATTAAAGAAAAATATCGTGGAGTCAGACCAGCTCCTGGTTATCCTGCTTGTCCTGATCACACTGAAAAAGAAATTCTTTGGCGCCTTCTTGACGCCGAAAAGAATACTGGGGCCAAGCTTACTGAGAACTATGCCATGTATCCGGCCAGTAGTGTTTCTGGACTTTATATGCAATATCCTGACTCAAAGTATTTCAACCTTGGAAAGATCGACAATGATCAGCTTGAAGATTATGCCAAAAGAAAGGGTAAAACTATTGATGAAATGAAAAGGTGGCTAGCTCCCAATCTCTAAGAGCTAGCCTGTTACTATCAACTCGCGTGAATCATATCGTCGACTAGATCTTTATAGGCACAAGAGCCATAGAATATAACCTTTTTACCATGGGTGAGTTCTCGCACCGGGCGAGTTTTTCTTTTGGTTTGAATTCCCTCTAGAAAATAGTCGATGTCACGAAGTTTTCGTTCAAACTCTTCCTGCTCCCTTGGTTCAAGCCAAACTTTTTTCATTTTCAAAGCAGGCTTTTCTAAGTTCTCAAAGCTCTTATTAACCATAGAGGAAAATAGTTCATTGATCTCTGCTTTTATTCCCTCTTGATTCTTAACAATAGGGAGCCAGTTTCTTTTATTGTCCCAGTTAAGTTCAAAATTAAGGTGACTATACTTCACCATGCCTCTTTCAATGAGCTGATGTAAAATCGCCTTGAGAAGACTTTCATTGAGACCTGTTTGCTCCTCAAGCTCAACGAGTTTACGTGGACGTCCTTCTAGAGACTCCAAAACAATTCTTTCAATAACTAAGAGAGTCTTCTTCACGCTGCCCTCCTTTTAGGTCCTTTCATTTCATTAAGAAATTCTGTAAGACGTTGTGAACGCTCCATCTGGATGGCAAGAGACTCACTAATTTTCTGCTCCTGTGACTTGTCCCTAAAATTCTTTAGAGAAACAACATTTTCCCAATCTAAGGCCTCCCCCTGACTTTTGAGGATATAGGACTGGAGGGTTTCAAATTCTCCCAGTTTCATTTCTGCCCCATGAAAAAGGCGAAATAGCCTAGTTCTCTCGATTCCCGTAATTTCTGAATACTCATTCAGAGTCTTCTTTCCTACCGCCTCTAAAAAGGAATTTAGGGTTTTCTCCTGTAACAAACTCATTTTTTCTCCTTGTTTCAAAGTCGAAACCTAAAAGAGCAAACCCTATGCCATTCTTAAGCACCCTTAAGTGTCTGCTTTTTTGTTAAATTTGAGGTGGGAAGCAAGCGTGGGCTGGTCTAAAATAGACCAGAGGAGATCTATGTATTGCGCAATGAGTTGTAACATCCGATTCACCAACCCCCATGATGGGTCTAACAATTGGCCTAACCGAAAGGAATTCGTGCGCGATCTCATCTATGAAAATAAAGCCGATATCATTGGCACCCAGGAAGGGAGAGAGCCCCAATTAAGAGAACTTGAGGGCTTACTTGATCAATATGAAATGATTGATAGTCACCGCGATTGGATAAAAGAGCGTATGTATCCCTGCCTATTTATTAGAACAAATCTTTTTAAAATCATTTCAAGCGGTGATATTTGGCTCTCAAAAACCCCATATGAAGCGGGCTCAAGTTCTTTTGATTCTGCTTTTCCTAGACTTTGTACTTATGCCCATCTCAAAGACAAGAAAACCCAGCGAGAGGTTTTAGTCGTGAACTGTCACCTAGATCATGTCAAAGAGGAGACGCGACTGGGTCAAATTGAGGTGCTCATTGAGGAAATTAAAAAACTCACCATCAGGGCCCCACTTCTTTTAATGGGAGACTTCAATAGCTCTCCCCAAAGTGATGTCCGAAAAGTGATCGATCAAAAATATCATGAACTCAAAGACCCATGGCTTGATTTTTCTAAACCAGAAGAAACAAGCTTCCATAAATTTGATGGTCGTGATCCGGACGGAAGTAAAACACGAATTGATTGGATTTTAGGGGAAGCCCCGATTGATTTTCAGTCAATTGAACTGGTCAAAGATCACAGAGATGGTCTTTACCCCTCAGATCACTTCTTTGTGGCAAGCCAATTTAATCTCGATTAGAAGCAATCCGACTGCCTAGCTTTTGATAAACCTCCATGCCTTCTTTTGTTTTTTCTAAAAGAATAGCATCGGGTTTCCATTTCCCTTTTTCGCCGAGAACAATGACGGTTGAGCCGCCAAAGAGAAAATAACCTTTCTCCTCGCCTCTTTTAAAGGTTCCTGTCATTTGTCTCGATTGAATAATTTTCCCTACGCAAATGGCGCCCACTTCAACAAAAGCAAGTTTGCCAAAGTTTTCTGTTTCCATAATAGTTACTTGCCTTTCATTGACTGCAAAGACCTCTGGCACTTCTTTAAGAGCCAAAGGATTTACCGAATGAAGAACACCAGGAACCGTATAGTGATCAAGAATTTTCCCATCATCAGGAAAGTGAAAACGGTGATAGTCTACAGGACAGAGTCTTGCGAGAAGACATGGCCCATCCTGAAAAGTTTCGGTCCATTCTTTATTGGCAAGGAGAGCTTTGGCATTCCAAAAATTTCCCTTAACGGGAATGCTGACTTTTTCATTAAGAGAGCCATAGGCAAAATAGCGAGCTTCACAAAATGCTGGCATCAGTGAGGCATCACTTTCAATGGGCCGCTTCCCTTCTTTAAACTTTCTGATAAAGAACTCATTAAAAGAACCATAGGGATCTTCTTCACCTCGCCCCTCTGCAGGAAGATAATCATCAATCGCAATATTAAAATTTTTTATAAAGGGTTTAACTTTTCTTGCTGAGAGCGAGCTTCCTTGAGCTACCCCATAGAGAATACTAATAGGCTTTTTAATAAGAAGCTTTGACAGAGTTTTTCCCATGGTTGATCTATACAACCACTCTACGGCCTTATCTCCATAGACAAGCTCATTTTGGACACTTTCACTCTCTCTATCAAAGTACTTTATTTCCAAGGACTTAGCTCCTATTTAACTCTTCGCTTACAAAGAGATTGCAGTTAACTTTCTTAAACCCGCTTGATCTTTATGACCTTCAAAATTATATCTATAATGAAGGAAAATTCTCAACCCCGGGAGGAAATCTTGAGAAAAATGATCATACCTATTCTCACATTATCCTTTGCCCTTAGTCATGCAACTTTCGCCTTTTTTGGCTCAGATGATGACGAAAAAACAGAAAATAAAACCAATCGTCAAAGAATTGCTCCTCTCACCAAGAAAGCTCTTTTAGAGGACGAAAAAAATACCATTTCTCTTTTCCAAGAAAATGTAAAATCGGTCGTCAACGTTAGCAATATTCGAATTGCTCGCTCAGGCTGGTGGTTTCATCAGGAGGAAATGGAGGTTCCCGCCGGTGCTGGCTCAGGGTTTGTTTGGGATGAAGAAGGTCACATCGTGACAAATTATCATGTGATAGCTAACGGTGACTCTTTTGTCGTCTCCTTCCATCAAGACAAAGAAACATATGACGCTGAAGTTGTGGGAGTTTATCCTCAAAAAGATATCGCGGTTTTAAAGCTTAAAAAGAAACCAAAAAAGCTCTATCCAGTAAGACCTGGGGTCTCTCGTGATCTTCTGGTGGGCCAAAAAGCTGTTGCCATTGGGAATCCCTTTGGTCTCGATCATACTATTACCTCGGGTATTATATCTGCGACAGGAAGAAAAATTCGTGGTGTCGCCAATGTAACGATCAATGGAATGATTCAATCTGATTGTTCCATCAACCCAGGTAACTCGGGTGGCCCTCTCTATGATTCCATGGGGCAAGTGATTGGGATGAACACCATGATCTACTCTGCGTCGGGATCTAGTGCGGGAGTAGGATTCGCTGTTCCCATCGATACGATTAAGAATTTTGTTCCTCAAATCATCAAGTATGGAAAAGTAAAAAGACCTGGCCTTGGCATTGTGCTCCTTGAAGAGAATTTAAAGTACCACTTTGGTATTGAAAAAGGCATCATCGTTAAATACGTTGATCCTAAAAGTCCTGCTGCAAAGGCCGGACTTGAAGGTATTTCTCGTGGAAGTCGCGGCCGCTACAAATTAGGAGATATCCTTCTTGAAATTGATGGCAAGGAAGTTAATAACTACGATGAGATTTTCAACATCCTCGACGGTTACAACGTTGGAGATAAAGTCGAAGTAACTTACTTAAGAGGTGATCAGAAAAAGAAAACCAAAATTAAGCTCATGGAACTTTAATGAAATTCTTTGCTTCTCACTAAGAAAGAAAGAAAGAAGGGTGCGCCCAGTAATGAGGTAATGATCCCCACGGGGAGTATCACTTGAGAAAGAAGATTATGGGCAAGCCAGTCGCAAAGGACCAAAAAGATAGCTGAAAAAATAAGTGTAGGAAAAAAATGATCACGAAAATCTGCCCCATAGATTCTTTTGGTGATATGAGGGATAATCAGGCCCACAAAGGCGATTGGCCCAGTAAGAGCGACACAAAAGCTCAAAAGAATGGATATAAGGAAAAAGACTCCAATTCGTAATTTGTCAGGATCAACTCCCCTCGTGATGGCAAAATGATCACCAACGGAAATCACATTAAGCTCCAAGCGTTTAAGCCATAAAAAGAACATCGTGATAAAAAATATTGGTGCTATAAAGAGAAACTCATCATAGCCAACAATACTGAGACTTCCCATGGTCCATTGAACAATGGCCTTAGTGTCAAGGTTATTACTAAAGTAAAACATAAAAAGAATGGCACTTGAGAAAAAGAAGCTCGCGACGACACCAGAAAGAATTAATGTCGTTGGCTTAAAACTTCTTTTGATAAATCCTATGAGATAAACAAAGAAAACAGTGCTAATAGCTCCCATGAAAGAAAATAAGCTGGTTAATCCGAGCCCTAAGAAAATAGAAAGGCTTGCACCAAAAGCAGAACCTGAAGACACTCCCAAAGTAAAAGGACTGGCGAGAGAGTTTCTAAAAAGATTTTGAAAGAGAAGCCCGGACACCCCTAGCGCACCACCGATGACAAAAGCCATTAAAACGCGAGGTAAACGAAGAGACCAAAAGATCACCTTTCCATTGGCTCCATCTGAAAAAGGAAGAAGAAACCCATCTCTTCCCCAAAAAAGTGATACCAAAAGGATAACCAAAGAGAAAACCGAAAGGATGAGGCTATCTCTATTCGCTAAAACTTTCATTAGAGTCCTCCTGGATAGAGGAAGGATTCCCCTTCTTCACTTTGAAATTCTTTAAAGTTAATTCCAAAAGTAAGCTGCAATGTCTCTTTGGTGAAGACATCTTCACTAATTCCGTAGGCGACAGACTCGCCTCTTTTTAGAAATAAGAACTTATTTGCTAGCTTCTTTGCCCAATAAAAATCATGGGCCGCAATAACGAAAGAGACTTTCCTTTCTTTTTGAAAGTGATGAATAGTTTGCCCCACCACTTCTTTAGACTCGGGATCAAGTGCTTGAAACGGCTCATCAAGAAGAACAACTTTCGTTTCCTGAGAAAGTGCAGCCCCAATGGCCACTTTTTTAAACTCTCCCCCACTAAGAGTTCCAAGATCACGATGAATAAAGTTTTTAATTTTAAGAAGAGACACTATTTCTTCAAAGAGTGGTTGATTCAATTTTTGCCCAGGCTGAGAAAATTCAAAGTACTTTCTTACACTTAATTGACTATAGATTTCAGGTCTTTGAAAAACCGCCGTCAAAAGGCTTGAGCGTTTTTGTAAATTAAAATGACTCAGTTTTTCACCCATTAAGAAACTTTGATCACTTTCGAGTGACAACTCACGAGAATCGAGTGTTCCCATCAAAGAGTGTAAAAGGGTACTCTTGCCAGAGCCATTTGGTCCTAAGAGAACAAGAATCTCGGCTTCCTCAAGCTCTAAGGCAATATCCTTTATTATGGCGCACTTCTTTAGGAGAACACTATGATTTTTAAGGAATAAGGGCTTCATAAAGTTCTTCCATATAGAGATGCACACGAGGCCCTGGAATGAGAGCGTGGGTAGGATCTATTTTTTTTATTTTTAATTTGACCATAGGAGATAACAAATTTCCAAGTTCCTCTTTTCCAAAGTAAAAAACAATATCAGGGGGAGACTGAAGAATTGCTTCTAGGTTTACTTCTTTATAACCTTCTACCTTTTCAAACCAATTTGTATAGCCTGTTAATTCAATCACTTCCGCGAGGTAAGTCTTTTTTCCTGCTGCAGTCAAACTAACAACTTTATCATCAATTTTCTTTCTACTAATAATGGCAAGAAAACGCCCTGTCTTTTCAAGAGACTTAAGTTTAGTTCTTTGTTTTTCAATTTTCTTTTTAAGATGTGTACCTTTGACCTTACTAAGCAAAGATATCTCATCAATAAGCTTGAAAACGTCATTCAAGTCCTCAAGTTTGATAGACTTATAGGCTAAGCCCATCTTTTTAATTTTGTTCTCAAATTGAGAATCCTTCATCTCTTGGGTTAAAACTAACTCTGGCTTAAGTTTTAAGATCTTTTCATAATCTGGAGTAAAAGGCGTACCGACTGCTATTTTTTTGCATGCTTCAGTGGAGTACTGGCAAAAAGAACTGACCCCTACCAGCCTCTCTCCTACACCCAACTCATGAATCGTTTCAGTGATTGCAGGAACCATGGAAACCCAACGCGGCCAAATCGGTTGCGATAGCGAAAGAAAGAAAAGGATAAAAAATATCGCTCTTAAACCTTTCATCATTTAAAAAATCTCTCTCGTATAAGAAAGCATAAAGTTGCGATCAGGAGTTCCAAAATTTCTTAGCTCCTCGTATTCACTGTCTAAAAGATTATTCACACTTAAAATTATAACATTTTTATTGAAGCCGTATTGAAGGGAAGAATTTATAAGAAGATAACTTGGCATTCTCGATCCGTCGGTTTCATTTCTCTCACCTACATATTGACCTGCAAGCGTTAGGTTCAAGTTATCAATGGGATAAAATGTTGAAGAAAAACTAAACCTCTTCTTCGCCCTTCTTGGGGCGAGAGCACCGGTATCAGCATTCCTTGATAGCAGATATTGATACCCTCCTTTTAGAGAAACGAAACCTAAGTGATGCTCAACATTGAATTCGAATCCCCTATTTTCAAGAGAAGAAAGATTAAGGTATCTATTTGTTCCAGAGTCATAATCAATAAAGTTTTCGTAATCAAGACTAAATAGGCTTACATCAAAGAGTGTTTTTATCGTCGAGTATATTAACCCAAGTTCCCTAGAAAGAGAGATTTCTGGATTTAACCTAAGATTCCCAAAGCTTGAAAAAGACTGATAAAGGCTAGCTGCTTTGAAGCCTGAGGCTTGCGATGCCTTAAAAGTCCAGTTTTCATAATTGTGCCCGATGGCCAATCGATAAGTTCCCTTAGCTCCACCGACAGAAAAATCTTCATAACGCCCACCTATTTCTAGAAAAGACTTTTGATACTGAAGACGGCCATTGAAAAATCCCCCCCTCTTTTCTCTACTCTCTTCTTTTGGAAGGAGACTCCCCAGATTTTCCGTAGCCTCTTTCTCTAAAGTAACTCCCAAAAGATAATCGGTATCAAGCGAATCAAAGGCCATAGACTTAGAAAGAGTGAGCTCACTTCGCAAGCTATCACCATCATAAACAAACTGATTAGCATTCATTCCTCTTTGAACGATATCCCTATCGATCTTTCTATAATCAACTTGTAAAGTAGGAGTTAAAAATTCCCAAGACTTTTCACGATAAATCCCAGAAAAACTTAAACTTCGGTACTTAGCCTGATTGTTCGCATCGCTATTAAAATTATCGTAATCAAATTGATTATCATCAAGCCTGGCCTGAAAGGAGAGCTTTCTCTCTTTCGTTTGACATTGAAGATAGGAATCGAAGCTTTTAGCCTTAAGTCCATCAGGAGTAGTGATCCCCTTCTTTTCATTGAAAGAAGAGATCCCTTCAACATCACGAATATTAGTGTTCAGTCGATAGAACCAAGCCTTTTTCTTGCCACCAACACTTGCATGGAGAGACTTATCATCAAAGGAGCCATAGCGAAGTTCAACACTCCCTCCTGCCTCCTTTTTAGTCGTGATATTGATGACTCCTCCAATGGCCTCAGGGCCATAGAGAACACTTTGAGATCCTTTAAGGATTTCAATCTTAGAAACCCCCTGTAATCCCAAGAACTCAAGACGAGAGCCCCCTCCAATTGCCGTTAAATCGGTGGACCTTACTCCATCGATAAGAACGAGGGTGTGACGATTTGATGTTCCCCTTAAAAAAAGAGAGGAGGCTTTCCCAAAGGCACCAGAGGTAAAGAGATTGATTCCCGCTTGGCTTTTGAGAAACTCAGTAACAGTGGTTGCTCCAGAGGATTTAAAATCTTCTTCTGAATAATGACTAATCGTTGAAGTGCTTTCACGATAATCGCGCTCCCACCTTTCGGCGTGGACCACAATTGGTGGCTCTTGAAGATCAATGGGGACAGACAAAATAGACTCCTAACGCGGGATAAATAAACTCCTCATAATGAGAAATATACTTGGGTGGGATCGGACTCAGAGGGCTACCCTCAAAACCGTTGCGCGACAGTGCTGGAGTCTCACCAGCTTCACCACCCCAAGGTTTAATTCATATTCGGATCCATAGCATCTCTCACCCCTTCACCTATTAAATTCAAAATGGTGAGAGTGGTGAAAAGGGCTGCAGCTGGATAAACCGCCAACCACCATGCAACTGTGAAGTGCTTTTGGGCCTGGGCTAAAAGCTCTCCCCAAGAAGGTGTCGGGACAGGTAGTCCCAGACCAAGGTAATCAAGCATGGATAGTGAAATGACATTATTTGAAATAACAAAAGGAGCAAAAGTGATCACGGGAACCAATGAATTGGGAAGAACGTGCTTCACAATGATTTTTGTGTTGCTAGCCCCCATAGACTTTGCTGCTTCAACGAATTCACGTTTTCTATTTTTAAGAAATTCCGCACGAATGTAATAACTAATCGGAACCCACCCAAAAATCGAAGAAATACAAATCAGCATAAAAAGACTAGGTGTAAAAATCGAGACGAGAATAAGCAGGATAAAAAGTGTAGGAATGGTACTAAAGACTTCTACGACCCTTTGACCGACAATATCAACTTTCCCACCAAAAAAGCCCATGATCCCACCAAAGGTAAGGCCTATAACAAGACTCAAAACCCAAACGAGAAAAGCGTAAGCAATAGAATATTTAAAACCATAAAGAATCCGAGCGAACACATCACGACCTGACTCATCTGTTCCCATAATATTGCTCGTAGTAGGCCTTGAAGGGAAACTTGTTACCTCATTATTGGAGGCGTAAGGATTCCATTTGATCATAGGCCAGATAATAGAATCGTCTTCACTGAGTTGAAGCTTTTTATAGTCGACAATCAAAGTGTTTTTGACCCCTAATTCTGAAGGGTGATAATCCACCATCGCCGGGAAAAAAGATCTTCCATTATAAGAGAGGTAAAGAGGTTTATTATTAGCAATAAGTGGTGCCGTTAATGTTGCCACGACCATCAAAATAAAGATAATCGAGGCATAAAAAGACGATTTTCTCGCTTTAAATCGACGCCATCTTTTTACACTTAAATCATTACTAAAAAGTCGCTCAATCATTTGAAATCAATCCTTGGATCCACGAGAACATAGGCCATATCACTAATAAGGTTGCCCAAAAGCATCAGGATAGACTGTATAAAGGTAAGTCCCATAATGACGTTGTAATCTCTCTCAAGAATGGACTGATACCCTAAAAGCCCCATGCCATCGAGATTAAAGATGGTCTCAATGAGAAGAGATCCCGCAAAAAATACCGATAAAAAACTACCAATACCCGTAACAATAGGAATCAAAGCATTTCTTAGGGCATGCTTAAGATAAACAACTTTTTCAGAGAGTCCTTTTGCCCTAGCAGTACGAATATAATCCTTTTTAATCTCTTCTAGAAGGGAGTTTTTTTGGAGCATGGTAAGAACAGTAAACTGGCCGATCATATAAGAGATACATGGAAGCACAAAGTGCCAGATACGATCTTGAACTTTACCTACAAAGCTGTAGTAATCATAATCATCTGAATAAAGCTCACCGGCAGGAAACCAATCAAGAAACTGACCACCAGCAAAGAAGACAATGAGAAGAATCCCTAGCATAAAGCCAGGGATTGAATACATCGCCATAATGATAAAGCTTGAAATGTAATCAAATTTACTACCGTTAAAGATCGCCTTTAAGACTCCCAGTGGAATACAGATTAAATACGAGAGAAAAAGCGAGATTAATCCAAATTGAAGAGATACCGGAAACTTACTCATAATCACATTCGTGACCGGCTCTTCATAGGTGAAAGACTCTCCAAAATCGAGAGTGGCCAGGTTTTTAAGCCAAATCCAATAACGAACATGAATTGGCTTATCAAAGCCATATTGTTTATTGAGAGCATCAATCACTTCTTGAGAGATACCCGTGTTACTTGAACTTGACTCTACCGACTGTGAGCCCGCCCCACCAAATTGCATTTCTTGAATTTTTCTCTCCACCGGAGAGCCCGGAGCGAGATTAATGATCGCAAAAACAATGATAGTAACCCCTAACAGCGTAGGAAACATGAGTAGGGTTCGTCGTAGTATGTATTGAAACATTTAAGCCTCGTAAAGTTTAATTACTTTATTTTCCAGTACTTTAGTCCTACTTCGTAGTTAAAAGTATCTTTAGGTTTCTCGACTCTCTTGGTGTGCCCATAAAAGCCGTACTTTGCATTAAACATAAAAGCGTAAGGCGCATCTTCAGCAATTAACCTGTAAACTTCTCTCATCATAGGAATTCTTTTTTCTCTATCGAGTGTTTTCCTCGCCTTATCAATAAGGTCATCCACTTTCTTGTTGGAATAGTTAATGAAGTTAGATCCACCATTTTTTGCAGAATCCGAGTGCCAGATTTGCTTAGGATCATAATCTAAAGATGTCCCACCAGACCAAGCCAGGGTCACAGCTTCAAACTTTCTTTCGTTAAGAAGAGTAATAAAAGAGTTCCACTCAACTAGCTTAATTTGAACATCAACACCTGCCTTCTTGGCATCTTGTTGAAAGGTCACAAGAAATTTTTGGAAGTCTTTGTTTGGTAAAAGAATCGTAAAGCGAAGAGAAACTTTTTTACCGTCAATAACTTTATCAAGGACTTGATCTCCATCCGTGTCTTTCCAGCCGGCACCCTTTAAAAGCTCAAGAGCTTTCTTTGGATCGAATTTAACAGGTTCAACATCAGGATTTGCATAAGGTGACTGTTGATACCATGGTCCTGTCGCTGGAAGACTTTTATCATAAAGATACTTCTCGATCATTTTTTCTCTATCGATAAGATGATAGAGAGCAACCCTCACATCACGCTCTTTAAACATAGGCTCTTTTAAATTCCAAGCGATGAAGCCATAACCTTTAGGAGCTTTATTTTGCATTTGGACCTTAAAGACCTCTTTACCCCAATTTCCTCCACTAGTTTTCTTTACATACTGTTCAGCAGAGAGAGCGTCAAAGTCGAGGTCTCCTGCTTCTAACCTTTGAAGAGCAACGTTTTCTTCTTTAATAAAACGCATACGAAAACGCTCATGGTTATAGGTATCGGGATAAACATCTCTTCCCCACCACTCTTTATTTTTCTCAAGAAGAATAAACTTCCCCCTTCTCCATTCCTTAAAAACATAAGGACCAGTTCCGACGAGAGTTTTATTAAGTTCTTTCTCTTGTTCTTCAGTTGGGTTTTCATATATATGCTTTGGAATAATTGGCATTCCCGTCATTACATCAAAGTTACCAAAGTACTTTTCCTTAACTTTAAATTCAATTTTTCCGTCTTCTGTGATCTTACAGTAATCAATATTTTCGTAATAAGGTTTCTTGGTGGCAGTGTTGTATTTATTCTCAGGGTGCATAACCGCATCAAAGGAAAACTTCACATCTTCAGGAGTCAATGGCTTTCCATCATGCCACTTAACTCCCTCTCTCAAGGTGTAAGTGTAAGTGAGGCCATCATCTGAAACCTCCCATTTGGTTGCCAATGCTGGTTCCCACTCATAGGTATCAGAGTTCAACTGACCCAAAGCTTCGATTACATAGTTTTGAACACGAGTAGCGTAAGCATCTGTAGAGGAAAGTGGATTCAGTGTCGTTGGCTGACTTCTAAGATTATAATTGAAGGTATTTCCCATAGGCTTTTTCTTGGCCTCGTTACAGGAAAAAAGTAATAGTCCCATGACAACTAAGAGTATTGTTTTCGCTTGCATGCAGATCCCTCGTTAACTTTTGCAAATAAAGATGGTCTACACTAATAGATAATGGACAAAAATTGAAGGAAAAGCTCAGATATATAAGGACTTAGGACAGCGAGCATTCATTACTTGGGATAATAGAGACGAGGGTCTAATGCCCATCTATCCTTCTTTAAGTTCTTATCTTCGATACGATATTTTTCAAGCTTATTATCAAGATCAAGAATTCTTCCCTCTAGGTCTTTGTAATTACGAAAAGCTGTTAGGCGATCTTCCTCAAGATTGGCTAACTCTTCGCGCCATTCTGCCTCGAGCTTATCTCTCAACACTTTATAACGCAGATTGACAGCGTTCACTTTCTCAATATGCCTATCTAATTCTTTTTGATTATTTAGAAGACGCCCATTTAACGCCAGGCGTTTTTTCAGAAGAATGCTTACCAGCTCTCGACCCATCTTAATGTTGTTTACAAGATCCTGACTGAAGAATTTTATATAAGCGCCTTCTGTAACAAAAATGAACTTCTTACAATAATTAAACTCCGGAACTTTTAATAATAAGTACTCATTGGATTTTCCTACTATAAAGCCGCGACATTTTACTTCAGGTCCTCTCTCATCCCAGAACTCAACCTGATCCTTCTTGTTAAGGTACTTCATGTTAGTGAAATCAATTTTTATACGCATTAGCCCAGCTTCGGAATTGAGACGAGAAATTCGGCCTGAAAAAATTCCAAGACGTTTTAACTGAGCCTCACTATCTTTCGCTACTACCGAAAGTGACCAAAGGCTTACAAAAAAGATTAAGAAAAAAACAGCGCGCATAGTTTCATTATAAATGAAAACTCAAGCGGTTAAAGGTGGAAGGAAGTACCCAACCTCATTGCTCTGGATTTTGATTCAACTGCTGATGACGCTCTAATCCCTCGCGATAGGACTCAAGTTCAGCATTGATATGTAATTGAAGAAGCTCATAAGCTTCATCTAACTCAATAACGGTATGATCGACATGCTCTTGAACTGAACCGGGCATATCTTCTGTCACCATAAGGTACCATTTGAGGTCATCCACTTTAGCATAGAATTGATCCAAACTAATGATTACCTCTTCACCACACTTCAAAAGATCAGATACCTTGATGTCGTCATAACGATGTTTAAAAACCTCAGCGAAGTGATCACGAGTTCTCTTAGCCGAAAAGTGTTGCATGTACTCAGGCTGACGATATTTAATTCGCTCATAAACTCTCTGGGCATCCAACCTAATTACAATCAGCATCTTTAAGGATTGATTTACTGCTGCCTGTTTTTCATTCATAGATCCCCTCCCATTTGAGGTAGACGTGATCGACGCCCACCTGGCCATTTCTCATCACCTTCAAAGCGAATGTAGTGGCTAAGCACGAAACGTGTTATCTGCTTTAATGATAAGGGTAAGGGTACATTAATGTAATTTTGTTTTTGCTTATAAAAAAGATAGCTTGGCTCTTCTTTAAAAGAATTAAAGTGAAACAATCGAATTTTACCAGTACTCAAGAAAAAGTCGAAACTCTCCTCTCTCACTTTTTGAAATGCTTTGTACTGAGAGATGGATTTGGTCACCATCAAGACCGGAACCTGCCGCTTAACCAAAAAGTAATCGAGTTCTTCAGGTTTAACAGGCACAAGGGTGATATCAAAACGACCAAGGAAGGCAGCTAAGCGAATGTAATCGTTATCTACTTTTCTTCCCCATTGAATATAAAGCATGAAATGCTCTGAGCCTTCTTGACCTATCATAGGTAACTTATCGTCTCCTATCGAGGTCTATTCAATAAGCTAAGGACGCGCTTTTAAGATGGGTAATTGTTGCCGATATTAAAGCGATTTCTTCTTAAAAAGAAGGCAAAGATGAAGCCTATGGCCAACGAAAAGAGTCCACCATTTGGACCTGGCCCTCCCTTTCCTCCTTGATCAATGAAACTAATCGTTCCACAGGCAAGAGGTGCTTTTGCAGCTGAGCTTTCTTCCGCTCTCGCAATCTCAGAAACAAAACCTGTGGAGACACGATCGAGGTTCACATCAATGGCAGCATTAGCGCCATCAACATCGTCAAAGGATAAAGCGTCTACTCCCTGAACAGATGCAAACATAACAGCATTGGAATATTCACTATGATCAAGACCTATAACGTGACCAAGTTCATGAAGGATCGTTTGAGCAAGAATATTTCCTGAATTAAATCTTAAGGCAGCATTTTCTCCATTGAGAATAATCACGAAACGATCAAAAAATGTACCCACCCTATACCTTGTTGTCACTGCCAGGGTTGTTTGCGGATTAAACCCCGTTTCTTCTGCAAAATTATTAGACCAACGAATCAGATTTCCACTAGAAGTATTACCTGAAAAATTGAGACTCCAAATCTCTCGACCAACAGCGCCCTCCCACTGAGAAGCGGCTTCCCCAACTAGAGTTTCAAGCTGAGCGAGATTCTGTTCATTGCCATCATACACGGTCGTATTAATAGGAAAACTACGCCAATAAATCCCATTAGAGAAATCATCCGTAAAAGTATAAGCAAATGAGTTTAGAGAAAAAAGAAAAAGAAAAGCCAATCTCACCACGGTACATTCCTTGTTCCGGTTGTTTGAGATGCCTTGTGGAAGGTTATTTAAATCTTCTTAAATGAGCATGCGAGTCCATCATGAGCGACCACTTTGAACCTTGCACCAACGTCGAAAGGGTGAAGATCATTTTTGATGACTTTCAAAGTGTACTCATCTGGGCCATCTTCGATTTGAAAGGTGACTTTGACCATCGGAATTGAAGAAAAAGGAGCACTGGTTTCTAGCTTTTCTTTAACCACTCCAATAAATCCGGTATTACAAGCCTGAGATTTAATGTGAGTTGTTGCCAATGCATTGTTGGAGAGAGAGATGAAAAAGGCAATTGTTGCTGGAAAGTATAGCCTCATCCATGTGCTCCTTTCTTCTTTTTTAGTCTTCCATGACATCTTTTTATAGAGGTGGTCTTCCTGACCTTCTCTACTATTACTATAAGCATGAATCATGCCAACTCAAAAAAGCTCGTAAACACCTATTGATAGGTACCTTGGGCATTTCATTCAACAAGAAAAAGGGGACTAAAGAACACTAGATTTGTAATATTAAGAGCTTAAGTTAAGGGTCAAAGAGAACCTCTATGTCAAAATGGTGCCTTCAAGAAGACTTGTTGAATCTATCTCGAACTAACACCTAAGCATTTCAAGGGTATGGCCACTGAGCTCATCCTAAACAATGTAAAAGGGTAAAGGAGTCAATTCTGCTCCAGCATTCTAACTCTATTAAAATAGGTAAATAGGCATGAAAGTTAAACAGTTTTCTCTTAATGAAGAGGTGTCAAATAAGAAGCATCTTTTCAAAACTATGACATTCTCACTAATCCTCACAGCTTTCCTAGTTAGATTTTTTAAGTCCATTAAATTTTAATCTTATAAATCCTTAACCAATCGCCTGTAAGCTCGACGATAGTTCTTGAGAGTCTTAGAGTTTATCTTGCGTGATCCATATTCGCTTAAGGAAAATACCTCAAGAAATAACCTCAAACTCTTCACTCGCTTCACACCGAATTCCAAAAGGTCTTTATAGAGGATTTTTGGTGGTGGTGGTTCTTCTTCCTGGTAATAAATCTTTTTAATGGCTTCACTATATTGAAGGAATAAGGTTCTGATCTCCTCTTCATCTGAGTCATATTTTCGTTTTAAAAGAAGTCTTTTTTTCTCTTCAACAGATAATTCATTTAAAAGCACCTCTTCTTCACTATGGTTAAAATATTTCTTTAACCCCTGAAAGATAAAGAAACCTAGCATGAGAAAAAGGAGGTATTTCAACATCATCAAGACCTTCTCTAAAGTCTTTGGCTCCATTAAATTTTTCTTTTTTTCTTCTGCTTTAATTGCATGATTAATTTTTGTGAAAACCTTTGTTTTCTTTTGATCATAGATCTTAGCAGCATCAGAAACTGAGTTCTCCTTCTCATCTCCACTAATGAGGTCTTCAAACTCTTTTATAAACTTTTCATCACCCACATAACCGGCCTGTTCAGAAAGCTGCTCATCAAATCCACCAGCCAAGCTATTTTTAAAGTCCTCTTGAAGTGAACCTGAACGTTGGAAAGGATCGGAGGGAGCTCCATTTTTCTGTGAAATATCTGAGAGTCTCTTTGATAAATTATCTATCCGCCCAAGAAGTTTAGAGGCTTTTTCTATATCCCCTTTAGATGGACGTTCACCACTACTCATTAATGCCTTCATTTCTTTCAGGTCTCTATCGAGAAGAGCTCTCTCATTTCGCATTTGATTTAATGAAGCCGGGCCACCATCTGATTTAAGTAAGTCCTTAGAAAACTTTTCGAGAGTTTCCTCCATGAGATCAAGGTATCTCTCAGCATCACTAAAAACTTTATCTGAATTCTTTAAACTAGGCTGAATTTCTTTTAAGCCCTTTTTCAGGTTTTTCATTCTTCTAACTTTTCTTTCATTTGTAGAGTTAGGCTTTAATCTTCCTAAAGTTTGATTAATTCTTTCAACCATCTCCTTATCTGACTTGGCTTGAGTAGGCGAAAAAAATTGCTTATTAAATAAGGGCGAACACAAAAGGAAAACTAATGAAAGTACCGAACAAAAAGGAACCGCCGCATATTGATCTTGAAAAAGAGATATGGGCTTCTTCTCTTTTAAATTATATAACCCTTTGAAAGCTGTAAATGTGGCAAAGCTAAGTAAAAAGATGGCCAGGACTAACGATAGAACATCTAACTTGCTCCATGACGTTAGAAAGAAGAGAGCGATAAAATTTAAACTTGGAAGAATCAGCAATTGATTTGAATTTCTTGTCATAAGACTAATGCCAAGAAAAAAAATGAGAAAATATGAGAAATAAGTAAGAGGACCAATATCAAGGATAGAAGCAACTTCTTTTGAGAAACTTATCAACGCTATCGATAAAACGAAGAAAAGCAATGGATAAACCCAAAAACCAATTTTTCGTTTCTCCTCTAAGACTCTGAAATATCTATCGTCTTTTTCGTTCTCATGGGATGCGGGTTCAAGCTCTTTGCCAAGAACAAGTATGGTTGAAGGTTTAAGATCCATTTCCTTATGAGATTTTTCCGGAAAAAAATCTTTTTTCACATCTCTTTCAAGCCTATGCTTTAGCATGTGAAGCGCCATTATTATTGTAACAACAGAAAAGACGACATCAAGGAAAGAGAGATTTCCCCACACCCATCCAACTGTAGTTTGGAAAAAGACAAATCCAAAACATTGGGAAAGAAGTTTAGATTTCTCTTTCAAAACTTCTCCTTGCTTCGTTTAGTTGTTTATATAAAGAACTCTTAGGATTAACAGTTAAACAATAAAAAGGAATTCCCTGCGCCTTAAAAAGTGGCTTCCATTTTTTTACCAATTTCTCAACAGCAACAATATGGCCCTTAACCCCAGAAAAACTACCATAATGAAAAAAGTTTTCCACAAAGGGATAAGGATTAATACCAATAACTTGAAAGGGGACCCCATTACTATTTGCAGCTAAAATATCTTGAAAAGTCTTTTCAAAATCTGGACTTCCGATAAGAGGAGTAAAGTAAATGATACTGCTATGATTTACCCCCTCTTTTTCAGCTTTGATTAAGGAGTTTTGAATAAGGTTCTCTGCACCGGACGTTTCGATTAACTTAAGATCAATCAAGAACATTTCCAGGCGATTGATAAAAGCTCTTTCAGCACCCCATGGTGTATTCTTATCATGAGTCATTAGCTTTAGTTGATTACCATTTGAAATATTTTCTGCCGCGATGGAAAGGATGAGATCTTTGCAGTATTCTTCTGTTGACTCTGCTCCCTTTCCACTATGAAGAGAGAGGGCATTATTATAAATAAGAACAATCGACTTGTTCACATTTCTTTCAAAAACATTAATGATCGCCTTTCCTTGTCGGGCTGTCTGACGCCAGTTAATTCTCTTTACAGGATCACCTTTTCTATAATCGCGGATTCCCATAAAGTTAATAGACTCACCTCTCTTTTGAATATCGAGTTCACCATAGTGAAAAGAATTTTCATTAAACTCTACAACTAAGGTAGGTAAAGCTTCGTAATGAGGAAAGATCGAAATAGTCTCTGAATCATCATCATGAATATAAAAACTAAAGAAATCGAGAGGGTCTCTCACCTCCACTAAAAGATCTCTAAAAGTTTTCTCACCCATTCCTCCATCAGCCAGCCACTTAAAGGAAAGCAACCGCTTTCTTCCTGGGATTAACTTTTTTTGAGGCATTATTTGATCTCGCCCGATTTGGCTTCCAGAAAAGGAGTCAAAAACTCCATAATTGATAAGAGGAAACATGGAGTTATTCTGAAGCGTAATACGCGTGGTAACTTGCTCATATTCCACACCTTTCTTAGGTGCAATCCTCTTAAAACGCAATGAATCTGCTTGCCTGGCTGCGATTAACAGCGAGAACAACATTCCGATAATCAAAGAAAAGCCTAAAAAAAGTGAAGGCTTATGAAAAATACCCAGAATAAGAAAAGAAATAGTGATAAAAAAGGTAAAAGTGAACGGGTTATAGATTGAGAGTTCACGATCAAAATCCCAAAATTCTTCTAGAGAAGACTGATACTTAAAGAGATCTTTTAGCCTGGGTTTAAGAACCTTTCTCATTTTGTTGGAGGGGGAATCTGTTTTAGAAGCCCTTTGAGAAAATCATCCTCCGTTAATCCTTTAAATTTGCTTTCTTGAGAAAGACCAAGTCTATGGCCTAAAACATAAGGAACCAAGTCATAAACAAACTTGGGCCTTAAAAAGGCCTCTCCATTCATGGCCGCAAGGGCCCTACCAATTTGTAATAAATGAAGTGTGGCCCGTGGGCTACACCCCACTTCAAGATGAGGTGAGTTTCTCGTCTTATCAACAATCTTTACAGCATAATCATAGACAGAATCATCAATCTTAACTGCTTTTAATTTCTGTCTAAACGATAGGAATTCTTCTCTTTTAATAATTGGCTTTAAATCCTTAAGTGGGCTTCCATTGATATGAGCGCGAATCATTTGGGCCTCTTCTTTAGGACTCATATAACCTAGACTTATTTTAATCGCAAAACGATCGAGCTGTGCTTCTGGTAAAGGAAAAGTTCCATGGTGCTCTATAGGGTTTTGGGTTGCCATAACGAAGAAGGCGTCGTCTAGATCATAGGTTTTCCCATCACAAGTAATTTGTCCTTCTCCCATGGCCTCAAGAAGAGCTGACTGCGTTCGAGGTGTCGCCCTGTTAATTTCATCGGCGAGAAAGAATTGGCTAAAAAGAGGACCTTTTTCAAAGCGAAAGTCTTGCTTTTGAGCCTCATAAAAACTACTTCCTGTAATATCCGCGGGCAATAGATCGGGAGTAAATTGCACACGACCCATTTCACAATCAACAAGGGTGCTGAGAGTTTTGGAAAGTACAGTTTTCCCTGTGCCTGGAAAATCTTCTAATAGAACGTGACCTCCAGAAAGCCACGTTGCTAGGATTAATTTGATTTGCTCTTTTTTTCCAAAGATTACTTTGGATGCCGATTCAACAATATCTAAAAGAGCATCAGGATTCATATTACTTTATGCCATTGTAAAAAGTGGTTCCAATTCGCCATGGCCTAATATTAAAAGGTTCATGTGACCATGGATAAACCATATTAAACCAGACGAAGAGGGCCTTTCCTCTTATGTGACTCTGTGGCACCAACCCCCAAAAGCGAGAATCAGATGAGTGATCACGATTATCTCCCATCATAAAATAGTGACCTTCTGGAATGGTGATTTTGACTTGGCCACGATGCTGAGAAAAAGCATTATTGTGGGCAATAATATGCTTGATATCTCCATTTTGGACTTTATAAAACTCCATCTCCATGGGAATTCCCTTATCCTCATAGAGCTCTAAAAATTCTTTTTTCATGTCGGGGGAGACCTTTTCACCGACAACTTCTTTATCATTAATAAAAATACGATTATCAAAGACTTCGATAGTGTCGCCCGGTACAGCAACCAATCTTTTTACATAGAGAATACTTCTGTCTTTGGGGTATTCAAAGACCATAATGTCTCCGCGCTTAGGCTGAGTAAATTCCGTCAAATAAACGGGATCACCAAACCATTCAGAGAAAGGGACTTTTAATCCATACTGCATTTTATTGACGAGAATGAAGTCACCAATGGCCATGGTAGGCAACATTGAACCTGAAGGAATATGGTTAGGCTCAAAAAAAGTCGACTTAAAACCAAAAACTCCTAAGAAAATCAAAATATATGAGATGATCTCTTTTTTGATCTTTTCTTTATCCCAATTCAACGCAGGCTCCTTACTGAGAAAATTACCTCAAAAGGATACCAAAGGACTTCGCTAGATTCTATGGAAATCCCCTCCGAGGGCAGGAGAATCTTATTTTTGCTTTAAAATGACTCAACGAGAAAAACAGAAGCAAAGGTACAAGCAAAGGTACGTGGACACTTTTGGGACTCCTTGCGTTTATTGCTATTAGTCCCAAAAGTATGGTCGCCAGTCTATAGTTTCCAGTGCAACTCCCGCGATTTGAAAAAGGGACACTCTTGCCCTAAGAATTTAGTCGCGAAAAAAAATAAAAAGGAGTTGTACTATGAAGCAGTACTCAAGAGTGTCTTACGAGGTAAGATGCCAGATTCACGCATTTTTGCAAGTAAATATCTCTATCCCTGAAATCGCGAACCGCTTAGGTTTCCATAAATCAACTATTTATAGGGAGATTAAAAGGAACTCTCAAATCGAATACGTTCCAAAAAGAGCGCATAAGCTTGCTAAGAACCGTTATAAACGTTGCCGAAGAAGATATGCTATAACTAAGAAATTTATTCCCCTTATTCGATATGGATTTAACAACGATTGGAGTCCAGAACAAATATCCGGTCGCCTTCGACATGACTTTAAGAATGGACCCTGTCATTCCACGATTTATCGATACGCTAAAGAGTTTGGTTATCAGAAAAAACTAAGAAGACATAAAAAGGTTGGTGCTGGACGACACTTACAAAGAAAGCGAAAGAAAAAATCAGGTTTAAATATCAACCAAAGACCCGAAATAGCCAATAGAAGAGGTCGAATCGGAGATTGGGAAAGAGATACCATGCACACTAAAGACGGAATACAACTACTCGTTTGTACAGACCGAAAATCTCGATTCACAAAAATAGCAAAAGTAGAGACGAGAACCCGAGATAAGATTGATATCTTAACGAAAAAAATAATAGAGGAGACTGGAAAGAGAATTTTTACGATTACAAATGATAACGGTGGCGACTTTAGAGGAAAAAAAGGGATTGAAGAAAGAGTCTATTTTTGTGAGCCCCACAAACCCCAGCAGCGAGGAACAGTTGAGAATACAATTGGGCTCTTGAGACAATATATTAAGAGAAAAACAGACATATCAGATATAGATTGTTTTAAAGCCCTAGAAAGTAAAATTAATTTTAGACCCCGTAGGGTTTTGAATTACAAAACACCGTACGAGGTTTATTATGGTAAAAAGTTGCACTGGCAGTTATAAGCAGGCCACGCACCTTTAATAAAAAGAGGATTTAATGGGCTCAATTTCGAATTTTATGGAACATCATTTTCGTCACTTTAATGCAGCAACCTTGGTGGATGCGGCGAAGGCTTACAAAGCACAGGTGGAAAGCGGGCACAAAATGATGGTCACCCTTGCGGGAGCGATGAGCTCTGCTGAATTGGGCATTTCCTTAGCTGAAATGATCCGAAAGGATAAATTGGCGATTATTTCTTGTACTGGAGCTAATCTTGAAGAAGATGTGATGAATCTGGTCGCTTATAACTCTTATAAGAGAATACCTAATTATCGCGACCTTTCTCCTCGAGATGAAGAAGAATTACTCAAACAGGGCTTCAATCGGGTTACAGATACTTGTATTCCTGAAGAGGAAGCTTTTAGAAAACTTCAAAAACATTTAATCAAACATTGGCGTGAAGCTGAAGAAAAAGGTGAACGCCTTTTTCCCCATGAATTTTTATATCGAGTTCTCTTATCAGGAGAATTAGACTCTTCCTTTGAGACTGATGAAAGGAATTCCTGGGTTCTTGCGGCCGCTAAAAAAAATCTCCCCTTGGTTGTTCCCGGCTGGGAGGATTCCACGATTGGAAATATTTTTGCTAGCTACTGTTTAAAGGGCGAGCTTAAGCCATCGACAATGAAATCTGGGATAGAATACATGGTTTGGTTGGCAAAATGGTATCAAGATCAAGCAGATAAAAAAGGGATCGGATTTTTTCAAATTGGTGGGGGAATCGCAGGTGACTTTCCTATTTGTGTGGTTCCCATGCTTGCTCAAGATCTGGAGATGGAAGAGATCCCTTACTGGTCTTATTTTTGTCAAATCTCAGACTCTACAACTAGTTACGGCTCTTATTCTGGAGCAGTTCCTAACGAGAAAATTACTTGGGGAAAATTAGAAGCTTCCACACCTAAATACATCATTGAATCTGATGCGAGTATTGTAGCGCCTTTATTCTTTTCTTATGTCCTAGGTGAGTAGTTCGGAAGTCGCTTAAGGAAAGCTTCTCCAATTTTTTGGTAGAGTTTCTCTTTGAGAACGAGGTCTTCGATACCCGAGTCGATACTTGGATTGTCGTTGACTTCAACGACCATACTTACGCCCTCTACAAACTTGATATCAACACCGTATAGCCCTTGACCAACGAGATCACAGACTTTTTTCGCCG
>JASBRV010000018.1 GCA_030149295.1 Bacteriovoracales bacterium | reverse complement strand
TAGTTTCATCAAAAAATTTAACTGTACCTGTCTGCATAAAAAAATCCTGTGTGGGGAGCCCATTAGCTGCTCCCATGTTAATCTGTTAATTTTAGCATATGACACAATACGAGGGAGATCAAAATAAATTTATCTTACATTACGCCAGTCAAACTTCCTCCCTCCTCTCTCCAATGACATAAAATATTGATTTTACAGAGTTTTTAGGCGAGCAAGACTTGTAATTCCTCATAAATTTTTACTTCAAAGCTCGTTTTTTCTTTTTTATTTTTAAGATTTTTGACCATAAGTTTAAGGTACCTCTCACCCCCTTTTTCCTCGTGATAAATCTTTTTCCAAAAGTTAAGGGAGAAGGGCTCAAGCAACTCTCCTCGATCATCAAAATGAAAGGCATAACAGTGGTAACCTCTTTTTTTTTCCCAAGCAAAACCCTCTTTTAAAACTTTTGCTTTTAAAGACCTTAGAAAAAGTCGCAGCTCAAGAGAATAGTAAGTAGGAATGGCCACAAAGACCCTTCCCTTTAATTGATCTGAGCTTTGCCAAGACTCCAAACAATTGATCATTAAATGGCCTCCGACACCGAGAAGAAAAACAACAGCATCACGCTCAAGAGTTATTGACTGGGCTAAATCATCTGAAAAGAAGGCCTTTGGATGACCACCAAAGCGCTCTTTCAAATGAGAAATTAGAGGAGAGCGCTTATCATTAAAGGTGACTTTATGACCCTTTTGAAGGGCTTTTTCCCCAAGTTTTCCATGATCGCAAAAGAGGTCATAAAGAGATGCCTCACTCCCTTTCAAAAAGTCTTCGCAAAAATCGAGTCTCTTCATCCCTTCCTTTTCCTATAGGGTATTTCAAATTAGTCCGTAATGTGAAATAAATAAATAATATGAAGTTTTTCGCCTTGTTTCTCTTTTTAACATTAACCCAAGCTTTTGGTGCTCAAAAGCTCTCCTTAGTTGCTCCCTATTTACCAGAGAATATGGAAGATAATGGTACAAGTGGTCGTGAGGCTGAAATCCTTCAAAAAATCTTTGATTGTATGAACATCAAAACTCAGATCGATCTGCAACCTTTTGTTCGCCATATAAGAAGTTATTCTCAAAGTAATCAAGCAGACTATGATGGGGTTTTAACAGTTCCGTCAAATACGAAAGTGAAAGGCTTTCCTACCCGACCCTATATTACCTATTACAACGGAGCAATTGTCAGAAACGCCGACTTTCCCAATGGAGTTTCTTCAGTAAAAGACCTCAGGGGCAAAGATGTCATCACCTTTATTGATGGCAAATCACTGCTCCAAGGTGTTGAAGGCAATACTTCTCTCTTTTCTAGTTATGTGGAGACCTCAAATCAAAAAACACATGTCGAAATGCTTCTCAAAAATAGAGTTCATGCCGTTTTTAGTGATGGGTTAATTTTTATGGCCTTTTACAAACGTATTTTAAAAGAATCTCCTCAGTATAAAAACATACAAATTCGCTTTCATGGTGTTTTCAAAGCGAACGAGTTCTTTGCAAGCTTTAAAAAGAAAGCTCATCGTGATACTTTTAATACTTGTTTAAAAAAGCTCTCTAAAGATGGAAGCCTAAATAAAATTGAGAGGTCTTATGTGGAACCGAATATTAATCAACTTGGCCCCCAATACCTTAAGGCCCTCATTAGAAAATAAGATACCACTAAGCTTTCACCCCAAGATTCTCCAATTTATCGCCACGATCATCATTACCTTTCTCACTCTCCATTGTGCTAACGCTCTCTCACCGGAGTTCCCCATAAAAGGGAATGTAGAAAAAAGAGTGAATTTTTGGATAAAAGTTTACACAGAAATTACCACCCAGGAAGCGTTCTTACATGATAGCGAAGATCTCAGTATAGTTTATAAAAAAGTCTCTCTCCCAAAAGATCGTAGAGAAAGAAGGCGTTATTTAAAAGGACAAAGAAACCATTACAAAAAGCTCCTTCGCTCCATGGCAAAGAGTAAACCTGAGCAATATAATGAAGACCAAAAGAATCTATCTGAGATTATTGGCCCCCAATCACCAAATAACCTCCGGCAAATGGCACGAAATCTGCGTTTTCAATATGGACTCAAAGACCGATATCTCAAAGGACTAAAGCGAAGCTATCAATATATGCCCTTTATTGAACAAGAAATAGAAGCGGCCAATCTACCAGAAGAGTTAAAGTTTCTTCCTCATGTTGAATCCAGCTTTAACCCCCATGCATACTCAAAAGTCGGTGCGGCAGGGATGTGGCAATTTATGCGGGCCACAGCAAGGCTTTATCGTTTAAAAATTGGTTACACCGTCGATGAAAGAAGAGACCCCTTTAAGGCAACAAAAGGGGCCCTTCGCCTTCTCAAAGACAACTACCGACTACTTGATTCCTGGCCATTGGCCTTGACGGCTTATAACCATGGTGCGAGGAGTATGCAAAGAGCGATTCGTAAGCTGGGAACGACTGATATTCATACAATTATTGATAAGTATCGTGGCCGTCGTTTTGGTTTTGCCTCAAAAAACTTTTATGCGACTTTTATGGCCACTGTTCTCATCTCTTCTCAACCTGAAAAGTACTTTCCTGATTTTAAAGCTCCTAAGGCCTTAGACCTTAAACCAATTATTCTTCCCAAAGCACTTAGTGTAAAAGAAATCCTCGGAGCAACCCAAGTACCCAAATTTCAATTTAAAGAATTCAACCCCTCTATTAGGCGCTCAGCTTACTCTATGAGTTTACCTCTTCCCAAAGGGCACACTATTTATATCCCCAATAGGTCGGGTCTTAATGTCGCCCAAATTCATAAAAAACTTGAAGCTCTTGAAACCTCTCCCCCCCAAGGGGACGCACAAAGATTACACATTGTCTCTCGAGGAGAGAATCTCTTTGAGATTTCTCAATATTATCGAGTTAACATGAGAGATCTCGTCATCTTTAATCGCTTAAGTGATCCTTCTCGAATTTATGCCGGTATGAAATTAAAAATTCCTGGAAAGAAAACAAAAATTATTCCAGAGCCGGTGCTTGTCGCAAAAAAGGAAATGCCAAAAGTTGGTCCATCCCTTGAAAGTCTTGATTCTCGCGATACAACAAAAAAAGAAGCAAAAGTCAGCACGGCTGCCCTTTATGGACCCTTCCCTCCCCTTTCAGCGCCTAAACTAGAAGGTTACGAATTAGAAACGAGAAGGATTAAGAAGAACACTTATGAGATTATAGTTGAGACCGATGAAACCCTTGGCCACTACGCCGAATGGCTGCAAGTCAAGACTCAAAAAATTCGCCAATGGAATTCACTTGCCTTTGGTAGAGTTATTCTGATGGGTCAAAAAATTCGTCTTTATATGAATGACGAAACAAAGCTTAGATTTACTCAAGAGAGAAATTCCTATCACCTTTCTATTCAAGAAGACTTCTTTGAAAACTACAGTGTAGCCTCAGAGAAGACCTACACTGTAAAAAGAGGAGACACTCTGACTCAAATTCTTAAAGAAGTCGAACTTCCCTATTGGCTTGTCAGAAGACAACAACAAGACCAAAAACTAAGTCATAACTTAATGGTAGGCCAAAAAATCACTCTTCCTGTGCTTGAAGCCCTCAACCAAGGGGATAATATGGCACCAACCGATTCTCTTAGTGAAGAAGAAGGAAAAGAAGAGGATGAACAGGAAGAAGAGAAATAAGGAAAGGTAAAAGAGTTAAGCCAGCGGCAATTGTTCTTCACTGCCTGCCATCAGTTTTTTTATTAAATCCATAAAACCATCAATCCCCTCCGTCTTATCATAAAAGAAGAGGTTCCTGTGATCTCTATGGGAATGACTGAGGAACTCTCCTCTCACTCTAAGGGCATCAGGAGAATAGAGAATAAAAGGGATGTGAGAATAAGACTGTTGCCACGACTTAAAAACTGAAAGCCCATCACCATCAGGCATACGATAATCACAGATGATAACTTGAATTTTATCAAAGAGCTCATTCAAAAGGGAGACTCCCTCATTACCAGAACGTGCCAGAACACGAATGGACTCAGGAAAATCCATCTTTAAAAGAAAAGAGAGAAGCTCTCTTGCATCATCACTGTCGTCGATGATGAGAAAATTCACACCTTCTCCAATTTTGCTGCATATTCTGTGATTGTTTCGTCTTGAATTTTTGGAACCAAAGCATTCACGTCATGCTCTAAGCAGTGACCATTTTGAAAAACTTCCTCTAACACATCGAGTTTGCCTTGATAAATTTTACTCTTTTTCTCTTCGTCGAGAATATTATCAAAGTGCTGAAGAATTCCAACGGAAAGATCAGGCAAAAAGGGCTGCATCACAACTCCTAAGCACAGAGCATAAACCGAAGAAGCGGCTAACACTTTCCCGGCCTTTTCCTTGTCCTCTTTGATAAGGGCCCAAGGAGCCTGCTCAGAAAAATAATTATTGGCCTTGTTACCAATAACCATGACCTTTTCAATCCCCTTTTTAAAACTCTGCTCATTTAAAAGTTGATTTACTTCTATTAAGTCTTCACTTAATACCTTGAGTTCTTCAGACTTTAAGAAGTCCTTATAAAACTCCGAAGCCATTCCTTCTTTCCAATGCTTTTGAGTGAACTTTAAGCATCGATTAAGGAAATTTCCAATATTATTGGCAAGTTCATTATTCACCTTAGCCTGAAACTGCTCCCAACTGAAGCTTGAGTCCGTTTGCTCGGGAAGAATAGAGAGAAGATAATAGCGAAGTGCTGTCTGACCAAACTCATCCACGGCCTCAAGAGCATCAACATAATGTCCCGTCGACTTAGAAAATTGCTTTCCTTCTAAATTAAGGAATTGATTGGCCGGCACATGATCAGCGCCCTTAGCCCTTCCTGAAGCCATACTCATGGTGGGAAAAATAATGGTATGAAAAATGATATTATCTTTACCAATGAAATGGGTGAGATCGGTTTCCTCATTATTCCACCAGTCTTTAAGATAATCCTCCTGACTTCCACGTTCCTCTAATAGTTTTTTGGTGTTAGAGACATAGCCAATAGGAGCATCAAACCAAACATAGAGTTTCTTTCCTTCACAGTTTTCTAGAGGAACATCAATGCCCCAATCCAGATCTCTGGTAATGGCCCTGTCCTTTAATTCTTCTTTAGTGAGACTATCAACATATGGCCAAACCGTTTTACGCCAACTTCCCTTTTTTGCTTCAAACCACTTTCTAAATTCTTCGTGGTATTTGGAAAGCATGAGATAATATTGGGTAACGGTAACTTCTTTAATATTTTGAGAAGAACAAATTTTACAAACAGGATTCTTTAATCGTACCGGATCAATGAATTCACCACAATTAGGACACTCATCGCCTCTTGCCGTTTCATAATCACAGACATAGCAAGTCCCCTCAACAAAACGATCAGGAAGATGATTATGACAATCATTACAATAAAGCTGCTGACTATCCTGAGGTTCAATAAAGCCACGATCATTTAATTCGTGAAACCATTTTATTGTTTCCTCAGCATGATAAGGAGCTGAGGTCTGGCCAAAATAATCAAACTCCACTCCATACTTTTTAAAAACTTCTCCATGCTCAGCATGCCACTTGTCCACATACTGTTGGTAATCAATACCGGCTTTTTTGGCATTGAGCATAATTGCTACGCCATGCTCATCGCTACCACAGATAAAAAGAGTCTTTTCCCCTAGGAGTTTTTTATGGCGGCTATAAACGTCAGCGGATAGATAAGCTCCTGCAAGGTGACCGAAATGGATCGGCCCGTTAGCATAAGGAAGGGCCGAAGTGATTAGATGACGCTTAGGCGATGGTTTTTGGGACATTGCAACAACTCCACGAACAGATAATTCCCATGTTGTAGCAAAAGACCGGGAATTTTGCTACAAATTCCCCCTTATGGCCTTTCAAATACCACCTCAAGCATTTCTCTCTTTTAGTAAAAAACAGATCGCTGATAGCTTGTGGCGCCTATTGAGACAAATGGAGCAAACAGACTTCAAAACGCCAGATTGGAAGGCCAATGCTGTGGCCTTTCACCAATACGTGGCGATTCTTAAAAAACACGAGTCACAACAAATCCAAGCCTTAGGAGATCAGCTACAGCAAACTTTACCTGAGGATCTAAGAACCCTCGAGAATTGTCTGATTTTACTAGAGCGATTTTTAGAAAAAGACCTTCGAGAAGATCAATTTCTTATAAGCACCGAAGACACTCCTTTAGAAAAGGTCCAACCAAAGGTTAAGGAAAAACAAGCTGAAATAGTTTTGGTTTTAGATAATCTAAGAAGTGCTTTTAATGTTGGCTCTCTTTTTAGAAGTGCAGAGGCTTTTGGAGTAAAAAAAATTCACCTATGTGGCTATACGGCAACACCTGAGAACTCGAAAACCGCTAAAGCCGCCCTTGGCACAGATCATTGGGTCTCCTATGAATACCACGAAAACACTCTAAACTGTTTAGAGTCCTTAAAAAGTGAGGACTACTTCATCTATGCACTAGAAACTGTTGATGAGTCTGTAGATCTATCTGAACTTAAAAGTGATCAAAAGAAAATGGCGATCATCCTAGGTAATGAAAGATATGGACTCTCTGAAAGTGTTTTAAAAAGAGCAGACTCCATCGTCAGCATTCCCCTCATAGGCAGAAAGAATTCTCTTAACGTTGGAGTCTGTGGCGCCATTAGCCTCTATCATTTTTTATCACGAGGTCTCACAACCAATACATCACAGGGTGCATGAGCAACTAAGTAATAAGAGAAGCTTTCAGCAAAAATTCCCTCAACTCCTTGCTCACCTCTGGTTGCTAAAACACAAGAGTCCGCTTTAATCTCTTTTAGAAAGTGAAGAGCATGAAGCTTCGCTTGGTTATGAAAAAGAATATGGCGCTTCATTTGAAGGCCTTTTTCACATTGCTGGGACATTTTCTCACTAAAAGCCGAAAATTTCTCATCGTAAAAGTTTCTCACCGCTTCCTCATCATTAGGATCAACATTTACGGGGAGACTTTTTAAAGATGCCTCATCAACGATATGCACCAAATGAAAGTGATTATTTCCACTAAAGAGCCCATCATGGGCATATTGTAAAAGTGAGTCGTCTGCCACCTCTTCTCCCGAGAGAAAAAGAGCTATATTATGGGTAACTGCATTATTCACGTGATTCTCCTTTTCTATATTATATTCATTTATTGGGTTTCAGGCTATGAGGTATCTCATATAATTATTTGTTCTTAGACGGCCCATTGATTATTTAAAAAATGGGCTTAGTATAGGTCTCAAAGAGCTTTTAAGGAGGCACTATGATTGATTTAGAAAATGATAATCTACAAGAATTTGTTCAATCTAATGACAAGGTTATTGTTCAATATGGTGCTGGCTGGTGCGGAAATTGTCGCATGATTAAGCCAAAAATTAAGAATCTCGCGGGTGAACATGAAGGTATTTCTTTTGTTTATGTGGATGCTGAGAAAATGCCCAATTCAAGAAAGCTTGCCAATGTGAGCAACCTTCCTACTTTTGCCGCTTTTTCGGGCGGGGAATTAGTTGAGCAAACCCAAGGAAATAAAATTGAGTTGGTCCAAGAGCTCGTCTCAAAACTAAACGGCTAACGATGAAGTTACCTATCATTAAAAACCTCGTTGAATTTATTGAAAGTAATGATGAAGATTTCGTCTTAGAGGCCATCGAGGTGCTTGAGCACGTTTCTCAGGCTAAAGGCTTCAAAGATGAAGAGCTCGATACAATTGGCGAACTTCTCTCAAACATGTATGGCTCAGTCGAAGTGGCGAAAGATATTAAATCTGGCACTCCTCAAAAAGAAGCACTTAACAGCTTCATGAAGCGAGTCCTTGGAAGTATCGACCAATAGAGAGTTCAAAAATTATTAAAATGAACTCCCGCCCCCAATAAACTTATCAGCTGACCTTGTTGAGAAATATATCAAATCTTAATGACTTGAATATTTCCTTTTTTAAGAGACTTCATTCCCTCAGGAATATTCTCAATAATACATTCTTCTAATGCTTGAAGAATTTTCTCTTTAAGAAAAGAGCGACTGTGAACTAAACTCACTTCACGGGTAGGAACAGGGTTTTGAAAAGAGCGCAAATGTTTTTTCTCCGCAGAGCTAAGTAATTTAGTCGCCAATTCAGGAAGCATGGTAAAACCCTTATTCTGTTTGACTAACTGAACTAAGGTTTCCAAACTCCCGCTTGAAAACTCTACATTTTCTAAAACCTTATTTTCTTTTCCAATAGAGCAAATATTTAGCATTTGATTGCGAAAACAATGCCCTTCTTCTAACAACCAGAAATCCTCTCCCTCTAAGTCACTATCTTTTAACAACTTCTTTTCAAGAAGTGGATGAGAACGAGAAAAATAAGCATAAAAGGGCTCATAAAAGAGATGACGCTCTAAAATTTGACTATCGTTTAAGGGCGTCACCAAAAGAGCACCATCAATTTTTTCATCTTTGAGCAAACGAATTATATCATCTGTTTGCGCCTCTCTAATTTTCAATTGAACATGGGGGAACTTTTGAGAAAAATCCCCTAGAAAAAGAGGGAGAAGATAAGGGCTAAGTGTGGGAATAACAGCAAGTTCAAAAACACCCCTAGGATCATCAGAACTTCCTTGGGCGAGAAAAGGAAGTTTTCGGTGCTCCTTAAGGATCACCTTAGCCTGCTCAATGACTACCTGGCCGTCATCTGTCACCATAATGGGTTTTTTGGAGCGATCAAAAATAATCACATTAAGCTCATCTTCGAGTTTTTGAATTTGAGTTGAAAGAGATGGTTGAGCGACATGACAGCGCTTTGCAGCTCTACCAAAGTGCCTTTCCTCTTCCACAGCGAGGAGATATTCAAGTTGGGTAATTGTTGCCACTGACGACCTCGATCTTTTTAAAAGGATTCATCAGTTAATCATTCTAAAAGACTAACAAAATGTCTAGTTATTGATAGCCCAGGGCTATTATGATCCAGAAGCCTTTTTCGCTAGATATTCATCATAATTGCCCGGATAGATAATCACTTCATTCTTGGCAACCTCGTAAACCTTCTTTGTGAGCTCCCTTAGAAAATGCCTGTCGTGGCTAACAAAAAGAACCGTGCCTTCAAATTTTTTTAAAGCCTGAAGCAACACCTCACGCGATTGAATATCAAGATGGTTGGTAGGTTCATCGAGAACAAGAAAGTTATTATTTTGAGAAAGAAGAACGGCTAATAATAGGCGACTTTTCTCCCCTCCTGAAAGGTGGCGCACCTTCTTTTTTACATCATCCCCCCTAAAAAGAAAGGCTGCTAGGAGGTTTCTTAAATAACCATCACTCGCCTCTGGCAAGGCCGATTGGGTCTCTTCTAAGACAGTGCTTTCTGGATTAAGGACATCAAAAGAAAATTGGCTAAAATAGCCCAATTTAATCGAAGGCCCAATCTGAACATCTCCTTTCGTTGCATCCGTTTGCTGACAAATCGTTTTTAATAGAGTTGATTTCCCCGCACCATTCACACCAACAACCGCCACTGCATCCTGCCTTTTGATAATAGCATTGAGGTCCTCGAAAACAGTATGCTCAGTTCCGTCTGGGTTAGGCCAAACTTTTGCTAAATCTTTTATGACCACAACATCATCGCCTCCTCGTGGAGGTGTTGGAAACTCAAAACTTATACTTTCCTCTTCTGTCGGAACTTCAACACGATTGATCTTATCAAGTTTCTTTACGCGTGACTGCACTTGAGCTGCGTGAGAAGCACGGGCCTTGAAACGAGCAATAAACTCTTCGTCTTTGGCGATACTCTCTTGCTGTTTTTTTGCCTCAGAGATAAGTTGACTGCGCCTTACCTCTCTTTCTTTTTCATAGAAATCGTAATCTCCAGAGTAAACAGTGACTCTTTTATGGGCCACTTCGACAATCTTCTTACAAACGCTATTCATAAAGTCACGATCATGGGTCGTCATGAATATGGCACCCTCATAATTTTTAAGCCACTCTTCCAACCATAGGATCGTTTCAAGATCGAGGTAGTTGGTCGGCTCATCCATCACAATGAGGTCTGGTTTAATGACGAGAACCCTAGCAAGGGCAATTCTCATCTTCCAACCTCCAGAAAACTCTGCCACATCTTTACGATGATCCTCGGGATCAATTCCTAAACCAGTTAAAACCTCTTCGGCCCGAGATTCAAGATCATATCCCCCACGTTTTTCAAACTCGGTCTGCGCATCCCCCATTTTTTCTAAGACTTTATTCATCTCATCGGGGTCAAGGTCTGGATCACAGAGCTTTTCTTCAAATATTTTTAGCTCATCTTGTAATTTTTGAATTTTTTTATCGCCGCTAAGAACAACCTCTAAAGCCGTTGAACCTTTCATCTCTCCGACATTTTGAGAAAAATAGGCCATTCTCAACTTCTCAGGAAAACTAATTTGTCCCTCATAGGTGTTATCTTCACCTATGATCATTCGAAACAGAGTAGTTTTACCTGTTCCATTGGGGCCAACCAGTCCGACTTTCTCTCCAGGATAAATTTGAAAATTAACATTATCATAGAGGAGCTCGCCTCCCTGCATTTTAGAGAGTTGACTAATATTTAGCATATTGAACCTTTAATTCTTATTGAGTCTTTAAATTAGTCGAGAATGTAGTAAATTTCAATAAAGATAAGTCAAAGGCTGGTAACGGTCGATGATAAGGTTTATTCGTCATCTCGATAAAAATCGTTAATTAACCAAGACAACTCTACCATTTTCAATTTTAACTCATGAAGCTTTTCGGGCTGAAAAAACTGCTCAGCTGGAAGGTCCCTCTTTCTTTGATTGCATTTTCGACACATAGGAAGAGCGTTACACACCCAATAACCTCTTTTGCTCTTTACCATTAAATTTCCCCCCTGACTTTTAGGGATAAAGAAATGATCCAGAGTAAGTTTGACATCTCCCTTATGGCAAGAAGCACATTGATGATGAAAAGTTTCGAGCAATTCAAAAAGAAAGCGTCTTTTAAACTTTCTCTCAATAGGATTACTTCTTTCAATACCTCTTTGATCTATTAAATAATCTTTTTTCTTTAAGGAAAGTCCGACTTTACTATCCTCTAAAAATGCCTTTCTTGCCCTTCTTTTTTCTTCTTGAAGAGCCTTTCTTTTTTTAAGAACAATGAGAAGAAGCCAAAAAGAAAATAAAATAAAAGGAAGGTAACCAACAGGTTTCATGGGAGTATTCTAAGGAAGCTTTGTTGAAAAAGAAAAGGCCTTGAACCTTGCTAGAGAATATTTCTCACACCAAATGTTTTACAAGCTTCAAGGCCAGTTATCGACCCCTCGATGACTCTATCTTCTCAAACGCAGTGCGCAAATCAAACGGTGGATTTCTGACAATTTGTCCGCCGCCAGTAGAAATGACTTTTCCATCTTAAATTAATTTTTTTTACTTCCTTAAAAAATAATTACTTCGCCTAAGTTATTGAAATTTATTGAGAATTTAATAAGATTTATTCATTCTTTCACAATTTTGAAGAAAACTTCACCCTAAGCTCTTGTTTTTACTCTTAGACTTTCTCTATAAGTTTTCCAAGGAAAAAAATTTTATTTATCAAAGATAAAAGATTAATCAGAGAGGAAAGAAAGATGACTATGATCACTCAGAAACAGGAAGTTTATGTACCAGCGCTAAAGTCAGCAAATTTCACAACTGAAGAAAGAGAGAACCTCTTTCAAATGCCAAATAGCTACTACGCCATTACCAATGGCTCAGATTTCTTTTATAAATTTAGTCCCAATTGGTGTGAACTTTTGGGTTACAGTTATGAGGACTTACTAAAAACATCTTATTTTAGTCTCATTCATCCAGAAGACCTAAAAGACACCATGGCCATTACCCTTAGCCTAAACGCCCGATCCTCTCAAATGAAAAGCGTAAAGAGCTACACGAACCGTTTCTTTACTAAAGATAAAAGAATCATTTGGCTTCAATGGTCTTCTAAATCATCCCCAAATGGCCTTATCTATTCTCAGGCTATAGATATCACTTCTGTCATTCAAGATTCATCGCCTAAGCAGAGCTTAAAAACAAAAGACCAAATGATTGAGGAATTCACTGAAATGGAATTACAAATTTTTTCATTTCTCATGGAGCATGAAGGTCTATGCGTGTCAAAACAAGACCTTTACCGCCACCTTTATGGCAATATTGTAGTTCAAGACCAAACTATTAATGTCCACATCTCAAACTTGAGAAAAAAGATCAAAGGATCCGCTTATACCCTAAAGACAGCTGGTAAAGGCTGCTGGAAGATTTTAAATAAATTTGATCTTTTAAGTTAATTGCCAAAAAGTTTACCCCTCTTTTAGAATAAGGTCTCCAGCGGAGGCCTTGTTTTATGACACTAATATTCAAACAAATTTTTAATCTCCTTAAACTCCTCAATAGCGATACGGGTCTTTACTCATTGAGCTCTGGGATAAGCTTAGGTTTTGTTTTAGGCATGTCTCCAATCCTTAGCTTGCAAGGTCTCATCATTCTCTTTATTGCCTTTTTCTTTCGTGTGCAAATCGGCGCCATGTTTGTCTCTGCCTTTTTCTTTGCTTTTATTGCTTGGATACTGGATCCCATTTTTCATCAGGTAGGTACAGCTCTCCTTACAAACTCCTCTCTTGAGAGTCTTTGGATTACTCTCTTTAATGCACCTCTTGTTCCACTTACCCGATTTAATAATACAATTATAATGGGAGCAGGTGTTGTTTCGATTTGCTTAACCCCTGTGGTTTTTATCATCAGTAAAATTCTCATTCAAAAATATCGACAAACAGTTGTAGAGCGCTTTAAAGAAACAAAACTCTGGAAAGTGATTAAAGCAACTTCTCTTTATAAATGGTATTACAAATATGACAACCTCTACGGATAAAAAGAAAAAGGGCCTCATTAGATGGGGCGCCGTCATTCCTGCAACGATTATCCTTACCCTTATCGGACTCTATGGGCGTTTTGCTTTTGATAATCACCTAAGAAAGACTATTATTTGGACATCTGAGTATTTCTATGGAGCGGAGATCAATATAGCAGATATTCAAACAAGTCTTTTTTCTGGAACACTTTTAATTAAAGGAATTCAGGTCACTGATAAAGATAAGCCTGAGAGAAACCTTGTTTCCATTAGTCGAATTCGTTTTCACCTCATTGTCTCTGAACTTCTTAAAGCAAAGTTCATAGTTGATCTGGGAGAGGTAAATAACATCGAGTGGCATAGCCAAAGAAAAAAACCTGGAAAAATTTATCCAAACAGAGAAGAGAAATCTCCTCAACTAAAAAAAATCGAAGATACTGCACTCAAAGTTGCTAGTGAAAATCTTGAAGGCAATGCTCTTGGCAATGTCGCGAATGTCATTGGCGGATCGAATGTTAAAACAGAGATCAAAGAAATCAAAAGTGAACTTCACACAGAAAAGAAAATCAAAGAGCTAGAAGCCGAATTAAAAGAAAAAGAGGCTTATTATAAAAATAAGATCAAAGAGCTTAAAGATTCAGGAAAATTAAAAGACCTAGAGGCGAGAATTAAAGGTTACAAGTGGGATAAGAAAAACCCCATTAAATCTATTAGTGAAGCGAATAAACTTATCAAGGATGCCAGCTCAACTTACAAAGAATATGAAAAAGAAATCAGAAACCTAAGAAATGATGTAAAAAAACTCGAAAAAACGTCGCAGAATTTTGATCAATGGATCGAAAAAGATATGCAAAGTCTGCAAGCGATGGCAGGTGTCCCCACCCTAGATCCCGAAAAAATCGCCTACTCTCTCATGGGAGAGGTTTTCGGTCAAAATGTTACAACGATTCGCAAGTACTCTGAAGTTGCTAAAGAATATATGCCGCCCCCAAAGTCTGAAAGAAGCCCTAAAGACCAATTGGTTCCTCGCCAAAGAGGAGAAGGGAAAACTTATACTTTTGAAGTTCCGGGAACCAATCCTAAATTCTGGATTAAGAAGGTTGATATTACCTCAAAAGCTAACCAGTCCAAATTTTCAGGCAATCTTCAGGGTGTGATCTCAAATATTTCTAATGCTCCCAGAGTCACCAAAAAACCGATCAGCTTTAATTTAAGCGGAGAATTTCCCAATCAAAAACTCTACGGACTTAAGATTAACGGTAACCTCAATCACCATTTAAAAGAAGCTTCTCAAGATTTCTCCCTCTCTGTAGAGAAATTCCCTTTTCCCCAAAAGAAGCTTAGCAAGTCCAAAGACCTGGGTATCATTCTCAATGAACAAGTTGGCGAACTTGAACTAAAAGGAGAGAAGAAACAAGAAAACATCCATGTCTCTTTAGCGACAAGTCTTCCTGATCCTCAGTTTCAAGTAGAGTCACCGAAGAAACTCGTTAAAGAAGTAGTGAGTAACAGCTTGAGGAGAATGAATAAAGTCACTATGAATGCAACAGCTAACGGTCAGTGGGAGTCCCTCAAATGGAAGTTTCGCTCCAATATTGCCACAGAGTTAGCGAGAGGTTTAAAAGCAGAGATTGATAACCAAGTAAATGCTGCTAAAGAAAAACTCAGAAATAAGTTAATGGCAAAGATTGGTCCTCTTCAAGAAAAGTACAAAAAACAAATTGAGAGTGTAAAGAATGGCCTCGATAAAGAACTCAAAGAAGAGGAAGAAAAAATTAAAAAAGAGTCTAAACAGGTCTTCTCCCAATTAAAAGACCAGCAAAAACAAGGAACGAAACAGAAAGCGAAGAAGTTGGAGGATAAGGCTAAAAAGCTTTTAAAAAAGCTCTTCTAATGAATAAGGCGCATGTCGCTCCGGTCATACCAAAGTAAACATTCCATTGCCATGGTCCTTTAAGACCATAGATATAGCCAAGAAGAAAAATAATATTTCCCACATAAGCGAGAGTCACGGTGGCTCCATCGAGTGGCACCTTCGTCCACTTTGGCCAAATCAGTTGAGAGAAAAAAAGAGCAGCAAGAGCACCGGCTGACCAAGAAGCCACCTTTAGTCCTAAAACCAAAACCCCCTGAGACTCTTTTGCCACGATGGCGACAAAAAGAAGTAAACAGGAAATGATCAATGTATCCACACGCAAGTATCTCTTGATTTGATGTATATCCCTCTTGGGCCATATTTCTGACCATAAAACACTTGATAGCGCATTGATAGTCGAATCAAGCGTGCTCATCGTCGCCGCTAAAACCCCCGCGAGCATAAATCCTTTTAAAGGTGAGGGAAAGTATTCGGTAATAAAAAATGAAAAAACCTTGTCTCCCTCAAGCCCTGGGGGTAGAGGCGTTAATTGATAGTGACCATACAAAAGAGCTCCTACTCCTAAAAAAAGTCCCCCGACTAAAATAGAAAAAAAAGAAGAAAAGAAAATAGAAAACTTAGCTACTCTCTCACTTTTGGCTCCCATTAACCTTTGAGTAAAATCTTGATCAACTCCATGGGTGCACATATCAAAGAGAACACCACCAGAGACACCAATGAGAAAGAGATGGATTTTTTCGAAGGAAAATATCCAAGTATGGCCATCTCTAGCGGCTAATGACCATAACTCTCCCCATGAGTGGCCTGAAATATCTGGAATAATGAAATGGGCTGCAGTGCCACCACCAATAAACAACAAAGTTTGCAAAAGGTCGGTTCTTACAACGGCCTTTAATCCTCCGATGAGAGTATAAAAGAAGGTAAGCCCCGTTATAATAATAAGGGCAGGAATAATAGACAGGTCAAAATACTCCGCAACTAAAATTGAACCTGCATAAAGACGCACTCCAACAGCTAATAACTTTGAAATCGCATAAATTAAGGCCGTCATCCGTTTACCATTTTCGGTGGAATCATTCTTTCCCATAATGGCATAGAGAGTGAGACCCTTATCGTAAATTAAGGGAACAATCATGCGAGCAATCAAGTAACGGCCAAAAATAGCTCCTATATAAAAATGAAGGAAAGAAAAGTCCTTCGTAAAGGCAAAGCCTGGTATTCCAATAAAGGTAAGAGCGGAAACCTCGGTGGCAATAATACTTCCTAAACTCTCAATAAAAGAGAGACTCTTACCAGCTAAGTATTGATCGGAGACAATCTCTTCGTCTGACCTCTCATGATCGAGATCTTCTCTTTGAGAAAGAAAAGCAACTGTAAAAATAAGCCCAAGATAGATAATGACTATAAGAATATCGATCAAAATTAAACCTTTTAGGGGAGAAACATTCCCTTTTCATTTTCAGTAGGAAGACGACAAGTCTCTTTTTTTCCGAAGAAGCGATAGCGATTTTTTGCGACCCAACGGTAGAGACCATCTCTAAGAAAGCTTGGTAGTATGAGAAGAACTAGAATAGGTTTAAAATACCACTTGAGGTCACTAAGAATCATAATAACGGCATGAGATTCTTTTAAGAACTCTCCTTCTCTTTGGTAAATAACACTAGAAAGATTCTCAGTCATTTGAGAAGGTAAACTTTCTTTAGCATAATCACCTTGAAGAGATGTCACTCTCATATTTTCTTGAAGCCCTAATCGAAAGAGAAAGGAGATAAAGCCATCACATAGATTGCATACACCATCAAAGTAAATGACATTAAATGAGTTCATAATTTATCTTAACATTTTCTGAATTCTCTTGAATAGACAGGAAAAAGCTCAATCGTTACAATTTCGATAACGTTGAGAACTTATGAAGAAAACCTTTGATCTCATTATGCCTGGATTACTTGTAGCAGCGACAGGAGTCGGAGCAGGTGATCTTATCACTGGGGCGATAGCGGGTAATAAACTCGGTCTACTTATATGGTTGCCTATTATTGGAGCTTTTTTTAAGTACATCCTCACAGATGGTATTGCTCGCTACCAATTTGCTACCGGTAAACCTCTTGTCCATGGCTGGGTAAAGGAACTAGGGAAACCATTTCGCTATCTCTTTTATTTCTACCTTTTTATCTGGTCTTACTGTGTAGGTGGGGCCCTTCTCAATGGTGCGACTAATTCTCTTGCTCTTATGACTGGGATGCCCAAGTTATTTCTCAGTTTTTCATTATGCGCACTAGCATATTTCTTAGTGTGGACCGCCCGATTTGAGCTTTTTGAAAAAGTCATGATGGTCTTGATTGGCCTCATGTTCTTTGCCGTAATCGCAACAAGTGCCACTCTCATTCAATCTCCCGGAGAGCTCTTTCAATTTAAATCGGTTTCTTTCACTTCCCCGTGGTTTCTTGGTTTACTAGGAGGAGTGGGAGGAACACTGACTATCGTTTGCTATGGATATTGGATTCAAGAAGAAGGAAGAAAAGGCAACGAAGGCTATCAAAAGTCAAAAATTGATCTAGCCGTTAGCTACTCACTGACAGGACTCTTTAGTATATCAATGATGATCATTGGCTCCAAACTTCCAGAGGTAAGCAAAGAAGGCACGAAATTCATTACCCAAATCTCTGATCTTTTTTTAAGAGAACTTGGAACTTGGGCCGCATGGCTTTTTAAGATAGGCTTTTTTTGCGGGATTTTTTCAAGTCTTCTTGGTGTTTGGCAATCAGTTCCCTACCTCTATGCTGACATAAGACTTTTGGATAAAAAAGAAGAAGAAATCGACTTAAAAAGGTCACAACCCTATCGCCAATTCCTGACTTTTATCTCAATTGCCAGCTTAAGTACCATAGGCATGAAGTTTCAGTTTATCCAACTGATCTATGCTGTGGTGGGTGCTCTTTTTATTCCTCTCTGTGCTTTGAGTCTACTCATGTTACTCAAAAGAACAGAAGATCCTGCCTTTAGGAACTCAAGGTTTCAAGCATTAATGATGATGGCAATATTTCTCTTTTTCGTGGCTTATGGAGTTCATGCCCTCGTGACGAAAATTACTTAGAGGCGGCTGAGAACATCACCCTTATCTAGGCTTTTTCTCAAGTGCTTCAAGGGTCTATACTCTTGAAATCGCTTAACTGGGTTAAGCTTTTTCTTAGCTTTTTGGGAAATTTTCTTTTTTGGTTTTCTTTGATGTCTTTTGTCCATGGAACCATGCTACAGGGCATTTAGCCACAATACGAGGATCGATTTCGTAAATTCGGAAAACCAGAACTTATTCTGCCGTAAATGCGGCAAAATGGTCAGTTGCGATACTTTGAGTATGACTTCTAATCTTTCTCAGAGCGACAATAAGATCTGAATAGGTTAGAGCGGTCATTGGCTCATAGCGACCCTCTCCTACCCTTTCGACATGTCTTCCTCTAATTTTATTAGCCTTTTTTCTCAAGTTCTCAGAGCGATTTAGGCAATCCTGCATGTCAATTTCACTGCTATTAATAAAGGCCTTCGTCACATCATTAAAATATGCATTTACAGATCGAAATAAGGAGAAAAAGTCTGCTCCTGCCTCTTCATCGAGTAAAACTTCAAGTGGCATTCGTTTTGAGTAATTAGCAATATTAGTGAGATAATCACTGATACTCTCAAGTTCATCTGCGATATGAGTGAGGGAATGGGCTTCTGCACTTTCTCTGGTTGATAAGGGTCGCTCAAGAAGTTTTAAAACAAAAACAGTAATTTCTTTTTGAATATTATCACATGAGTCTTCATAATGTCTGATCTTAGCGATGGCCTCATTCGTTTCCTCTTTGCTCATATTTCCTTTAAGAACTTTTTCAGTCAAATCAAAAGTTCGATCCACAATATCTTTCAAACGATAGGTTTCTTCTCTCGCTTGTGAGAGAGCCACTGCCGGAACAATTGTCGAAGGATCGCCAAACATGACGAGGTGTCTTTGTTCTTTTTCTTCTTTGTCTGGAGTTATCCTCGTGACTAAACTCGCAAGAGTTTTCACAAAAGGCAGGAAAAAGAGTGCCGCCGAAACATTAAAGACAGTATGTGAAGTAGCTATATGAACAGCAATTTTAGAAAATTCTCCAGAGGGGTTTTTAAAAGTAGGATCACCAGGAACCAACCAATCGATAAAATCGACATAGAAAGGAAAAATCACAAAAATAGTTAAAACTCCTAACATATTAAAAATCGCGTGAGCTCGTGCTGTTCTCTTCGCTTCAATATTAGCCCCAACAGAAGCGAGAAGGGCCGTAATTGTTGTTCCTATATTTTCCCCGAGAACCAAAGCGGCTGCTGTGGGAAATTGAATCGCTCCACTTGTGGCCAAGGCCATCGTTATCCCCAGCATGGCTGAGGAGGATTGGATGATCACTGTTAAAAGACAACCAACAAAAACACAGGCAAAATAAGAGAAATAATTGGGTTGAGAGAAGTAGCCAACGGCTGCTTTAAACTCGGGCATAGTCCTTAAAGGTTTGAAGGCACCACTCATGAGTTCTAGACCAAAGAAGATCATTCCTATACCAAAAAGAATGCGTCCAATTTGACGTATATTATTTCTCTTTCCAAAAAGCATCGGAAAGATTCCAAGGCCGATAAAAAGAAGACCATACTTTCCAATCTTTATCGAGATGATCCAACCAGTAATTGTCGTCCCAATATTAGCACCAAATACAATACCAATAGCTTGAGCGAGGGACATCAACCCCGCATTCACAAACCCCACAACCATAACCGTGGTCACAGAAGAGCTTTGCACCAACATGGTAACAACGATTCCCACCAAAAGCGCCGAAACTCGATTCTTTGTAAGAGTATGAATAATCCCCTTAATCATATCTCCGGCCACAGATTGAAGGGCTTCCGACATAGACTTCATACCGTAGAAAAAGACGCCGAGACCACCGAGAACAGTATAAAGAATTTTAAAAACTTCCATGAAGTCCCTCGTCCAAAATGGGGTAGTTTTATTGGTGCACTAAGAATAATGGAAAAGTGAAATCTCGAAAAGAGCTTGGAAAAATAGATAACGCTTTAATTATCGATAATCTCATGCTTCTAACACAATCCTAACATTCGTGAACACAAATATGCCCATATATAAAGCTAAGCTCTTTTAACAGTAAAGCTATAAAGGGTAGGAATCAGTATTAAAGTAATAAATGTGCCCACAGCGAGACCCCAGCCCATAGTGAGCATCATCTCAGCAAGAAGGGAGTCATACCCCCCCAGACCGTAGGCGGTAGGCAGGACGCCGACCACTGTCGTCACAGTGGTCACAATCACTGGTCTCAATCGACTTGCGGCTACCTTAGCCACCTCTTGAAAGTCACCACCACGGCTCATTTTATCGAGTTTATCAATCATGACGATGGCATCGTTAATCACCACCCCAATCATGCCTAGAGCGCCAATCGCTGCAAAAAAGCCATAAACTCCCATTCCATGAGCAAGAAGGGTGTAAACGACACCGGAAAGGCCGAAGGGAACCACACAGAGAACCAAAAAGGGTCTGGTTAGGGAATCAAACATAATGACGAGAATAAGATAGATAATCAAAATTACCATCACAACAGCATTGAGAAACTCACCTTGGCTTTCCCGAGAGTCTTTTACCTCTCCGTCCCATTGAAAGACGGTCGTAGGAGACTCTTTGGTAATGAGGGGAAACAGTTCATTTTCCATGGCCTCGGCGATTTCTAAAGGAGTACTTGTCCCCGTATGATTCGCCAACACAGAGGAAACTCTTTTGAAATTGGTCCTTTTAATATTAAGTGGTTTTTGAGTTTCCTCGATTCTTACCATATTTTTCAAATAGACGAGATTACCGCCACGATTAGGAACTCTCTGGCGTAGTAAAGAATCTAAATTTTCCTTGAAGCTATCTTCAACTGTCAGGCGAACATCTACTTCCTCTTCTCCTTTATTGATCGAGTAAAGAATTGAGCCCTCAACAAAGGACCTAAGGGTAGTTGTCACTTCTCTAGGCGCAACGTCGTAGCGAATAAGTTGGTCTTGTAAGATATGAAAAACATACTCTCTTTTCATAATAGGCTCTTCAAGCTCAATGTCTTTGACATCCTTTCTTTGAGAAAGGTACTCCTCAACTTTTTTAGCGACTTCAGCTCTCGTTTTGTCGTTATTTTCTAGGATATTAAGGATAAGGGAGTTGCCACTTGAATTACCCCATCGTCCTCTTAAAAATCGTGCACTTTCAATTCCCTCTAATTCCTTAGCAGCACTTTCCCATTTCTCCAATAACGTATTGAGACTTGTTGATCTGTCATCAGCAGGAATTAATTCTACTAATATTGAGGCTTCATTTTCTTTAACCTCTCCCCCTCTTCTAGAAAGAGCGATACTAGAGCGAACAGCAACTACATTTTCCTTATCCTCAGCAAAGATTTTTTCAAGAGGAGCAATAGCCCTGGCCGTTTTTCTTCGATCATAATCTTTAGGGCTCTTTATCCTAATAAAAACTTCTTTACTCTCTTCTCGAGGAAACATTACAAAACGCATCTTTTGATGAAAGAGAAAAGCTCCTCCCCCAAGAAAAGCGAGAAAAAGAATTAAAACAACAATGCGCTTTTGAAAAACAAATTCAAGAAACCTTGCATAGCGATCTTCAATTCTTTGAAACCAGCCCATTTCACCAGAATCTTTTGAAAATCTTTCAAGAAGTGGAGTTTTGCTAGATAAGTGAGAAGGAAGAATAAAGAGAGACTCAACCAAAGAACCCATCAACATCATTATGACGATCAAGGGAATATAAGCGACGAGTTTACCGAAAAAGCCCTCGAAGAAAATGAGAGGAAGAAAGGCTACACAAGTGGTTATAATACTGGCCGTGATGGGTTTTATCACTTCCATTGTCCCTTCAAAAGCTGCATCTTTTAAGTTCTTTCCCTCTTCACGATGACGAGAAATATTTTCAGCAATGATAATCGCATCATCGACAACAATCCCCAAGACGATAATAATTCCAGCAAGAGTCATATTGTTAACTGTATAGCCGGCAAGTTGAGCGATGATGAGAGTGAAGGCAATACTAAAAGGAATTCCCATTGCCACCCAAAAGCCCGTTTTCATATCAAGAAAGATCAAAAGAACAATAATGATAAGAAAGAAGCCAATGAGTCCATTCATAGATACGATATCTAAGCGATTTGTCACAGCATAGGATTCATCATCCATCAAAACAATTTCAATAGGAATATCTTTGTTATTTTTTTTAAAGCGCTCAATGAATTGCATGACCTTTCTTTGAGCCGTCAAAATATCCGTGGAGACGTTTTTCTTAACATTGAGAAAAACACCTTCATGGCCATTCATTTTAAAAATAGATGTACTCTCCTCAAATCCTCTTTGAACCTTCCCGACATCTGAGAGGCCGAGAAGAACCCCAGTATCATTGCCGCGAAGAATGAGTTTTTCTAAAGCTTCGACACTATCAAGTTCATTAACAGCACTCACCTTACTTTCACCATCATCTTTAAGAGAGCCGATAGGGGCTCGAATATTATTGTCGCGAACTTGAGCTGTGATGGCGGCTAGAGAAATTTGTTTCTGTAATAATAAGTTGGGTTTTACCTTTATTTGTAACTCTGGCTTACGATAATGAGACCTTTCAAGAGAGCTAATCTCTGGCAGGCTTAAAAGTTGATTTTCAAAACTCAAAATATACTTTTGAACTTCTTCTCTGGCCTTTGTATCAAGAAAAGTATGTTCTTTATGAAAAATTCCAATATCTAAAATTGCTTTTTCAGAACTTTTAAACTGACGAATAGATGGAATCTCTCTTACTTCACTCGGAAGGCTCGTTCTGAGGATAGCATCTTTTATATCTTGAGTGACTTCAGATTTATTCGGGTAATCGTCATCGATTGTAATTCTTAGACTACTGACTCCCACACTCGAGGTGGTCACAATCTCCTCAATACCGACAACTCCTTTTAACTCATCCTCAAGAGGTTTTGTGACAAAAAGTTCAACATCCTCCGCGGGTGCCCCAGGAAAGATAGTACTGACACGAATCCAATTGCTCTCAAACTCAGGCAACTCTTCTTTGCCGATATTAAACCATCCCATGACGGCAAAGACGATAAGACCAAAGAAAAGGACATTGGTAAGAAGGTGGCGCTCAATAAAGTAAGAGACCAGACCTCTCATTAATACACGCTCTCTTGAAGGTACTCATCGTAAGTTGTGAGTTTGTCATAGGCCACATCACCCTTAAGAGTGATCACCCTATTTGCTACCGTCTGAATAAATTCATGATCATGAGTCGTAAAGAGAACGGTGCCTTCAAAACGAATTAAACCGTCATTGACTGCAGTAATACTTTCAAGATCTAAATGATCTGTCGGTCCATCAAGCATGAGAACATTGGCTCCAGAAAGCATCATTTTCGCTAACATGCATCGAACTTTTTCTCCCCCAGAAAGGACATTGGCACTTTTCTTTGCCTCTTCGCCGGAAAACAGCATTTTACCAAGAAACCCTCTTACAAAAGATTCATCCTTATCATCGGAGTACTGGCGCAGCCAATCCACCAGATTATCTTTAGTATCAAAATATCTCTTATTATCAGAAGGAAAGTAGGCCAAACTGGTAGTCACTCCCCATTCGTATGTCCCAGAATCAGGTTCGATCTCACCGGCAAGAATATTAAATAGTGTCGTGACAGCTAGAGAGTTATCACTTAAGAATACTACCTTTTCTCCTTTATTAAGAGAAAAGCGCACGTTATCTAAGATTTTAACCCCATCAATCGTCTTACTAAGACCATCAACTCGTAAAAGTTCCTTTCCCGCCTCACGATGAGGCTTGAAGTGAACAAAGGGGTATTTTCTTGAAGAAATTGGAAGGTCATTTAAATTGAGCTTTTCCAATTGTTTTTGACGAGAAGTCGCTTGTTTAGACTTAGAAGCATTGGCAGAGAATCTTTGAATAAAGGCCTTAAGTTCAGCAGCTTTTTGCTCCACCTTTTTGTTTTCATCTGATCGAAGCCTTTGAGCTAACTCGCTCGACGTCTTCCAAAAATCATAATTTCCAGCATAGACCTGAATCTTTCCAAAATCTAAATCGGCAATATGAGTACAGACTTTATTGAGAAAGTGTCGATCGTGAGAAACAACAATGACGGTATTTTTGAAGTCCATAAGGAAATCTTCAAGCCAACGGATCGCCTTAATGTCGAGGTGGTTGGTAGGCTCATCAAGAAGTAAAACATCGGGTTGACCAAAGAGTGCCTGGGCTAAAAGGACCTTAACCTTTTCACTTCCTGTGAGGTCTTTCATCATTTTGTCATGATATTCAGTGCCGATACCAAGACCGGCTAACAAAATCCCCGCATCACTTTCCGCTTCCCAACCATTCATCTCCGCAAACTCGGCTTCTAACTCGGAAGCTCGAATGCCATCTTCATCAGAGAAGTCTTCTTTGGCGTAGATCTCGTCCTTCTCTTTCATCACACGATAAAGCTCTTGATTTCCCATCATTACCGTTTGTAAGACAGGAAAATCGTTATACGCAAAATGATCTTGCTTGAGAATTGAGAGCCTCTCCCCAGGTCCCATGGAAACAGTTCCGGTCTGAGGTTCAATTTCACCGGATAAAATTTTAATGAAGGTTGATTTCCCTGCCCCATTGGCACCAATCAAACCGTAGCAATTGCCGTGGTTGAATTTAATATTCACTTCATCAAATAGTTTTCTGCCACCAAAACTTAGGCTCACATTCTCTGTGCTAATCATGCTTGCAAACTCCTCTCAATTTTTCCCTGAAGCCTAGCGTAAAGATTGGGTTATGACTACCAAGAACCCGTGTTTTCCATAGAACTCCAAGGCTCCCGAGGGGCAAGAGGTTCACCCTTTTGTAATAGTTCGACTGAGATGCCATCGGGGGATTTAATGAAGGCCATGTAACCGTCTCTTGGGGGTCGGTTGATGGTGACACCAAGAGATTGAAGTTTGTGACAAGTTTCGTAGATATTTTCTACTCGATAGGCCAAATGACCAAAGTTTCTTCCTCCAGTGTATTCTTCTGAATCCCAATTATAGGTAAGCTCAACCAAGGGAGCTTTGTCCTCTTTGGCTCGTTCTAAATCTCCAGGAGCGGCTAAAAAAACCAAAGTAAAGCGCCCCTTTTCATTTTCGTAGCGCCGAGTCTCAACTAACCCCAGCTTTTCACAATAAAAACCAAGGGACTCTTCTAGGTTTTTCACTCTCACCATTGTGTGTAGATACTGCATAGAAAACTGCTCCTTTATAATGATTAATGTAAGTTTATTCGTAATTACAGCCACTTAAGTCGGAAAAAACTAAAACCTCTTGAAAAATTATTTAGGATAATAAAGAAATTCCGATATGAGTTTTATGAAGTTTACCCAAATGATGAAACTTGGCTTCGACTGCTCTGGAACCATCTCTCCTCATGAGGAGAGAAGGGTCCTATTTATCAATGGACTCCTTATTGTTTCATTTATCTCAAATTTCCTTCTTTCAACATTTCTTTTTTATCACGAGATGACTTTCATGGCATCCATCTCCATGCTCCTGATGCCCTGTTGTCTCATTTCTTTTTACCTTAACCATCAAGGCCATAAGCTTTCACCAAGCGTTCTCTATACCGCTACCCTGTGCTTAGTAACTTTAACAATGGACTATATTGCACACATTCATGTAGATACACACCTACTTCTCTTAGCCTTTTTACCCCTACCGAACCTTACCCTACCCCATCAGTCTAAAAAGACTTATCTAAGCCTCACTCTCTTTATTTCATTTTGCGCTGTCGCAGTTTTTTTGAGTCGCTGGGTTATGCATGAGCCCTCCTCCAGCGTGATAGAAAACCAAGTAAACCTTGCTCTAGTCGTTTTAAGTTCTTTTATTTTTACTCTCGGAGTATTCTTCTCTAAGAGATTTCATAACCAACACTATAATGAGCTAATCCTCTCGCAGTACAAACGCCAAAATAATAATCGCATAAGTGACCTGGGAAGAATAACGGCGGGAATCGCTCATGAGATCAATAATCCTCTCGCCATCATCCGAACCTCTGCCCACTTCTCTCTCAAAAGAATTAAAAGAGGTGACTTAAGTGAAGAGCGCCATCAAAAGGAACTCCAAAGAATAATTGACCAAGTCGATAGAACAGTTAAAATTGTCAATGGTTTAGGTGAGGTTTCAAAGAGTCTCCCTCCCGGAAAAACTCAAGAAGTCGAAATCAACACTTGCCTAAAAAAAGTTTTCCACTTATGCCAACAAAGTTTTGTTAATCTCTGAATAAATTATGAAATCGAAATTCCTAAAGAGCTTATCTTATGTGACATCCCACGTCCGGAATTAGAGCAAGTCATTCTTTCCCTACTCTCTAATGCCATGGATGCCGTTGAGAATAAAGAAGATAAACAGATCACTCTCAAGCTCTTTCAAAAAGGCCGTTTTGCCATTATAGAAATTTCAGATAATGGGGAGGGGATTCCCATTGAGTTGAAGGATCAAATTCTTAAGCCCTTCTTTACTACCAAACCTTTAGGAAAAGGGATTGGACTTGGACTGAGTATTTCTTCCGAGGTTATTGAAAAGTATGCAGGTAGTCTCTCTTTCAAAACAGAAAATGGATTTACTACATTTACCATTCGCGTTCCCCTCTTGGAGGATCACCAGAAACTAGCAGTCGCCTAAAAATTCTTTATAATGCCTTCTATTTCATCTTTATGGATGCCTCTTCTGTTATAAACCGCATAGAACTTTACATCTTCTACAAAGCGTATAGAGATTTTCTCAAGGTCTCCTCTCATTAAGTCTTCATAAACCCCTATTTCAGGCATTACTGCGACCCCTTCATTAGAGTTGGCAAAGAATCTCAATAAAGAGACATCATCAGTATCGAGAACAAATTCAAAGGTGTGAGAAAATTTATTATTTAACTTTTCTTGAAGAGAGTCCCCTGTGGGATAAGTATAGCAATAAGCAGGAATCTTTTGAGTTAAAGCTCTTTCTTTTATAATTTTGTTGATAACCTTCTTTCTTCCCACAATCGCCTGTTTACTGGTTTCAATAACCCTCGCGTTAAGATCACTCAAATCCTTTCCCCGTGGCACTTCTGAGGTAATGATCAGATCCAGCTCGAAATTTTGACAACGCCTCACATGCTCCAGAAAAGAACCATTGACGACATCAAAATGCACTCTCTTATTTTGTTCTAAAAAGCTACTGAAGTGACGGTAGATAAGATTTCGAGACACCCCTCCAACAATTCCAATGTTAAGTTGGGTCGGCTCACTATCTCCTTCACCATCTCTTATCACTCTATTGATTTCTCGACTCTTTTGAAAAATTTCATCTGCATAGCTAAATAGTTTTTTACCGGCATGAGTAAGGTGAAGGCTTCTCGTCGTTCTCTCAAAAAGGGGATCACCCAAATAATCCTCTAAGGAAGAAACCTGCTCACTTACTGTTGATTGACTCACGAAGATGGCCTCGCTAGCTTTTTTAAAACCACCTAATTTGGCAACCATCCAAAAAGAATACAAATGACGAAAGTTAACCCATTCCATTACATTCAATATATCCCTTTTTCCGAATAATACAATCCCTATTATCTATTTTACTTGAATCCCTTTAAGGCCGTAATGTAAATCAAGAATAGTTAATCAACCGATAAGAATTATTGAAGAGTCTGTTATGAAAAATTTAACGAAAGCCAAAAATATCCAATTCAAGCTGCCTCAAGCCCTTTCAGAGCTTTTCCCCTTTGGCATTGAGCTCCAAATTCCAGAGTTAGAAGAATTCAATTCTCAAGTAAGCGGTGACTGGGGCCCAAACTACACATTTCAAGCATCAACAAAAATAAACATAAACATCAGAAAAACTGATTCAAATAAAAGCTACTCACTTCCCTACCAAGAGATTCAATTTGTCTCCCCTATGATGGCCAAGGAAAGGAAGCACACCCCGCTAAAGCTTCAA
>JASBRV010000005.1 GCA_030149295.1 Bacteriovoracales bacterium | reverse complement strand
AAAGAGAAGGAAACGAAGGTAAGTACTGTTGATCTTAGTGATTCCAATTCCATTATAGAATCCTTAAGGTCTGAAATTCTATTCTTAAAAAAGGAGCTTCGTAACCATTTAGAAGACAAGGAACAGCTGAATGAAGAACTTATCGCTTCAAATGAAGAACTTCAAAGCACCAATGAAGAACTAAACTCTGTTAACGAGGAACTCTATACCCTTAATAATGAGCTTCAGACTAAGATGGACATCGTGACAACTTCTCATACGGATTTAAATAATCTCATTGAAACAACGAATGTGGGAGTGATCTTTCTAAGTCCAGAGCTTACCGTGAGAAGAACAACGAAAAATATAGAAAATGTCTTCTTTATTCGGGAAGGGGATATTGGCAGAGATGTTTTTGAGCTCGATTTTGGTGCATACCTTGAAAAAGTAAAAGATAAACTTAAAACAAAAGAAGAGCTTTATGAATCCTATGAGATTCTAACAAAGGATAATGTCTACTATAAACTTGATATCAAGCCTTACCGTGATGGGCATGGTTTAGGACGTGGCTATGTAATCACGCTTACCAATGTTGACCAAGCAAAGAGAAATGAGATTTTCTTGGAGGACACTCAAGCTGATGCATCCATTGGTTCCTGGATTTTAGATTTAAAAACAGGAAAAACGAAATGGTCTCGAGAAGTATATAATATTTATGAAATTCCACTTGGGACACCGACCAATTTGGCTCAAGGAAAAGCTTCTTACCCCGGTGGGGAGCAAAAGAAACTAGAGCGCTATATTCAGGGAGCAAGCTCTGGCATCAGCTTTGCGGATATTTTTCGTTTTGTGACTCCTTCTAATAAATTAAAGTATGTGAGGGTAACGGGTAAACCAATTTTTAATAATAAAGAAGAGGTGACTTCTTTAAGGGGCTCGATTCAAGACATCACGACCTTTCATCTAAAAGAAGCCTCCACTCAGGAGGCCCTTCTTGCAGCGAAAACGGCTATCTTTGAGTGGTTTCCCCTAAATGATCGTTTAGAAGTGGATGCTACTTGGAATACAATCTTTGAAGTTGAGCGCAAAGATCCGAGTGAAAATCTTCAAACCTGGCTTGATTCGGTACATCCTGAAGATCGAGAAGAATTTGAAAAGGCCTCAACCTTTGCTTTAGAAAAGCTTCCCAATTATGATATTTCTTATAGGATCGTCACACCTAAAGGTGATGTGAAATACGTTCAGGTGCGCTTTCAAATCATTCGTGATGAATCCCATGCCGTGATTAGGGTTTTTGGCACAGTTACGGATGTTACTAAAATTAAATCCACAGAGACTCAACTAAAAGAACAATACAAACTGATGGCCCAGACAACAAAGATGGCTCAGCTGGGAGAAATTTCAGCGGGAATCGGACATGAGATTAATAATCCATTGGCCATCGCGCTTGGTATTCATCGTCTGCTTGAGAAGACCATAGAGAGTATTGACTTTAGTGGCGACTCTCTTGACAGCACTCTTGAAGCTTCCTTTAAAAAGTACTTGAAGGATCAAAAGGAATCTCTTCTTAGAATTCGTGATTTAGTTAAAAAC
>JASBRV010000140.1 GCA_030149295.1 Bacteriovoracales bacterium | reverse complement strand
TAAGCAGATTCAACGCTACGAAAACCTTATCAATACTCTTAGAACTTATAGAGAAAGGTCCACAATCGAAAATCAGACCTACCAAGTTAACCTCTGTCACGATAACGAGGGTCATCCCATTATTAGAAGAATAAAGAGCATCAGTAATGAAAAAAATCCCGAAGTGAAAAAACTTGAACAAAAACTTACTGAAAAGGAAGCTCAAATTGAAGGGCTTAATAACATTCTCTTCGCTTTTGCCGCTGGAGGAAATGGCTGTGAGGAAATTAGCAACTCTTCTCTTCACAAGCAACAAGAAGATTATCATGTTGGAGAAAAGGCTCCCTTGGCCGTGTCCCAATAACAAAATATATCTCTAAAGAGAAGGCCTGAATTTCAGGCCTTCTTTAATAGTCGAGATCTTTTTCAATTAAGCGTTACTTTACCTAAAGACAAATATATAGCTTTTCTACATCCCCTGGCCTTATGAAAGACTGAATAAAACTACTCAACGCCCTATAAAAATTCAACTTCACAAGCTTCATCCATTTCAACGTATTTCATTTGTATTAATGTACTTTCATGAATCAGTCGGAAAGGCTAATTATGAGAACGGAAAGTAGATTTTACAGAGCATAGACATGAGTACACCTTTTTGGTATACTTAAAAACAGGAGATTGAATGGACACAATCGTCGTCCTTGGAAAGCAAGCTCAAAAGGACATAAAGAAGATCCCTAAGCAGAAGGCCTACAGGCCATTGAATTAGGTTAAGGGCTACCGAGATCATGCCCCCTAAAGGGAGCTAGAAAGGGACAACGCTCCTCTTCTTTGTCTCGAAGCTGGCGGGTCATTTATATGTTGGATCAAGAGACACTGCAATTAGTTGTGGAAGTTTTGGAGGTAAATCACCATGAGTACAAAAAATAGAGTTTCAGCCAAGAAGGCCATTAGAAAACTTACTGGTCATATCAGCTTTGGTGAAATGCTCCTCTCTTTTAGACAGGCTCAGGAGCTTACTCAAGTGGAAATGGCCGAAAAACTCAATATCTCAAAGCAAGACCTCTGCAATATTGAAAAAGGCCGCAAGCTTGTCAGTGTTGAACGGGCTGTCTCCTTTGCCAAGTCCCTTAAAATGCCTGCCAAGACTTTTGCCAAGTACGTCCTTCAAGATCAGCTTCAAAAGGCTGGTTTAAAAGGTGAAGTAGAAATTACGAATGTTGCTTAAGGACAGTGGTTTTATATAAAAGCCCCATTTAATGGAGCCTTACCTTATTACATATAGATAGCTTCTACTTTTTCTCGATAAGTATACCTAGCTTCGCTTTCGAACCTCTGTCTAGTCGGTCACCATTAATAGTGATAGAAGTATCAGTCTTGTCTTCGTAATCAAAAACTCACAAGACTCAATAAGTTTAGGTCTGTAATACTCCAATATTATTTGAGAATTTGGCAGGGGCGAGATTTGATTAACTTCATTTGACTTTAATTTAACCAATTTTTTTTTCTAAATATCGCAGTCTCTTTCACATGGGTGGCCATCATTATCTCTTGCAAGACTTACGGATTCAACCATAAAAAGCTGTACTAAAGATAAGAGTCCTATAAATGAAGATGAGTTCATAATGGTTATTTGTTATCAATTAAAACGATCTTTAATCATCCTTTTGTTTTAGTTTGGTTTAATGTCGTGCACTTTTGGATTCACCTAAACTAATTTTTAAAAATAAATTACTAAACCGTTTTTTAAATAGATGCTCTCAGATCTCCGCTTTTACAACGATGTGAGTCTTCAAAAACCTTTCCCTCTTCCCGAAGAACAGATGCAAGAGTCTCATGCCAAGCGGCTCGATATTCAGAAACGTCACCTGAAGGTATAGAGAGTCGGGCTTCACAAAATGTCTTCATCTTCGCTGATAGATTCTTTTGATGTTCGGCCTTAGAGATGGTAGCGGTTGTTCCGGGAGCGGCGCTTGGTGGGCGACAGGCGCGCATGTGGGTTTCGAGTTCTTTGTTCCATTCTTTGTAGGTAGTGCAGTGTTTTCCATTGAGGACAATTTTCTTATTTCTATTTTGGGTGCAGTTGGGATCCATCGGGTATTTAGGACAGACCTTTTCTTCTATCTCTCTTTGGACTTTCATAGCACCCATGGCGCCGCCGAGGGCTCCACAGCTTGTGAGTCCTATTACTGTGAAAATGATGGCTAGTATTTTCATTGAGTCTCCTTCAATTGGGTTTAAAATAGTTTTGTCTTTCTAATTTTCTCCTGATCTAATAAAAAAGCTAGTTTTGTGTTTTTTGCCGGTCGGTTATTTAGAATTGCTTTATATCCGCTCCTCTTACCTACTGTGGTACTTTGGTCTTCACTCTTTTGGTGATTTATTTTGGGGTAAAATTAAATTTACTTTTACGTAGAGCTTTGCCGCAAGAGAGTCGTTTAATTCTCATTTGAGAATTTTTCGGTAAAGTTTTAATTGCGGAGATGGTCTCCGCCCATGCAAGACATCGCTGAAGCGATGCCATTGCACAACGGTAAAGCGACCGTCAAAATAGCTGTGCTATTTTGGACCTTGTCTTTGCCAAGGACGTGTCGCATGCCAGAACTACCCGATGTGACGAAGGCATATTTTCAAAACCCAAGAAAAACTTCTACTTACCTGTATTAAAGGGCTTTCCCGTCATTTTCGTTTTTTCACTCGCTTTCACTCAACTTAACGAATTTTAATGAAAAAGGTTGGCATGGTTGGCATTGGTTTTTACCTCATCTATTATTCAGCGCATGTCTAAAACCACATGGAATATAAAGAAAGTACTCTTGCTTGGAAGGGTGTTGACCAGATCAGGGGATCAAGCGTGGGATTTCGCGGTTCCTCTCGCCATTTTAAAGTTGGTACCTGGGGAGTTACAATACGCGGCTCTTTATTACTTCCTCATCAGGCTTGCTAATGCTCTTTTTTTTCCCAAAACGGCAAAGCTTATAGATCGCGTAAGCCGGTTTTCAGCTGCGAAGCTCGGCATTTCAATTCAGCAAGCGGGTGTAATTATAGGCTTTTCCTCTCTTTATTACCTAAGCACCATCGATTTTGCTCACTCAAGCCTATCTCTTAAATCTTCTTTAATTTTAAGTTTATTAGTTCTTGGCGGCATTTTAGGCTCTTTGGGATCAAGTTTTATGGATATCGCCATCGCTAATGACTTGGTGCCTGCCTCAGTTAAAGAAAGTGAGCTGGCCTCTTTTAATGCGAGACTTCGCCAAGTGGACTTATTTACAGAGCTTTGTGCCCCAATATTAGCGGGCTGGTTACTCACCTTTGAAACCTCCCAAAGTATTCTTTTTGGCTTTAGTCTTATCGCTCTTTGGAATCTTGTCTCATTTTTCCCAGAGTATTTTCTCCTTAAATTAATATTTAATAAAAACCCTGAACTCTCACAAAAGAAAATTGTTCCCTCTAAAGAAATAAGAATGTCACTTTTCGATAAACTTACTAAGGGCTGGAGAACTTTCTTATCTCAACCTATTGCCATAGTATCCCTTGCCTATGCTTGCTTGTGGCTATCTGTATTAAGTCCCCACGGAGTTCTTTTAACTGGATTTTTAAAGGATGGGTGGAGTCTTCCCGAATGGGGTATCGGACTCTTTCGTGGTTTAGGAGGCTTTTTTGGTTTATCGGCCACCCTACTATTTCCCCTAATCAGTAGGAAATTAGGTCTTGAAAAGGCCAGTCGCTTTTTTTTAGGTTTTCAGCTTGTAACGGTATCCCTAGCTCTCGTCTTTTTTTTCCAAAGCGCCTTCATTTTCAAGGTTCTCTTTTTAGGACTGATTTTACTGTCCCGAATAGGGCTTTATGGCTTTAGCCTTGGAGAAGTTCAAATTAGGCAAGTTTATATAAGAGAAGAAGTCAGAGGTGAGTTTAACGGTTTCGCTAGTGCCTTAACGGCAGTAGCAACTCTGGGACTTTATGGTGGTGGTGCCCTCTTACCTGAAACGAAAGATTTTAGTTATTTAGTTGTTATTTCTGTCTTTATGGTCATAGTCGGTTATGTACTTTTTAATTTATGGCTAAATAAAAAAGAAAAATATTGACCCAAAATGTAAATTTCTACAAAATAAGATCTGATGAAACGTCTACTCACTGCGACACTACTTTCATTTCTAACAGTTTACTCTTCTCTTGCAGGGGTTGTTGTAGAGCTGCACCTTGTGGACCATCACAACCACCATGACCACCACCATATTCACGATGATCATCAACAAGAAAATCATCATGAAAATTATAAAGAAGAAAATCTCATTGAACACGTGATTTTCCATGCCAATCATGACAAAGAAAGCGACCACGACCATGAGAAACAACCTGAGTACGTTCTTTCCACACAAAAAGATATTCACAGTTTATTTTCAGGTCCTAAGCTACAATTCATCCCTATTTCTTTTAACACTTCATTGTTAAATCATTCTCCCCAAGGTTTTGACGGGTTATCTTATCCAAAAACATTAGCTTACTCCCCTCCACCTAATCGCTTTAGAAACCTTCCCCTATTAAATTAAGCCAAGTTTCCTTTTTATTTTAAAAACGTTGTTTTTAACTCCAAGGATTTGTTGTGCTTAATAAAATTATTTCATTCTCGTTAAAAAATAGACTTCTTGTGGTATCCCTAGCCGCTTTTGTGGCCGTCTACGGGACTTTTACTCTTAAAAACCTTCCCGTTGACGTCTTTCCGAACCTCAATAAACCCAAAGTCACAATTATTACTGAAAGTCATGGGTTTGCTCCGGAAGAAGTTGAAACTCTCGTAACTCTTCCTCTTGAGACAGCGATGATTGGTACGGCCGGTGTAACTAGAGTTCGCTCTTCAAGCGGAATGGGCATCAGTATTATTCATGTGGAGTTTGAGTGGGGAACTGACCCCTATCGCAACAGACAGCTCGTCAGTGAAAAAATACAACAGGTGAAGTCTCGATTACCTGAGGATGTGATGCCTACCATGGCCCCTATATCTTCAATTATGGGAGAAATCCTTTTCTTAGGTCTTCAACTTGAAGAAGATTCTTCTTCAGAATCCTTAAGTCCACTAGAGTTAAGAGAAATAGCTGACTGGGTATTAAGGCCTCAGATTTTATCTATTCCCGGAGTGAGTAATGTAATCGTCATGGGAGGCGGAAGAAAGCAATTTCAAATTAGGGTTGATCACGAAAAACTCAGCCAAAAAAATATATCTCTGGAGGAGCTTGTAAAAAATGTAAAACACCTCAGTGAAAACACGACAGGCGGCTTTGTTGATAAAGACAAGAAAGAATTTCTTATTCGTGTCATCGGCAGAGCTGAGATTGAAGAGGATCTAAGAGAGTCAATTGTGGGCATGCATCTTGGTGTACCAGTAAAACTTGAAGAAGTGGCCCAAGTGAAAATCGGTGCTCAACCAAAGAGAGGAGATGGTAGCATTAATGCAAGACCTGCTGTCATCATGACCATCCAAAAACAACCTGAAGCGTCCACCATTGAAGTGACAAACAAAATTGAGGCCCTTGTAAAAAAAATCAAAACACAACTCCCCAAAGGAGTTATTCTTCATGACGACCTTTTTAAGCAGTCTAAATTCATTGAAAACTCTATAGACAATGTAAAGGAAGCCTTAAGAGATGGTTCAATCATGGTGGCTATTGTTCTTTTTCTTTTTCTTTTAAACTTTAGAAGTACTTTTATTACTCTTACGGCCAGTCCTCTCTCCTTTCTTTTAACAACAATTATCTTTAAAAGCTTTGGCATGTCGGTAAATACGATGACTCTTGGAGGTCTAGCTATTGCCATTGGAGAATTAGTCGATGATGCCATTGTTGATGTTGAAAATGTTTTTAGAAGGCTAAGGGAAGCGAAGGAAAAAGGTGAATCCTTTAAGCCTCTTCACGTTGTTTATGAGGCGTCAAAAGAAATAAGAAGTAGTATCGTTATCTCTACTATTATCGTTGTCATGGTTTTTATTCCCCTCTTTTATCTAAGTGGAATAGAAGGAAAGCTATTTATTCCTTTAGGCATATCATACATTGTCTCTTTATTGGCAAGTCTTCTCGTCTCTCTGACTGTAACACCAGTCTTATGCTCCTATCTTCTTCCAAATGCGAAAATAATGGATCATGGTGATGGAAGGCTTGTTAAACTCTTAAAAGAGATCGACAGAACTATCCTTCTTAAAATATTAGATCACCCAAAAGCGGTTATTACACTATCCCTTATTCTTCTTGGGGGCTCTTTATCTTTATTACCCCAAATGGGAAGAAACTTTCTTCCAAAGTTTAATGAAGGAACAGCAACAATTGGCGTTGCGGCATGGCCTGGAATTTCACTAGAAGAATCTAACAAAATTGGAAAAAAAGCTGAAAAACTTATGCTTTCAGTACCAGAGGTTAAAAGTACCATTAGAAGAACAGGTCGCGCTGAAATGGACGAGCATGCAGAAGGGGTTCATTGGAGCGAAATCGATGTGGATTTCCATGCTAACGGGCGAGACCGTGAAGTAGCTCTTGAGGACATAAGAGAAAAACTTTCAACTATTGAAAATACTTATGCCAATATTGGCCAGCCTATTAGTCACCGACTTGATCACCTCCTATCAGGTGTCCGGGCTCAGCTCGCCATTAAAATTTTTGGACCAGAATTAAATACATTAAGGCGTTTAGGAAAGAATTTGGAGAAAAAGCTAAAAGAGGTTAAAGGCTTAGCTGATCTCCAGCTTGAACAACAAGTTTTAGTCCCCCAAATTAAAGTCCACCTTTACCGTGAAGATGCTGCAAAGTTTGGTATTAAGATTAGTGATTTAGTTGAGCATTTAGAAGTGGCCCTCAATGGTATCGACGTAGGAAAAGTTATTGAGAGACAAAGAATTTTTGATATCTCTCTTAGGTTTAATGAAGAAACTCGAGAGAGTCTCGATCTTCTCAAGGAAATTGTAGTGCGGGTTTTACCCACTGGTGAAAGTATAAAGCTCAAACAAGTCGCTTCTGTTTATGAAAGCGATGGTCCCAATATTATTAATCGAGAAAATGCTTCTAGGCGTATCGTTATCCAAGCAAACTCAGGAGGCGCTCCGCTCGATGAACTTGTCAAAGAAGTAAGAAAAGCCGTTGAGGAACTTGAGCTACCAAGTGGTTACCACGTGGAGCTTGGAGGCCAATTTAAAAGTGAAGAGGAGGCGTCTCGATTGATAACCTTTCTTGGTCTTATTTCCTTATTGGGCATCATTATTTTTCTCTATGCCCATTTCAATAGTTTGATGATGAGTTTTCAAGTCTTAACAGCGATTCCTTTGGCCCTCATAGGAAGTATTATTGGTATCTTTATCACTGAAAAGGTTCTTTCTGTTGCCACTTTGATCGCCTTTATCACACTTTGTGGAATTGCGAGTAGGAATGGAGTTCTAATGATTTCCCACTATCTTCACCTTCTTGTTAAAGAGGGACGAGAATTTAATAAAGAAACAATTATCCAAGGGTCCCAAGAACGTCTAATTCCAGTTTTTATGACGGCCCTCACAGCAATTTTTGCTTTATTTCCTATTCTTTTATCAAAAGGAGACCCAGGAAAAGAGATTCTTTACCCTGTTGCCGTGGTTATTGTAGGAGGTCTTATTACGTCAACCTTTTTAGATGTTCTCGTAACTCCAGTTATTTTTTACAACTTTGCCAAAAAGGCAGTAGCAAAAATCAAGGAGAATCAAAATGATTAAACAACTCCTTTTTCTCTTGGTGTTTATTTGTCCCTCAATCCAAGGGAGAGAATATAATATGGAAGAGCTTTATCAGCATTCCTTGAAGAATCATCCACAAGGAAAAATACTCAAATCAAAAGCTAAGGAAATCGAATTTGCCATTAAAAAGCTTAAGAGTTCCTATTATCCAGAATTGAGTGCTGTTGTAGGAGGGGAAAGACGGCAAGCAGCACAAGATCGTTCAATTGATACAAGCCGCTTCGTCGCCGAGGTTAGAGTTAAATATAACCTATTTCGTTTCAATAAAAGTGCCGATGAAATAAAGGCCCTTGAAAAGATACTTGAAAAAGAGTCACTCGATTTCAATTGGTGGCAAGAGAACCTTTATAGAGAAATGAAGGCTCAATACACTGTAGCACAAGGTCTTAATGAGAAGCTTCAAATTCTAAACAAGGAGCTTGGAACTAATAGCTTTCTCAAAAAAAGCGTTCAAAAAAGAAGAAGAAGTGGGCTAATTGGAAAATCGGACATTCTAGATATTGAGCTTAGAAGAAATCAATTACTAACCTCTATAAATGATCTTAAGGAAGAGCTTGATCACTCTATGGATAAACTTCGAAAACTTTCCTACATTGAGCATAGCGACAAGATAAAGGTCATGGGCGAATTACCTCACCATCATTACAGTTTAAAACTTGACCAATTAATCGAAAAAGCGAAAAAAAATAATATTCATATTAAAAGGAGTCGATATCTTAAGCAGGCACAGTTAAGTGAGCTTAATAAAGCGAATAAGAATTACTTACCGGAAGTAAACTTAAGTGGTCGCTACGGTCGCATGCGGATTGATGAGCAATATGTAAATAGCACCAATCAAAATGAGGGACTAATTGGAGTTTATGTGAATATCCCCCTCTTTAGTGGTGGTAGCAAGAAGAGTACTCGCCAAATTTATGAGGAGAAGTACCAGCAAAGGCTTCAAGAAGCTAAGCTTCATGAGAATAATGAGTCCATAGAGCTAACCCATAAGTTTGAACTCCTAGAAAAAGTTCACCGAAAAGTTGACCTTTTAGAAGACAGCCTAAAACGAGGACAAAGCTACTTTAAAAATGTCATGAGTGAATACAAACGTGGGGTTAAAAACTCCCTTGATTTAGTAAGTTCTCGAGATCGTCTTGTTAATTTAAATATGAATTTAATTGAAGCAAAAACTAAATACATAATAACCCTTCTTAATATTGAAGAACTCACCGGTGAAAAACTAAAGGAGAACCTATGAAAACTTTATTAACAATACTCTTTACCCTTTTAACTCTAACAGGACATGCCCACGATGAAGGTCATGGTCCTGCCATTAAAGATGAGAGCATACATGGAGGGAAGGTAGCAGCGATTATCCTAAAAACAGACGTCGACAAGGGTCGAAGTGCGAAAATGCTTTACAAAGGTGAGCTTGTTTTTGACTCAAGAAAAACTGATGTGAGGCTTTATCTATATAACGAGAAAATGAAGCCCTTAGATGTATCTAAGTTTCAAAAGGAAGTAAAAGCAGTCCTTATTGAAAGAGGAAAAGAAAAAGAGTTCACATTG
>JASBRV010000130.1 GCA_030149295.1 Bacteriovoracales bacterium | reverse complement strand
AACCAAACGTTTAATGCCTGTAGGCCAAAAATCTAACCAGGTTTTTAATCCAATGAGGTTATGATTTCCTTGTTCAACGATATAGTGGACCTCTTTTGGATAATCCATCTCTTTCAGAGCATAAAGGGCACCAGGATCTTGGACACGAATGCCATCAAGTAATGGATGAGAAAAGATCTCTAATTGTTTCATCCGTGTAAAAATCGCCGCAAAGCGGGACTCTGTCATCAAGACATCCCACTGAAGAAAAACCTTTACCTTCTTTTGCTCTTTAAATATTTCCAATAAGCTCTTTAATTCTTGATAATCAAAAGAGAAAAAGCGACTGATTTCCTTAAAGCCAACAATCACCTCAAGTTCAACTCCCTTTTTCATGAGTTTTTCAACTTGAAGAAAATCCTCTTTTTTATAGAGTGAGTAGATCATGAATGCTTCTCAACTCTAATGATATTAAGGGCGTCAGCATTTTCCATAAAAGGTAAGCGCCATAGCATACCCGGTCGAGTTCGTTCGACCTCATTTCCCTTGGCATCGATAATTTTTTCAAGTTTATGAGTAATGGAAGGGCCTTTAAATGGCATCAATTCCATTGTGTCCCCAACGCAAAAAGGACTTCTCACTTCAGCGAGTAGGTATTGATTTTTTTTGACTTCTAAGACAACGGCACCGACCTGGGTTTCACTTTGTTCGTGTTGACGTTCATTATAAATAGATTCTGTGCCGGCCGCACTTTCTAAACTTCCTGTTGAGTATTCTCGATGACTAATTCGAGAGAGTTCCGACTCCCAGTAATTTAGGTCATCACTTAAGAAATTTCCCTTTTCTTTATAGAAGGCCAGAGCTTCCCCATAGACTTTAGAAATAGTTCCAGCGTAGTGATGAGACTTCATGCGCCCTTCCACTTTGAGTGAGTCAATTCCTGCATCAATAAAGTCTTTTAAGAGGCGAATCCCTTGTAAATCTTTTGAACTCATAAAATGAGAATATTTCTTCTCTTCTCCCTTGGTGAGAGAGTACTCAAAACGGCAACTATGAGCACAGCCTCCCCGGTTGGAGTCGCGCCCTTGGGTGTAATTAGAAATGACACAATTTCCAGAATAGGCCATGCACATCGACCCATGAACAAACATCTCTAATTCAATATCAACGGCGTCTTTTATTCTCTTGGCCTCATCAATTGTGACTTCACGCCCCAGCACAATCCTCTCTGCACCAAAGGACTTCCATAACTTGGCAGAAGGAATATTGAGACAACTTGCTTGAGTAGAGAGATGAACCACAAGATTACTGTGCTTCTTTATAGTTGAAATGACTCCCAGGTCACTAACAATGACGGCGTCAACTTTAAGACGCTCAAGGAGCTTTAAAAACTCGGGAAGTTCTTCTAAATCCTTATCGTGAAGAAAACTATTGAGAACGACATAGACGACACTTCCCCTATCGTGAGCAAAACGAATCCCTTCTTCAAGTTCTTGAGGAGTGAAATTATCTGCGGCCGAGCGTAAGCCAAATTTCTGTCCGCCTAAATAAACAGCATCTGCTCCATAAGAGACAGCAACCTTGAGTTTTTCAAGTGATCCGGCCGGTGAGAGGAGTTCGGGAACCCAGTGCGTCATACAAATAAATCCTTTCCTTTTACCTAGCAAACTTCTCCCTTACAATAAACCTAATACCAAAGAATCATTGCAGTTTTTACTTATAAACATGAAAAAGATCGTCAAAATATGCCTCATTCTCTTCTTTGTCTCGCTCTTGGCAGGCTTAGGCTACACTGGTTGGCGCTTTAGCGTTAATCATGAAACCATTTATCCCTATCCTTACCAACCGATAAAAATCATTGATTCAGAGAGGCAGCAAGCTGAGAAGGCCGATATTCTGGTCTTAGGAGATGGCGCGACCCTTGATCTTAAACCTCACCTTGAGCTCTTTCAAAAAGAAACCAAAGCTTTCCTAAGAAAGCCCCCCATTATTTACCACTGGGGTGCACGGGGAGAAAATCTCGCCCATGCTCTAGCAAAAGTAAAAAGCTTAAAGAAAATGCCCATGGTCATTATTTATCACGGAGGCCTTGATGAACTTAATCGTGCCCGGCTTGCTCCTAAAGCCTTAAGCCCCATCATTAAAAATGTAAAAAGAGCTCAAAATGATGAAACTCTCAGCACGATTCTTTCTTTTCCAATAACTTCAAGATTGATTTATGAACCACATATCAAGGTACCACTCGATAATCGAGCTACTGGATATCAAACAGATTTACCCACAAGAACTATTCTTAAAACAATGGAAATGCTTTACACATTTTACCGTTGGGAAGCAAAAGAATTTGCCAACACGATAAAATTAAAAGACGGCCGTCTTTGGTTTATCCCCCAAGCCTATAATTTAATGGAAAGACCCGTAAGAAGTTGTACGGGAGATTCTGAGATAGAAAACAATCTGCTAAAACTTGAAGACATGCTTCAAAAAGGACGCTCCAAAGTGGCCATCAATGGTCTCAAAGAAATTCTTAAACTTGAGTCAGCCCATGCAGGAATTTATTACACTTTAGGTAAGGCGTTTTTAGCCCAAGGAAACTTTACCAAAGCCAAGCGTGCTTTTTATCAATCTCTCATTTACGATTGCGGCCTAAAAAGAAGCAATCCCCTCTTTTTAAAAATCCTAATGGAAGAGATTGAGGATAAGAATTTTAAAGTTATAGATTTTAATCGCATGGTGACGAGTAATCTCGGCAGGCGACTCCTTTTTGAATCCTCTCGAACACCACAAAGAATTTATTATGAAGCCCTTACAAAGAAACTCGTGAAAGATTTTAAAGAACTTATTGAATCAAAATAATATTAAAGAAGATCTTTTTGAGAAACCTCTTTCCACTGCCCTACTTTCAGCTCTCCAAGCGATGCCTTGCCAATTCCTACTCTAATAAGTCGCAAACAAGGCATTCCCACGGCGGCGCACATGCGTCTGACTTGACGGTTTTTTCCTTCCGTCAGTTTGATTTCTAACCAAGTTGTGGGGATATGTTTTCTTTCTCTAATGGGGGGAGTTCGAGCAGGATAACTAAAGCCTTCAAGCACTTTTGCCTTTGCCGGTTTTGTCTTATACCCCTTAATAACAACACCCGAGCAAAATTCTTTTAGCATATCGATAGTGGGTTCTCCCTCCACCTGGGCCCAATATGTTTTTTCTTTATGAGATTTTGGATCAGTAATTCTTTGATTGAGGACACCATCGTCAGTTAGAAGAAGCAGGCCCTCCGAATCTTTATCCAAGCGACCTGCCGCATAGACACCTTTTGGTAATTGAAAATCAGAAAGAGTACGATCGCCCTCTTCACCAGTGAATTGGCAGAGGACGCCGTAGGGTTTATGAAAAAGTATATATTTATAAGTCAAGGGGTAAGCTAACGCTAAAAAAGACTTCACTAAAATCAAGGGAGGGTGAAACCGCAGAAGTTACACCACTTGTTTCCTGCTCATCGTAGCTCATGGAGCGATACTCGACGTTTAAGGAAATAAAGGGAAGACCTGTAAAGCCAACCCCAAGAGCATACCCACCGCCAGAATATTCAGTAATGGGTGCGATATCATCTTCAAGCTTTGCACTGATAAAATATGTCGCCCAAGCTCTCAACATAATTGGGAGGTTGTAGCCGGCAAAAAGTCCTAATTGGTTTTGACTGTAATCAGTCTTGCTTGTGGCATTGGTAACGGTATTAGTGGTCTCAAGGTCAAAGGATGACATGGAGTAATCCAGACCTCCCATAAAACCGAGAAATTGATAACCAAAACGACCACCAAGCTGGGGAGAATTATAAGAGTAATCATTATTATTCCTATCTCCTGATCCAAATTGATAACCCAAATAGGGCTCAACCAAAACTCCAGAATGGGCTTGCTCGGAGAATATGAATAAGGAAAGAACGAATAAAAGAACAAAAGATTTAGTCAAACACATGGGACCTCCTTGAACCAATTCTTATCTTACCACAAAAGTGCGTGATACCTATTTTTTTTAGATGAGGCCGAGTTCTTTAACAGCGGCACGCTCTTCGATAAGCTCTTTATGAGTTACATCGAATTTTTCTTGGCCAAAGGCATTATGAGGAACACCCTCTACAACCTTTAAAAGGCCGTTTTCAACCCGGCAAGGGTAAGAAAAGATAAGTCCCTCTTCCACTCCATACTGCCCTTGTGAAGCAAGACAAACAGAAAATGTCTCCCCTTGAGGAGTATCATGAGTAAGGTTATAGATTCCCTGAACAGCAGCATTTGCCGCAGACGCAGCAGAGCTAGCTCCACGAGCTTCAATAATGGCAGCACCACGCTTTTGGACAGTAGTAATAAAATCCCCTTTTAACCATGCTTCGTCTGTAATGACTTCATTGGCCTTCTTTCCATTGATTTCAGCGTTATAAAAGTCAGGATACTGAGTTGCACTGTGGTTACCCCAAATAGTCATTTTCTTAACAGCAGTCACATCTACACCGGCCTTTTGGGCAAGTTGAGTCTTTGCACGATTTTCATCGAGAGTTGTCATGGCAAAGAAGTTGCTCTTTGGCAGTCGAGGCGCAGAGTGCATAGCAATTAGGCAGTTGGTATTACAGGGGTTTCCAACTACAAAAACTTTAGCGTCATCAGCTGCATTATCGTTAATGGCCTTACCTTGCCCAGTAAAAATTCCACCATTGATATTGAGAAGATCCTTTCTCTCCATTCCTTGCTTACGTGGAACTGCTCCTACAAGTACTGACCAATTGGCATCTTTAAATCCAACATTGAGGTCGGAAGTACAAGTAATATTTTTTAATAAAGGAAATGCACAATCATCGAGTTCCATGGCAACACCATTGAGCGCACCTAATGCTTGCTCAAGTTCTATGAGCTGAAGTTCGACTTCAGTATCTGGTCCGAACATTTGCCCAGAAGCAATGCGAAATAACAAGGCGTAACCAATCTGACCAGCTGCGCCAGTGATGGCGACTTTAACTCTTTTATTTGTCATTTGTGACTCTCCTAAAAAGAAAAGGGTTTATGAGGTTTGCGAGCCTATTAAACACGAAGCTTTGACTTTCGTAAACCTCCTTAATACCTTAATATCTAGGCATAAGATGATATCATATGATGCCTTTTAAGGAGCACACAACTTGAGCGAAAATAGTGGCAACACCAATGGCCCTGTCAAAAAAAGAAGAAATAATAAAAAGCGTCGAAATAATAACCGCCGTGGACGTCCTTCCTCGGGAAGAAACTCCAAACCAGGCGGCCCAAAAGTCACCGGCTTTGAGAAAGTCGAGAGAGGTTATCTAAATCTCCTTGAGAAACATCTTGAATCGAGAAAAAAGTATTACGCACTTTTTCATCGAGCTGACCCCCGTCAACTCGCTAAGCTTGAAAAAACCTTCTATAAGACGCTAGAGGAACTTCGAAATTACGAGGAAAATATTAAGCCCGAATATAAAGATCAATTCCTAAAAAAGTATGACGGGCTCAAACATGACAATACTTACTCAGAGAATCATCAGATAGACCCCGCCCCTGTTGAAGTCTCCTTCGATGAATCAAAAATTGAAGACCCGCACTATCTTCCTTCCCAAAAAGACCACGAGTTTAAAGGTGATGACGAAGAATCTGTAGGAAGTATTGAGGACTATAAGCAATACAAAGGTCTAGAATAAAAAAAGCTCCCACATACCAGAAGGAGCTTTTTAAAAATCCGAATATCTATTAAATATTTAGAGATAAAATATTCTTAACTAAAAGAGCCTGCTCTTAGTGGCTCGCTTACATCTTCTTTTGCATTAGGAGAATTAACGATCCCCTCGCCTGATTGCAAAAAATTCTCAAGGGTCTTTTCTTGATCCTCTAAAATCGCAGATTTAATTTCGTCATGGGATATATCAAGAATTTCCGAAACTCTCCCTAGCATTTTTAAAGGAACATTACACAATGCTCTTTCAACGTTTGAAATAAATTGGCCATTTTTATATCCTAAAAGTTGGCTTAATTCTGATTGAGAATAACCCTTCGGGTGGCTCATTCTCTTTTCTCTTATGAGTTTTGCGATGCTATCAAAACTTCTCATTGCTTACCTCTCTCTTTAGTTCCAGTTAAATATTGCGTTCGTTGAGTCAATTAAGGTCCTGTCTACAAAAGCACGACCGTTCACAGTTTTCAGTATACTGAGAATGGTTAAATTTCTCTAATTAATTAAAGTAAAGTTATGTAGAGCCAAGTTAAGAAACACTAAAGAAACAATAAGTTAGCACCGTAAATCAAAGCTATGTGTAAATAAATTCTAATTCTTAACAGGAACAAATGGACCATGCTATCGAAGAGAAAAAATTGAGTTATCCCATTGTAAATTGGTATAGTTATCCCACATGAAAAAACTGACCCTTACCTTACTTCTTTCTCTTGTCTCTTTTGTTAGTTTCGCTAATGGGGAGGATTATTTAGTTAACAACATTCTCACAATGGAGGTTAACTCTTCCATTAATCCGGCCACCCTAAGTTATCTCTCTTCAGGCTTTAAAAAGGCTAAAGGTGATAACTTTGATCTCATCCTCATTAAGCTCAACACACCAGGTGGCTTAGTCACGACAACAAAAGATATTCTTACTCTTATTGGAGAAAGCGATATACCTACTGCAGTCTGGATCACTCCCGAAGGAGCTAGTGCGACTTCAGCGGGGGCCATCATTGCTTCTGCTGCTCATTTGCTTTTCATGAGTGAAGGAACCAATATTGGTGCTGCCACTCCTATCCAGATGAGCGGTGATATCGATAAAAAGTCAGACATGAGAAAAAAGGCCGTCAATGATCTTGTTGCCCTAGTGCAAAGCCTATCAGAAGCAAGAGGCCGCAACCCAAAACTCTTTGGCGAGATGATAGAGAAAGCTTCTTCCTTTAAAGCAAAAGAGGCCCTCGAAAAAAACCTTATCACCGCTATCGTCAGCTCCCAAAAAGACTTGATTCAAAAACTCTCACAAGAAAAAAAGCTTGTGGTAAAAGGAAAGAGCCTTGCTGTTACCGTCAACACTCCCTCCTTTACTGATCATGAAATGGACCTCGGTCAAAAGCTTCTGGATATTTTTGCCAACCCCTCAACGGCTTATATCCTCTTTCTTATTGGAGCCGCCCTTATTTATCTCGAGTTTCAAGCCCCTGGTGGATTCATAGCTGGAGCGCTAGGAGCAGTTTGCCTCCTATTTGCAGGAATAGGTTTTCAGGTTCTTCCCCTTAATTTTGGAGCACTTGGTTTAATGGTTTTAAGTTTTGCTCTTTTCATCATGGAAGCCTATATCACTAGTTATGGTATTCTCTCTCTGGCAGGTCTTGCCTCTTTGGTGGCGGGCAGCCTTTTTCTCTTTAGAACAGATGATGCCTACCTCTCTCTTTCAACTTCTCTTATAGGGGCAGCAGTGGGAGCCATTGCTAGCTTCCTCGCTATTATTGTTTTTATTATGGTTAAGGAAAGAAAGAATATTGGAAAAGAAAAGTTCAATGATGTTGAATATGACCATGGCAAAATCATCAAGGTTTTAAACAAAGAAGGTGAACGCCACATCTATCAGGTGAAAATTCATGGTGAAGTATGGCGCGCAGAAAGTGACATTCAATTTCAAGAAGGTGACCTAATTAAGTCATTAGAAAAAATTGAAGATACAATGACCCTAAAAATTACCAAAGCTTAATATAAGGATTTGACTATGCTTGGACCTCAATTATTTTTTATTATTCTTCTCGTACTCATTCTTTTTAATTCCATCAAAATTCTTAGAGAATATGAAAGAGCTGTTGTTTTTCGTCTTGGCCGCTACACAGGCTTAAGGGGTCCAGGCCTTATCATTCTAATACCAGGACTGGAAAAAATGGTTCGTGTCGACCTAAGAACCGTTACAATGGACATCCCCTCGCAAGATATTATTTCTAAGGACAACGTGACCCTAAAAGTTAATGGCGTTGTTTACTTTCGAGTGGACAACCCTCGTAAGGCCGTTATTGCGGTTGAGGAATATTACTCTGCCACAGCACAAATTTCTCAAACGACGCTTAGAACAGTCATAGGTCAGTATGAACTTGATGAGATTCTTCAACACAGAGATAAAATCAATGCCAGTCTTCAAGCCATTTTAGACGAGCAAACAGAGCCATGGGGAGTTAAAGTCTCTGCGGTAGAGGTCAAGGCCATCGACCTTCCTCTGGACATGCAAAAGGCCATGGCCCGTCAAGCCCAAGCGGAAAGAGATAAGAGAGCGAAAGTCATTTATGCAGAAGGTGAATATGAAGCCTCGAAGAAAATTGCAGAAGCCGCGGCCGTACTCGATACTCAACCTAATGCGATCACACTTCGCTATCTTGAGACTATGCAAAATATTTCCAGTGGTGAAGGAAAATCGACAACATTCTTTCCTCTCCCCATTTCCTTCATGGAAAATTTTATGAAAAACAAATCTTAAAAAAATGAAAGCATTACGCCCCTTTAAAGAAGGGGCTCCTTTTCAAATCTGGGCCCAACTCAGCAAAAAAGACACAATCCTACTTTTAGAATTTAAGTGGCAAGGAGGTCTATACTTTGCTCCCCATAGGGGAATAGGAGAAAGAAGGGTTGGTCTATGGGAACATACTTGCTTTGAATGTTTTCTCAAGACAGATGGTGACCAATATTACGAATGGAATTTCTCTCCCAAAGGAGATTGGAATTGTTTTTCTTTTAGTAAATATCGAGAAAAAAATGAGCCCTGGGAAGTAGGCAAAACCAAACCATTAGAATTCACTCTAAAAGAAAACCATTTAGAGATTGTGTTAGAAGACATTTCGTTTTTAAGCTATCAACTAAGTGCCGTGATCCCTCATACCTCTCAAGAAAAACCATTTTACATGGCCCTAAACCACCCTGAGACCAAGCCAGATTTTCACGACCCTCGTTATTTCATCGACTGGAGCACTCCATGAAAGCTACCCTCTTTTTATTCTTCGTATTTCTTATGAGTAGCTGCTCACTTTTAAAGACCTTTCAAAGCCCACCCCTTCAGGTTATTCACTACAACATAAAAGAACTTGATTCGACCAAAATTCAAGAATCATCAAAACAATTACAAAATGTAAAAAGTCTATTAGAGAAAGAAGCTTTCAATATTTTCTCGGTCAATGAAATTCAATTTGATAAACCTCAAATTCCTAGCCCAAAGTATATGACTTTTGGACTTAATCTCCATGAGCTGATGAATAAGCTCAATGATAAAGAGAATTGGAATATTAGTTTTAGTGAGGCAAATACGGGGAAAAAGGCAAGAAAATGGAAAGGGCGTTATTTTACCCCAAATATGGCGAGAGCGAGAAAATACGCTGATCATCTCAATTATGGCCTATTTCCCGGTCAATACTCTACTGGTCTTGCCACATCATATGAAATCGTTGGAAAAGTTGTGGTCAATGATCTGAAATGGCGTGAATTTATTCCCCAGAGAAATCTCGCAAAATACCTAGATGCCAAAGGTAGGAAAATTCCCTCTACCATAGAGCTCTTTGATAAAAGTTTCACCGATACCATTGTCAATATCAAAGGCCGCAAAGTTCATCTTATTACCCTGCATACAGTTCCTGCCTTTCATTTTGGAAACCAAAAAACTCCCAACTACCAAAGAAATGCTGACCAATTGCGCTTCTTAGAATGGTACCTCACAGGTAAAACCGATATCAAAGTGAAGTTGCCCGATAGATACGCTCATCTCATACCTCTGGATGAAGAGAGTATCTTCATCGCGATGGGAGATTGGAACACTGAAGTTGACCATCCCAAAAATCCTGGCAGTAAAGTCTTAAGACGTCTTGATGAGACAGGGCGACTTTTTCCTTCCTTGGCGGATGTCAAAAAGGATAGGGAGAATTTCATAACAAACGAAAGCGAGGGCCATAATCCCAAAAGAATGAAGCTCGTCTTGGATTATCTTTATTACTCAAAGAATTTAGAACCCAGTGAGCTCACTGTACTTAGACCTAAAGAAGAAAGGCTATTTCTGGGATGTGGAAAAAATACTCTCCCTCCTAAAATTGAACCGGATAGAGTACACGTTACCTATTTTGACAAGGGAAAGAATTGTCATATGACAGTAAGCAAAAAATTTCACACTGCAAAAAATGCATCAGATCATTTTCCTATTAAGGCCAAGTTCAACTTTCTTTAAAAACCTTTATTGACGAAAGAGCCCTCAAGTCTTTAAATGCTCATTACAAATATTTAATTTTTGTAATAACTGTAATGACTATCGAAACCAACGACAAACCCCTTTCTCCTGAGCTTCTGGCAGAGATTCCCGTCTTTGAAAATTTTTTGCATCGAATTGGCTTCAAAAGAAATGAAGGGGCTATTTACGGACTTCTCGTACTCAGCGAACGGCCACTTAGTAGTGAAGAAATCGAAAAAACCCTTCAACTCTCTCAGTCTGCCGTTAGCCTGGCCCTCAAAAGACTAACCCACTATGGAGCCATTGAGACTAGGGAAATCAGAGGAGACTATGATCGTCGGGTAAAAACCCACACGGCAAAGGTCGACAGTCTTGCCATTGTTTCCAGTGTCTTTAGAAAAAGAGAACAGGAAATGATTGAAGATTTCAAAAAAATGGCAAAGAGAGTTCTTCGCCATCACGGTGGTCCTGAAACAGGACCTCGTGCCCAGCGTTTGCGCTCGATTATCTCCACCTGCCATATTGCTGAAACCGTGATGAATTTTGTCATTGGATTAGCAGGAGTTGGCCATGGTCCCCTATATGAAGAAGTGGTCAGCAACCTTCCCAAGGCCTTGCAACTGCTCACGGCAGCAACTAAGGGCACAGAGAACATTAGCAAACAAGCAACAATTATCAGTAAAACCCTAAAAGAAAACTTCCTCTGGAGGCCTCAAAAATGACACACACTTGGAAACAAAAAGACGATTCCCAAAGAATTGTTATTACCGGAATTGGCCTCACCTCCCCTAATGGCAACACCCTAGGAGAATTTAGAAAAAACCTTCTCGAAGGTGTCAGTGGCCTTGAAATGATGGAAGTTCGTCATATGGGTCAGCTCCCTGCTGGAAACTGTGATTTTGATGAAAAGAAATACCAAAGTCGAAAGATGAGAAAACGTGGAACTAGGGCCGGAGCAATTGGAATATATTGTGCCCACGAAGCCTTAATTGATAGTGGAATCAGCCTAGAAGAAGAAAGCAAAGATGACATAGGCATTTACATTGGCATTACCGAGCATGGAAATGTTGAGACTGAAAATGAAATCCACGAGCTTTATCAAAATGACCTCAATACTGATTTTTGGTCTCACCACCACAATCCAAGAACCGTGGCGAATGCTCCTGCAGGGGAAATCTCATTGAACTTAGGTGTGACGGGACCTGCCTACACTGTGGGAGCAGCTTGTGCGGCTGGAAATATTGGTGTTATTCATGGTGCGCAAATGATTCGCGCTGGCGAAGTAGAATGGTGCCTTGCTGGAGGAATTAGTGAGTCGACTCATACTTTTGGAATCTTTGCGGCTTTTAATGCTCAAGGGGCGCTAGGAAGTGACACTGACCCCAGTCTTGCGACAAAACCTCTAGATAAAAATAGAAATGGCATTGCAGTAAGTGAAGGTGGCTGCCTCTACGTTCTAGAAAGTTTAGAAAGGGCAAAGAAAAGAGGGGCGAAAATCTATGGTGAAATCGCAGGCTATCACGTCAACTCAGACGCCTCCGACTTTGTTCTTCCTAATAATGAAAGACAAGTCGAGTGCATGCGAAAAGCCCTCAAAAAATCGGGACTCAAAGAAGAAGAAATCGATATTGTTTCCATGCATGCCACAGGGACTAGCTTAGGTGACATTCAAGAATGTAAGGCTATCAGAGAAGTCTTTAATCACAGCGATAACACGCTCATCAATGCAACCAAAGGATTCATAGGACATTGTATGGGAGCTGCAGGCGCTCTTGAATTGGCGGGAAATATCCCCTCCTTCACAGACAATATGGTCCATGGATGTCGCAATATCGAAGAGCTCGATCCCGAATGCCAAATCAAAGGACTCGTGCAAAAAGGAAATGTAGACAAAGAAGTAAATTTTATCCTTAACAATAGCTTTGGCATGTTGGGGATAAACTCAGCGATCATAATAGCAAAATATAATTAATAGCGTTTGAAAACAAAGGATGAACGATGCAAGCAAGTGAAGTAAGAGAAATTGTTTTAAACATTATCGAAGATGTGGCCCTCGATGAAGATCTCACCAACCTTAATGATGACGTGGCCCTCAGAGAACAATTGGACCTAGATTCAATGGACTTTCTCGACATTGTAATGGAACTTAAAAAGCGTCATAAAGTAGAAGTTCCTCAAGAGGACTATCCTCAGCTTGCTACTATGAATAGTTGCGTTCAGTATCTTACACCTAAGTTTCAGTAAATTAGTGGGTCTTTTCAAAATTGATAGAAATTACCAACTCCCTCAATCGAGGGAGTTTGTGCCTAAAGGCCAAGAGTATGATGCCATCATCATAGGTGCAGGCATGTCTGGTATGGCGGCGGCCATTCGCTTGGCCATGTATGACAAGAAGGTTTGTCTTCTTGAAAAGCACATTATTTCAGGGGGTCTTAACTCTTATTATGCCCGTGGAAAAAGAAAAATGGACGTAGGCCTTCATGCTCTAACAAATTTTGCTACAAAGAATGAAAGACGAAAACCCCTTACAAAACTATTAAAACAATTACGCATTCCTTATGATGAGCTTGAGCTCTATGAACAAACTGAAAGTACAATAAGCTTTCCTGACAAAACAATTCGTTTTAATAACGACATTGATTTATTTAAGTCCGAAGTGGCCAGGCTCTTTCCTAAAGAGGTTGAGGGCTTTCACCAACTCTTAGATAAAATTGAGAATTTTAATGAAGTCGCCCTCGACAATGAAACTGTCATGGCAAAGGATGTCGTCAAGCAATACATAAAGAATGAAGAATTATTGGAGATGATTTTCTGCCCTCTTCTTATCTATGGATCAGCTTGGGAAAATGACATGGACTTCTCCCAATTTGTCATCATGTTTAAGTCCATTTACTTAGAAGGATTTGGAAGAACCCGTGGTGGTGTCCGAAAGATTATAGACCTCCTCCTTAAGCGAATGGAGGAAGTAGGAGTTGAGATTATTTTTCGAAATGGGGTCAGTGAAATTCTCACTGAAGGTGAAAGGATCATAGGAGTTCGCACAACACGAGGACAAACTCTTAAGTCCCCTCTTATTTTAAGTTGTGCAGGCTACCCCGAAACTCTTGGTTTAACAGATCTCCCCTCCAACTCCCAGGAACATAACCAAGACCAAAGCAAAGACCAGGGTTATCCTCTACCCAGAGTCGGACGGATGAGTTTCACAGAAACAATGATCACTCTCAATAAGTCCCCGAGAGACTTAGGTCTGGATAAGACAATTATCTTTCATAATGAGAGAGATCATTACTGCTATCAAAGACCTGGGGAGTTAATCGATCCAAAAAGTGCTGTATTATGTTTTCCCAATAACTTTAGTGAAGATGACTACCAAGAAGGAATCTTAAGGGTCACTATGATGGCGAATTACGACCTTTGGAAGGCCTTGGATAAGGAGGACTATAGTCTGCAAAAAGAATATGTCCTCAACGAAGCAAAAAGAGTTCTTAAAATTTACATGCCAGAGCTTAAAGAGAGTGACATCACCTTTAGTGATGTTTTCACTCCGCTTACGGTTGAAAAATTCACAGGTCACTGGGGTGGTTGTGTTTATGGTAGCCCCGATAAGAGTCGCGATGGAAAGACTCCTTTTGAAGGCCTTTATCTTTGTGGAACAGACCAAGGCTTTCTAGGAATTATTGGTTCTATGCTCAGTGGAATATCCATGGCTAACCTTTATGGGCTGATGGCCCAATAGGAAAAATATGAATTTTGAAAACACTGCCCTCTTAGGCATAGATCATCACTTACCACAAGATGAACTCTCTTCGTCTGAATTAGAGGAAAGGCTTAAACCAACATATGAAAAGTTAAAACTTCCCTTTGGCCGCCTAGAACTTATGACTGGAATTCAAGAGCGACGTTACTGGCCAATAGGTACTAGACCCAGTGATCTCTCCACCCAAGCTGCTCTCAACCTTAAAAAGAAAACAAAAGAGAGCTTCGAAGATGTGGATCTTCTCATTCACGCATCCGTTTGTCGTGACTTCTTAGAACCATCAACTGCAAGTGTGGTTCATGCCAACTTAACCTTAGGTGAGCAGGCCATGATTTTTGACCTATCTAATGCTTGTCTTGGGGTTATAAATGCAATGACCATGGCCGCTCAAATGATTGAAAGAGGACAAATACGAAAGGCCCTTATCGTTAGTGGTGAAAATGGAGGTCCCCTCATTGAAGAAACTATTTCTACCCTTAATGAAAAAGTTCTAAACGGGGAAATTACCAGAAAATCCATCAAAAAATATATCGCCAATCTCACTATTGGTTCTGCTGCCACAGCACTTTTGCTTGGAAAAGCGTCAGATCATCCTCATGCTCCTAAGCTCAAGCATGCGGTGGTCAAAACTGATAGTTCAGCAAATATATTGTGCCAGGGCGATGGAACTCCACATGGACTCATGATGGAAACTGATAGTGAAGCTCTGATGATGAAGGGTGTCGCGTTGGCGAAGAAAACATGGGAAGAATTTAAAAAGGTATCTACATGGAAAGAAGCAGATCTTTCATGGGCACTCACTCACCAGGTAGGCAAGGCCCACGAAGAACTAACTTTAAAGACTCTAGGTTGCGAGGAAGTTCCAACATTTAGAACTTATCCCAAGTATGGCAATACAGGCTCCAGTGCACTTCCCCTTACTCTCTCTATGCTTAGTCAAAACCACCAAAGTCCTCTTCAAAGTCACCATAAGAAGCTTGCTCTTATGGGAATTGGCTCAGGACTCACCAGTATTATCTTAGGACTTGATTGGGGTGTCCTTTTAGGAGATCAATTATGATCCATTTACCAAATGAATTAAGAACAGAATATCCTTTTGACAGCCACTATTTTAGCCTAAAGAGTGGTCATAAATTTCACTATGTCAGCGAAGGAGAGGCTCATAAGGACACCATAATTATGGTTCATGGTAATCCCACCTGGTCTTTCTTTTATCGCAATCTCATAAAGGAACTTTCAAAAAATTATCGCGTTATTGCCGTAGATCATATTGGCTGCGGCCTTAGCGATAAACCTCAAGACTATGACTACACGTTAGAAAATCATATTGATAATTTAAATGAATTAATCAATTCAAAAGTGGATAAAGATTCACGTCTCAACCTTATCGTTCATGATTGGGGTGGAGCTATTGGTTCAGGATTTGCTCTTCATCATACCGATCGTCTCGACAAAATTGTTTTTATGAATACGGCTGCCTTTACCGACATACATATCCCCAAGCGTATTAGCCTGTGTAAACTTCCCCTTGTTGGTGAACCTATGGTAAGAGGACTTAATGCCTTTGCCTGGCCTGCCACTTTTATGGCCGTAAATAAGCCTCTGCCAAAGAAAATCAAGAAGGGTTACCTCTTTCCTTATAGCAATTATAAAAACCGTATCGCTACTGCTCGCTTCGTTAAAGACATCCCTATGAGCGAGTCCCATCCGACTTGGAAAATCCTAAAGAATATAGAAAATAATTTAGAGAAAATTAAATGCGATAAGCTTCTGCTTTGGGGAGAAAAGGACTTTTGTTTTTCCCTCCATTTCTTTAAGAGATGGAAAACGATTTTCCCTGAAGCACAGTCCATTCTTTTATCAGAAGCAGGCCATTACCTATTAGAAGATGAACCCGACAAAACAAAACAGGCCATTAAAAAGTTCTTTTTGAATTAGGAACATCAAAAGTGGAAAATAAAAATATTGCTCTAAAATTGCCCCTATTAGCACAAAAACGACCACAAGACTGTGCTGTTACGGCTCCCACTAATTCCAAGCCTCCTTTTCAGTACGAAAGTTTAACCTTTCAAGAACTTGATCATTTGTCTCTTCGCTATGCTCATGGTCTCATTCAATCGGGTTTAAGGGCCGGGGATAAGGTTTTAATGTTTGTTAGACCTTCCGTGCGCTTTAGTGCCATCGCCTTTGCCCTCTTCAGGGCCGGACTTATCCCAGTTTTTATCGATCCCGGAATGGGCAGAAAAAACCTCTTAAACGCTATTGAACAAATCCAACCTGATGGAATGGTGGCTGAACCAGAAGTACATCTTCTTAGCCTCATCTTTCCTAGAGCTTTTAAAGGCTTAAAAGTTAAAGTGACCACTGGAAACTTTACTTGGAAAAAAATGGTTTCGATTAAAGACTTCCAGACTAACGACAATTCACTGCCTCAAATGGCCATGGTTTCAAATAAAGACACGGCGGCTATTCTTTTCACGAGTGGTGGAACAGGAATCCCAAAGGGGGTTCGCTACACCCATAAAATTTTCAATGCTCAAGTTGAGCGTCTTAAAGAGATGTTCTCCTTAGGCGCGAAAGAAGTTGATTTACCAGGCTTCCCTCTTTTTAGTCTTTTTACGATCACTATGGGCATGAAATCAGCTATCCCAGCGATGAACCCTAGTAAACCAGCGCAATGCGATCCCAAAAACCTGATAGCCAATATTTTTGATCATCAAGCTACCTTTGTTGCCGGCTCTCCTGCCATATGGAAACGAGTCGCTCACTATTGCCTGGAAAATAATATCACTCTCCCTAGTGTTAAATACCTTGTGATGTTTGGAGCTCCAGTATCTCTAACCCTTCACAGAGACTTAAAAAAAATCCTTCCCAATGGGGATACTTACACTCCCTATGGGGCGACTGAATGCCTGCCTGTTTCCTGTCTCTCTGGAGAAGAGATTCTTAATCTCTACCAAGACAAGATGAAAAAAGGTCATGGCACCTGTGTCGGGAAGGCCGTTCCAGAGACAACCATCAAAATTGCTCCCATAACAGAAGAAGCCCTCGAACAAGAAAATTTTGAATGGCTTCCTCCTATGCAACTCGGAGAAATTTGTGTCAAAACAGATACTGTTACCCCTGAGTATGTGGGCATGCCAGAAAAAACAAAATTAGCTAAAATCAAGGCAAAGGATGGTAAGTTGTGGCATCGTATGGGGGATCTTGGTTATCTCGACCATGAAGGCGTCCTTTGGTTTTGTGGCAGAAAGAGTCATCGTATAGAATATCATAGTAAGGTGCTCCCTAGTATTACCCACGAAGCCTTTTTCCTTGAAAACGAAGATATTGAAAAAGTAGCTTTTATTGGCCCTGTCATTAATCAAGTGCTGACACCTTCTCTTGTCATTGAGACGAAAAGATCTATGAGACCTAGAGAGAGAGAATTGCTTAAGACTAAACTCCAAGAAATTGCCAAACAAAATATTAAAGACTTTGAGATTAGAGATTTTTATTTTGCAAAGTCTTTTCCCGTTGATGTTCGCCATAATATCAAAATAGATCGTTTAAAATTAAAAGATGATATAGAAAAAGGGGTCATCAGATGAAAGCATTCATCACAGGAGGTGGAGGTTTTCTGGGAACCTATATAGTCAAAGAACTCCTTAAAGAAGGCCACGAGGTCATTAGTTATAGTCGTGGTCATTACCCCCATTTGGAAGAGCTAGGGGTTCACTGTATTCAAGGTAGTCTTAACGACAAAGAAAAAATACTTAAAGCAACCAAAGGCATAGATGTCATCTTTCATACAGCTTCCAAGGTTGCCATGTGGGGTAAATATGAGGATTTTCACCAAACCAATGTCGTTGGAACCCAAAATATCCTATTCGCTTGTAAGGAAAACCAAATAAAACACCTCATTTATACGAGTACTCCAAGTGTGGTTTTTGGAAAAGATTCTCTAAGTGGTGTCGATGAAAAGACACCTTATCCCAAAAATTCAGTGTCCCGCTATGCAAAGACTAAGGCCATTGCTGAAGATTTAGTCCTTAAAACCGATAAATCACAACTTAAGGCAGTATCTCTTAGGCCTCATCTTATATTTGGACCTGGCGATAAAAATCTGATCCCTCGTCTCCTCGATCGTGCGAGAAAAAAGAAACTAAAGATCATAGGAAGTGGTCTTAATCAGGTCGATGTGCTTTACGTAGAAAATGCTGCGAAAGCACACATTAAAGCTTGGCACGCTCTTTTAGAAAATAAACCTGTGGCGGGTGAGGCCTTCTTTATTGGTCAAGGCCCTGTAAAACTATGGTCTTTTATTAACGAGATTCTCGCTAAGAAAGATATCCAAATTATAGAGAAAAAGATTCCCTTTACACTCACCTACACCATTGGGGGTGTTTTCGAATTGTTGTACCAAATTTTTGGAATTTTTAAGAGTGATCCACCTATGACCCGTTTTGTGGCCTTACAACTCAATTGTGATCATTACTTTAATCATCAAAAAGCTCATCAGCTTTTAGGATGGAAACCAGAAATCAGTATTGAGGAAGGTCTAAGCCGCCTGGTCGCCTCCGAATTCAATTAAAAAAGACTTCATCTCTTTTAAAACCTTTTCATTAAAGGTTTTAAACATATCGATCTTCATTTCCACTTCTTCAAAGTCATCATTTTTTCCCGCCATTTCGAGATGATAAGCAGCCTCTCTAAGTTGTTCACTATAAAAGTTTGAAACAATCCCCTTTAAAGTATGACCCGTTATTTTTAATTGCTCTGAATCTTTTTCTTCTACTGCCTTTTCTAGTGTTTTAATAAAAACAGGGAGTTGACTAATATAGTCTTCAATAAGTTCCTCAAAGATATCGAGATCATCATGAAACTCAAAGAGTATCTTATCTTTATCTATTAGCGTGAAATGATCGGATGATGATTCCATGGGATTATCCTTCTTTACGACTTTAGACTCTTCTATTGCGGGAAAATGTTTTTTTAAGGAATGTTCAATATTGTGTTTTTTTATAGGTTTTGAAATGAAATCATCCATACCAGCGTCAAAACATCTTTTCTTATCTTCTTCAAAGGCATTCGCCGTCATCGCTATAATAACAGGAGGATTATTTACAACCTTCTTAATCTTTTGTGTGGCTGCTAAACCATCCATTACTGGCATTTGAACATCCATAAAGATAAGATCAAATGGATTTTTTGTTTCAAGACATGCTCTCACTGCCTCTTGTCCATCATCCGCAATTGAATACGTGAAAAGCCCCATTTTATTAAGAAAAGAAATGGCCAGTTTTTGATTTACTACATTGTCTTCAGCAATAAGGATTTTGAGATCCTTTCGAAAGGTTTTAATGTCTTGCTCGATCTTTTCTTCAATCCTTTTCTCAGAAATTCCCGCCATAATATCAAAGAAAAAGATGGCACCATCACCTTCACTGGATTCAACTCCTATATGCCCCCCCATTCTCTCGACTAAAGAGCGACAAATGGCAAGGCCAAGACCAGAGCCCCCAAATCTACGCGTCGTCGTTTCATCGACTTGGCGAAAGCTTTCAAAGAGATTTCCCTGACTCTCAAGAGGAATACCTATCCCCGTATCCCTTACTGTAAATAAAAATACACCTTGCTTGCTAGAGGAGCGCTTTTTATCCATTTTTAAGGTCATTGTGATAAAACCAAATTCCGTAAATTTCAAAGCATTACTTACGAGATTGGTTAATACTTGTTTAATTCGCGTTTCATCACCATTAAGATAAGTTGGGACCCTTTCATCAATATCTAAAATTAACTCAACCCCTTTTTTTTCGGCTTGTGCCTTAAAAATAGCAAAAACTCCTTTCATTATCTTTCTTGGCTCAAAGGAAATGTATTCTAAATCTAATTTACCTGCCTCGATTTTACTAAAATCAAGAACATCATTCACAACGCCTAACAACTGTTCACCACAAGATTCGATTGTATTAATGAGTTCCCTTTGTTGTCCATTTAAACTGGTATCACCTAGAAGCTCTAGCATGCCCATAATACCATTCATCGGTGTCCTGATTTCATGAGACATAGAGGCTAAAAAAGCTGATTTTGCTTGAGTGGCTTCTACCGCTTTTTGTCGAGCATCAATTAAGACGTTTTGAAACTCTTCTTCACTGGTAATATCCCAATTAAGCCCCACAATTTCAACAGGCTCACCCAATTCATTATACTCAACAAAGGCCCTGCCCTTAATTGAGCGTATCCCCTTTTGAGGATGATTAATTTTAAATTTCGAGTTATAAACAGTTTCTTTATTTTCTATGACACTTACAAACTCTTTAGAAGATTTTTCTTTTTCTCCAGGAATTAAACAACTCTCCCAATCTTTAAAGTGACCACGAAAATTTTCTTTTTTAACTCCAAAAATAGTAAAACTAGCCTCATCCCAAATTAAACGATCCTCATTGGGATAATATATCCAATTACCAATCCCTGCCGACTCAAGTGCAAGATTGAGTTGATTTTGAGTTTTTTGATGTTCTATCCTCATCAATTTGTTTTTATCAATATCCTGAAATGTCCCATGGACTCGATAAGGCTCACCATTATGTCTTTCACATTGCCCTACAGAGCGTACCCATTTTCTTATCTTTTGCGGTCCAGATAAAATTTGTAATTCTACATCCCAAGCCTGACCAGTTTCTAAAGATGTTTCAATACATTTAGTTATGATTTCCCTGTGCTCTGGTGCATAGAAATTAATCCCTGTTTCTAAACTCGGAGTGTGCTCGCCTTTAGTTAATCCATGAATTTCGTAAATTTCATCCGTCCAATTGATTTCACCACTTTTAATGTCCCAGTCCCAGTAGCCTATCTTAGCAACGCTCGATAATTTCCCTAAAATCTCCTCAAATTTTTTACTATGAGTAATATCCTGGCGAACAGAAAAATAGAGTTTCTCTCCCACTTCATCATCATGTATAGGATAAATGGTCGTCTTTACCCAATAAAGGTTTCCGTCTTTGGAGCGATTACAAATTTCTCCTCGCCACAGTTTCTCCTTTCTTATAGACGCCCACATTCCTTTATAAAACTCTAGTGGATGCTTACCAGATTTAACAATTCGATGATTACTGCCAACGAGCTCTTCTTCAGAGTAACCGGAAATTTTACAAAAGTTTTCATTGGCGTAAAGAATGATTCCTGACTCGTTTGTGATTGAAATAATGGAGTCATCAAAAGTGATTTCTTTACAGAAATTGATAATTTTTTTATTTGAGAGAAGCCTTTTCTTAACACCCATTAAGATCTCTCATTTAGCGAATTTTAATCATTTTCGTATTTTCCACATAAACATCTTCCTGAATATCCCCTTCCTTCGTGACCTTTTCAATTTTCTTGACAATATCAACAATCCTTAAAAGAGCATCAACCGCAATCTTTACTCTCTTTTCATCTAATTGGCTAAAATCACGTTTTAAACTTCCCAGCGCAATGGTGAGAGGGTTATTGATCTCATGATTAAAGGTTGCCACCATAGAGTTTATTGTTTCTAATTGCTTTTTCTTGACGCTTCCTTGATAAAGCTCCATCAGATCTTCTTGGGTCTTAATCCTTGCTGTCGCAATATCAATATTGGCAGGTTTGGTAAGGTAATCGCTTGCACCAGTAGTTAAACATTCAACGACACTATCTGTTTGGTCTTCTCCAGAAAGCATGATCACTGGAAGCTCCATAGGGCTATATTTTTCTCTGATATTTGTGAGTACTTCAATGCCATTCATTTCAGGCATAATAATATCGAGAATGATAATAAAGGCTTCAGGTAAATTGTCTAAATCATCAAGATATTCAAGACACTCAAGACCGCTACTACAAAGATCAACTTCATGACCTTTCTTCTTAAGTCGTTTGGCAAAGATTTTGCTATTAATCTGATCGTCATCGACGATAAGAATTTTGGCCATGATGTCTCCGATTCATGTGATTATTCTCTTACCTTTTCGGTGCAATCGGCATTAGACATTAGAGAGAAATCACACTTGCTGGAGCTCTTAAGCCACTGTTTTTCTTATAGTTATTAACGATCCCTAGACCTTGGAAGATTCCTTCACGAAAATAGTGTTGAAATTGGAAACCATTTTGATCAAGTCCACTAATTTCCCCGTGAACATGAACATTAGCATGGCCAAAGAGTTGAAAGTAAAAGTTCTTTGAAGGCACTCTTTGTTCAAGTTCAGTTGATAACCTAGCTAAACGCCACACAGGAAGCTCTCTTTTTCTTTGCCCAACTTTCTTGGGTGAGATCTTTTGCATACAAGAGTTCATAAACATTCTTTTCTTTCTTGGACTAAATGTATTGCGATCATTGTTGTAACGGTAGCGATCTAATGATTGACGACATGCTTGATAGACATCAGGAGTATAATCTTCTACCCTCCATTCAACTTGATACAAGTCATACGCCTTCTTTAATTTCTTTTCACAAGATTTAAAAAGCCTAGAAAAAAAGCCTTTAATCCCCTTTCTTTGGGACTCACAAGCGTTATCAAAAATGTCATAAACTTGATTAAGGCTGAGGTTATGAAAATGTTTCATCGCCTCATGTCCTAGTGAGTAAGTTGATCTGAAGTCGACGGACCTCTCTAAACTTCCATCTTCAATTTGATTAATGATTTGAGGATCTACACCAGAAAAATTATCCATAAGCGACACAAGTCTTTCTCTACTGAGCTTCTTTAGCTTATAAGCATAGAACTCTCTAATGAAATTAAGAGAAAGCTTTTCTGTCTTTTCCTCAAAAATAAGATCATCCTTAGTTTTAAGAAGATTCTCTTCCGAGCTATATTCCATACGAACATTTTTGGTCTCTGTTACCGCCTTGTTGACAAGACTATTCACTTTGAGAAAGCTTTTGATGAGGATTTGAAAAAAACGACTAAAAACATTCTCAATATATTTAACATTTTCAAAATTATGTCTAAAAAAAGACTTATGCACTCCATTTTGAGTGAGCTGAATATGCTCAGTTTGCTTTGACTTCTTTCCTCCAATTAAAAGGACATTATAACGAAAATTAGAGGTTTCTTTTCTTCTTTGCTCTTCACTCACAAGGAAGGGAGCAATCACTTGGCGATCAAACCCTCTTCCTTTAAAGATATTTCTCAACTCACCTGCTAATCCCTGATAGGTATCCAAATGTGCTAGGTGTTCTTCATTAAAGGAAAGGTAAGTTTTAAAGCTCTCTTTAAGCTCATAGGTAAAATCTAGTTTTAAAAGAGTCATTTGCAGGATTCCCATAAAGTCTGCCACTAATCCTGCTGTAGCCCCTAAACTTTTTAATTTTTCTTTTTCCACAGAAACGCGAACTCTTTCGCCCGGATAGCTTCGCTCTTCCTCAGCGACCCCCTGAAGAGTGGTCGTCGCCATGGTTTGATACTTAACAAGAGCTCCCACATGTGCTGCTAGACCTGTTGTTAAGGGAGCTGTGGCCAATCCTCCGGCCTGAAGGCTAAAGGAATCTTCCTTTTTAATAAATTCATTCTCTTGAATATTCAGAGCTTCAAGATTTCTAAAATTTTTGAAAGAAAAAAAGAGTTTATCGAGATTGAAGCCTAGTGCCCTTTGATAATCATCAGCGAAGTGAACTTGAGTGTATGATCGCTTAAAAGTTAGCCCTGCAAAGGCCGCGAGATTACGCTCAGTGATATCGATCACCTCATCATTTTTTAATTGGTTGAGAACTTTTGTTGCATCAATATAAATATTAAAAGTATCTGTTACCAACCACCTCTCATCATCAAAAAGATCTGGAGCCACCTCTCTTTTTAACTCTATGCTGAAAGTACCAAAGCCTTTCGCGAAGTTAATTCCCACATGATTCATTCCTCCCCATACAGAAAGGTTTCTTCCCTCATCTACAATGCGCATTTCTCGATCGGCAATATCCTGGGAGTGAACCTCTAGGTACTCAAGAATCTCACTGTACAGTGGGCTCTCATTAATTAGATCAAATCCTTCAGCTATTTCTCGATTCTCTAAGGTTGACTCATTGACTTTGAAATTTTCAAAGGAAAGAGCTGATGGCGAAAAGGCCACGAGAAGTGTTATTATTCCTAACTTTACTTTTAAATCTCTCATCCCAAACATGTTTAAATCCCCACCTACTAAGTACTTGAGTAGAAAACTCATACTAAATGATCGGAATTTGAGATCTATACTTTACAGTTTAACTTGGTTGCCTATTGTGCAAAAACAGGCACTTATCAATTAAATTGAATTAATTTTGAGAAAAACACTCTCTTATTAAGAATATGTGAGCCCGCCATGCTTTGTGGGCATGGCGTTTGAAGGGAAAAAACAAAAAGTTATTTGATGGAAAGGACCAGATCGGCCAGACCATTTCTCACATCGATTTGGCTAGTAATACCAATCAAATCAGAGGGACCACGACTCATAAAGCTGGTGAAATGACTTTTAAATTGGGTCAACTTTGTCCCACTTGATGAAGTGCTTTCTTTCACATGATACATAAGCGTTTTTTCGTACAAATCTCCTTTTGAGCGAATTTGCACCCATGTATCCACTGTGTATTCTCTGTCATCACATTGAACTCGCCACCAAGGAACATGATCGAGAAGCTCATGAGAACAAGTTATCTCTTTTGCTGTACTACTTTCAACCAATTTAAACTTGAGTCGCTCCTTAGGAAGTCTTATTACTCCTTGGGAAAAGATCTGAGAGCAAAAACAGAAGCTTAAAAATAAAATAAGTCCTTTCATAACTTCAGCTCCTTATCTACCCATTGATCAATCTTCTTTTCCAAAATATTGAGAGGTAAAGCTCCATGGCGAAGGGCTTGACGGTGATACTCACGCAGATCAAATTTCTGCCCTAAACGCTTCTTTGCTTTTTGGCGCAACTCTTTAAACTTGAGCTCTCCTAGCTTGTAAGAAAGTGCCTGACCTGGCCAGACAATGTAGCGGTCTACTTCAACAGTTATGTCATGAAGCGTTTTAGGAGCGTAGCTCTTAAAGAAGTTAATTGCTTTTTGACGTGACCACCCCTTAGCATGCATTCCTGTATCGACAACCAAACGAATCGCTCGCCACATTTCATAGGTTAGCTGGCCAAATTTATCATAGGGATCCTCATACATGCCCATTTCTTCACCGAGACTCTCGGCATAAAGCCCCCAGCCTTCAATAAAGGCAGTGTAGCCACCACGACGGCGAAAATCAGGAATATCCTCAATTTCTTGAGCTAGGGAAATTTGCAGGTGATGACCTGGCATCGCTTCATGAAGAGTAAGGGCTACCATTTCCCATTTAGGCCGAGACTTCAAATCATAGGTATTGGCCATAAACATTCCGGCCTTGCCAGCTGAAATATTGCCACCGTGATAGTAAGCCGTAGGAGCGCTCTTTTCCATGTATGCCGGTGTGGGCTCAATCCCGTAAGGAGTGCGAGGAAGAAAATTAAAAACCTTAAGAAGTTCAGCGTCCGCTCTTTTGGAAATATCACGATAAGTTTTGAGAAGATCTTCCTTTTTGGTGAAATAGAATCTCTTATCCGTTCTTAAGTAATTGAGAAAACTTTTAAAGCTTCCTTTGTAATTGACTTTTTTAATAAGCGCATCCATCTCTTTCTTGATGCGTTTAACTTCACTCATTCCTACCTGATGAATCTCTTCGGCACTTTTATCTAGTGTGGTATGCCCTTTAATCGAATAGTTATACCAAGCAAGACCATTAGGAAGAGTGCTTTGACCAATGTTTTCACGACAATTTGGGATGTATTCATTTTTTACAAACTTATGAACTTCTTTGTATTTGTTAATGATCTTTGGCAAATGCTCTTTAACTTCTAAAAGAATCCTCTTTTTATCGGACTCACTGATGTCTTTAGGAAATCTTGTAAAAGCTTGGGTTAAAGGGTTCTTTTTATAGTCCCTCACAAAAAGAGACTTAAATTGATTGGGAACATCTCTAAGAGTTACCTTCGGAGGTGTGATCCCCTTTTGAAGTCCCTCTTTTAAAAGAACAACACTATGATCGATGACAGAAGGAATTTTCTTAAAACGCGAAAGAAGATTATTATAGTCCCTCAAATGTCTCTTTGGCATACGATTTAAAAGTTGAGGGATACTTTGTTGCATACCACCCAGTTGAGTAATAGGCATATACTCATCGGGAAATTGAAAGCCCTCAATCTGATAATCCATTCTTTCTTTGTAAAGATCAAAATTGAGCTTCCCTTCATCACTTAAATCATCGCGATCAATGGCATCAAGCTCTGCCCTTTGCTCAAGAACGACCTGTTTATTTTTTTCAATACCTGCCTTGGAATTATCAGACCAGCGATCATTATAAATTCCATCCTTCCAGTTGACCCAAGTGGACCACTCTGGATAGCGCTCCATATTTTGGGCCCAGTGCTTTTCATAAATCGCTTTAAATTTTTCATCCTCAGCGTTCTTTCCCCCCATGTGGGCACAAGAGTTCAAAAGAAAAACCATCAAAATCAAATACTTCATATTCTCTCCAAAAAGTGCCAGGTTGATTTTGGCACAATGATTTCAATTCCCTACAAATGATCCGCCACGGTCTTTACCACTTTTTGATCAAATCCATTGGCGCGAAGGCCAGCATCCACACGAATACCAGTGCCATTAATTCCGGAGGAGCGCTCGCTTAAAAGAAAGGCTACCGTATTTGCGACCTCCGTGGTTTTGAGTGCTTCTTTTCTCAGTGTGAGTTGTTCAGCGAAAATGTAATTATCAATATAACCAGGAATCCCCGCACTTGCAGACGTTTTTAAAGGGCCGGCGCAAACGGCATTAAAACGAACCTTTGAAAACTCAGAAAAGCTCTTTGCTAAATAGGCAACACTTGCATCTAGTGATGCTTTGATTGGACCCATATAACCATAACTTGTAGCGAGAGTATCACTTATAGAAATTGTGACGACAGATGCGTTTTCATGAAAAAGCTCTTTAAATTTTCCACTAATTTGAGAAAGGGAAAAACAACTAATGCGATCGGCCTGAGCCCAGTCTTCCCAAGAAGTCTCATGAAAGGGCTTGGGTTCCATCAGATTAGCAAAAGCAATTGAGTGAAGAAGACCCGAAAGTTTAATTCCCTTCTCACTAAGAGAGCTTGCTACCTGAGTAATGGTTTCTTCTCTTTCAACGTCCATTAGATAAAAATCGCTCTCTGGAAATAGTTTTTCAACTTTTGCAAGTTGATCTTCCTTTTGAACACTGAAAATAAGTTTAGCTCCCGCTTCCTCTAAAACCTTGGCACTTAAGTACGCCACAGACTTTTTGTTGGCGACTCCTGTGATAAAAAATGTTTGGTCTTTAACATTTAAAAAATCCATTGATTTCCTTTTTTTACTCTTTTTCTACGAATTTTTAGGAACAAGGGTACCAGTAAACTTGATCGCCATAACGATTTTTCCATTTACTCGCGTCTTGCCACTCATATAAAAGGCATTTGCCATGTGTTCATCTAGCAACACTTCCATTTCAAGAAGATCTCCTGGTTTCACAAAGTTTTTAAACTTTACATCTTGAACTCGGCTAACGACCCCGAGGCCTTCCTCAAGCCCAAGCTCCTCAGAGAGAAAGCTCATAAGAAGCGCACCACTTTGAAAAGAAGCCTCCTGAAGAATCACTCCAGGCATAATAGGATTTCCAGGAAAATGACCTGCGAAAAAATGCTCTTCTCCACTAACCAGGTATTGAGTCACAATTCTCTTGTCTTCCCTCTCAACCAACTTATCAACAAAGAGAAAGGGATCTTTTTGGGGAAGGCGCTCTAAAACGAGGGCAGATGTTTTCGAATTGCTTACGGTCTCCATTAAAGACCCCCGGCAATTTCAAGGCTAGTACCAGTAATGTATCCAGCTTTTTCACTAGCAAGAAAAAGAACCGCATGAGCGACTTCTTCTGTTTGCCCAAAACGCTTTAGGGGCACTTGAGACTTATATTCTTTAATCTGTTCTTCTGGCAGGTCGGAAATTAACTCTGTTTCGATAAAGCCCGGCATGACACAATTGACAGTAATTCCTCTTTTCCCTACTTCTTTTGAAAGGGTTTTTGCCATGGCCATTTGACCCGCTTTTGAAGCAGCATAATTGGATTGACCAGGAAGACCTAACTTTCCACCAATCGAGCTCATATTGATAATACGACCAAAGCGCTTTCTCATCATATGAAGAACGGCACCCTGACTCATAAGATACGTTCCCTTAAGATTAATATCCATCACACGATCCCATGACTCTTCATCAAGACTTGCTAGAATATTGTCCTGTCGTATACCGGCGTTATTGACGAGAACATGAATTTGCTCTCGTTCATTGGTAATACCAGTCCAAAAGGCTTCAACTTCGTCTTTTTTTGAAACATCAAATTTGCGTAGTTGCAACCTCTCACCAAGGCTTCCCATCGAACTTTTAAAAGCATTCGCTTTTTCATCATTACCTGCATAAGTAGCATAAACAATAGCCCCCTTTTCAAGAAAGGCCTTGCTTAAACCAGCACCGATGCCACGAGTTCCCCCAGTGACGACAATCACTTGGTCTTTAAAGTCTTCATTACCATTTTCCATAGAATAATCCTTAAATTTGAGGTTGCGATTCACTCGTATTGACTTCTTTGTCCACTCGATCCAAGTAATTGTCGACTTCATGACTTTGGATAACGCCGTAATTAGCAGCACCTAGCCAGCCCGACATAATGATTCCCACACTACCTGCATGGAAAAGACCTGAGATTTCTTCATGCATTT
>JASBRV010000124.1 GCA_030149295.1 Bacteriovoracales bacterium | reverse complement strand
GCAATTTTTTTTGGTTTCTGGTAGTACACGAAAGCCATGTCCATTGTTTACATCTTTAATTTTCTCTGTTGAATTTTCCATTTTTCCTCCGTTAATTTTAAAGATTAATGACGCAAAATGTCTTACTATTGCTTGTAGAATGAAAGAGATGAAAAAGTTGAAGCTCCGAGGGAGTTTTGTAGACATACTTTTTGAATTTAAAGAGGTTCCTTGTTACAAAGCCTTTTGTAACAAGAATAGGAAGCCCTTTTGTTGTAACAAATAGGTAACAAAAGGCTCGTCGGTTCAACGTATTTTCAAGGTTTTTTGTAGGTATGGTGAAAGTCGAGAGTTAACTACTGAAATCAACAAGAGACATGATTTGGCCTCTTTTTTGTTAATAAAATTAGTAACTTAAACATTGGTATAGAGAAAAGGTGTAAATTGGCGCACAAGATTGAGGGGCGTGTGGCTTCGGCCGTGCTGGTTCAAGTCCAGTCCCGGGCACCATCTCAAACACAAAATTACCTCATCAATTCCATCGCAATCCTCTATCGTTTTCGCTCACGTAGCTCACTACGTTCGCTTCAACTCATCGTCAGCGCTGAAAGCATGAGGTAATTTAGTGATTGAGATCCGTTTTCAATACTTGTGCTAGAGCCAGCACGGCGCAGCCTGCTGGTTCACTGGCCCGAGGAAAAGCTCCACTGGAGCTTTTCAATTTGTGGGAAGGCACGAAAACACCAAACTTCATAGAACCGAGGTCGGGCCAGCAGTCCCGGGCACCATCTCTCGATTCCTTTTCCCTTCTCAACTACATCAGACTTCGAAAAAGCTCCGTCACATAGAGTACTATGCTCCTTCGCTTTTTCTTCAATCTTCCCTGTGAGAAGGGAAATGATGGACTGCACCGCACTCAAGCCTTCAAGTCCAAGCATAAAGAACTTTCAAGTTGAAGAAACTTCCTTGTTCTTAAGTTTCTTTGGTCTCCGGTGATCTCTTTTCTCGCTCGATTGATGTGAAGATTAAGAAATCGGATGACATGGAAGTGATCCGCGATGATTTTTGTAGTGAAGGTTTCGGCATAAGAAGTTTTCCTAGTTAAAATTCTGAGTGGTAACTAAACTCTAACCAGCTAATTTCTTATGCCTTTTTTGTTTCTAAATTAATGCAAGAAAACACCTTTATAAGCATAAAACACCTTTATTTTACAATTGCCATGCTCGTTTCTTCTTCACCATTTAAGGACTCAGGTATTTCTTTAATGGCCATTTTCCTTGAGTCATTAATATGGTCAATATCGCTATAATAAGAACCCACGGGATTTATATTTAGCTCTAAAACATCTTCAATGCCATCAATGTAATTTACAATCCCTTCACTGCCATTATCGGCTTCTACAATAGTGCATGGGCTAAAATCGATGGTTTTAGTTGTGACATCGGTAACTGCAGAAAATCCATTGATGTGATCACTTAAAGCATAAGTGACTGTTTCTGTCGTTGATCCACCTAAATACTTAAAATGTACGGGTTCGACCTCAATTTTTCTACCATTAGTAAGGAGAACTTCATATTTTTGCTTTCCATTTTTTTTAAAGAAACCAAATAGATTAACCTCATTAAATGTCGTAACTTTTTTAATATCAAGATCACGACCAAAGCTAACTTTTATTGCTGATAAGACCTTTTTCTTTTCACAAGTGCTAAATAATTTTCCCGATGCTTGGAATCGTGCTCCGGCTGAAGCTGATAGAGAAAAAGCAAAAAGAAATAAAAGGGGAACGAATTTTGTTTTCATATAATATCCTTATTTTTATTTTGTACTGAAGAAATTAGCAATAATTATGCCAGCAGATTTTTGCTTTTTTAGTCACTTAAGTGAATTTTATGCTTAGTATTCTAAGGTGCCTCAATAAATTGTCTAAAGTTTTAACAGTTTCTAGAAGGCTTCACGGTAAAGAGATTTAATACGCCATTAGGGCCTCAGGCTTATATAAACCTGAGGCTCTTGAACAATAAGAAATTCCTTCTATATTTGTTTTTAAGATAGATTCTAACTTTCTTGAAACTTACGGTGTTGCATCAACTTCGACAAGAGAAAACCCTTTGGGTGGAATCCAAAAGTAAAGTCTATTTTCCTCATTTTTATAAGTTAGATTAATATTAGGATTTATTGAATTATCAGCTTTTCCTTTGAATTGCTTACATGTAGATCCATCAAAATTATCGCCTGCTTTAAGATCCACCTTGGCTTGTCTATTTGTGGTACCTTCATTCCACATTATGATCCACGCTTTATTAGCCCTAGAAATAGCAAAGCCTTTAAGATCAGGATTGTTAGTAACGAGAGGCCTAACACGATTGTGTTGCCCACCATTACCAATAGAGGCCAGCCACTCTGAAACCTGTTTGAGAATTGTAGGATTATTAGTTTGAAAATGGTTTGTAGAGAAGTCAAGTGAGTAACCGTGAACGGCATGACTATTTTCAACTAATACCTTTAAGGCTTTAAGATATCGAATCATTGAAGCGGTTGTATTGACACGCTCTGAAGGAGTACTTAAAGAACCATCATCTTTATATTTGTAAAAGCTAAAACGATGCCAAAGTACCTTTGTGTTTTCAAAATGATTACCATATTCAGATGAACTCATTCCTGTAAGAATTTCTTCAAGTTCATTTGTGGGAGTACGGCTTAATCGAGTTCCTGCTTGGTAATCTTGTACTGTGAAGTAGTCAACTTTAATTCCTCTAAGATAAAGCTTCGATAAGGCTTCATCATGTTTTCCGTCCAGCTCTTGAATCCCACCAATATTGACACTTGGCCAAATACTATTCGTGATTTGACCAAATACATCTAAATAAAGATCAATATTTTGATCTTTTTCCTCCTTTGACATTACACCGTAGTAGTCACCGGCAGTGTATTGGCCATTAGGACCTGGAGGAAAACCTATTGTATGGTGTGGCTCTTGTTGACCTACCCAAATGGCATTATCTGGAGCTCCGTTATGACTTTCGTAAGCCATAATCATTTGTCCAATCTTTTCCCCAAGGTGCAGTCGACCATTTAAATAAATAGGAAGAGGGTACCAATTCCCTCCACCACTCCATCTTCGGCTTCTGTCTATAGAAAAAAAACTTTGGTCACTAAAATCTAATCCAGTAACATCGTTGTGATTAGATGGGTCATTAAAAATAAGACTATTACTTGTTTCCCCATAGTAAGGAGCACCATTGATTTGCATGATTACCTGTAAGCCCTTACTGTCAGCATATTCGCGTAACTCTTGAACGACTGGATCAACACCGTTATTAACTAAACTGGGACTGTCTTTGATACCTGCCCAAATTCGTGAGTTACCAACCCAGTCATTACCTTTATTATAATTGTCTTCAATTAAGTCATAGCTCATGGTGATCATATGGAAGCCAGAGTTTGCAATGATGTCTATTTGTTCTTTTAGATCGGCCTTATTTTTACGGGTTATATTTATAACATTACCATGTTTTAAGGTGTACATTGGTAACGAAGTGTTATCTTGAGTGTCAACGGTTACACCGATAGCGCAAAAAGCCGGTGAGGTAAAAAAAGTAAGTATTAACCCTATTAAGTATATCCGATTCTTAAACATGAAAAAGTTCTCCAGTATTCTTATAAACATTAATCATAGATGTCGTTAATTGTAGTCTGTTCCTATTTTTTGGCAATAATAGAATTGATTTCCCTTAAATTTTTCGATGAAGATATACAAAGAATGCTAAGCTAAATTTCAGTAGGTGATCACCATTTTAAGAGTTGAGAACATAATGAAAAATCTAAAAATCAAATTTGAACCAGGCATTAAAAGTCTTTGGTACCCTCTTCAAGTTCCTTGAAATACTTTTTGAGATTGGCTTCATTACTAAAATCAAAAGTTGATTCCTGCTGAATGACGGCCATTTCCTTTAGAATTCCCTTCATACGATCGTTGGCCTTGAGGGCTTTATCGAGATCACCTTCATACTCAAAATCTCTTTTTTTCTTAAACCTTTTAATGAGGGAGCTTGAAATAAGAAGAGGATTGTTAAGAAGGTGTAAAAGCTCACCGAGTACAATCTGAGCACCTTCTTTTTCTTTAAGCTTTCTGTTGAGCTCCATTGTCATAAAACTATCTGTAATCTGACGATGAAAGCGTTGGGAGACGGCAATTTTTAAAATAGAAAAGGGAAGATAATTACTTAGTTGTTTAATGATAAGAGTGCTCTCAGTATCAAATCCCGCGATGTTTATGGGGAAATAAATCGTAAAAAGGAGAAGTTCTAGGATGAGGGTTTTCTTTAGGTCTAAGGGCACGATTAAAAATTGAATAAAAGAGATGAGAACAATGCCAAAGTAATAGTCAGATATAAGACCTACAGTGGTGTAAGCCGCTATGCTGACTCCTAGGGCGAAGCTTGCAAAGATTATAATGCCACAAATATCTACGACTGAGTTATTGAGTTTCTTAAATTTAAAGAGAGAGTAAATAACGACATAAGGCAATAAGCAAAAGAGCCTGATACCTAGATGAAAAAGTAAACTATTATCCCCTAAGTTTTTGTCTGAGAATGCCATGACAGGAATAATAATTAGCGCGTAGAGAAACAAACTTTGAAGGTTTTGTGACTTATAGTTATTAAAATATTTATAAGGATCAAAGTTTCCAAGTGGAGCGATTATATGATTTTTTGGCATGAGATTATTCTAGCAAAGATTTAAGTATGGTCACATAGCAAAT
>JASBRV010000120.1 GCA_030149295.1 Bacteriovoracales bacterium | reverse complement strand
ATTAAACACTGAGTCTTCAGACTCCCATGCTAAGTAAAGAAGAACATCAATTTCATTAAAACTAAACTCACTGGCTCCAGAATAAATTTTTTCATGAAATCCACCAAACCATATTTTTAGAAAATTAATTGCCTTTTCTTTTGTTCTCATTTTTCTCTTATACCCCATCTTCACCATTTAGCATCCCATGTTTACTACCATGCTCAAAAAACGCACCTTTTGTAGATTATGACGCCTCAATTAATAGGCGAAATTTAGAAATAATCAAGAAGTCGTCAAAAGTCCAAGCTCCCCTCTAGCAATGGGTTTTTGTAAATTTCAAAACAAAATTCAGTAACTTAAAGAATCAAAATTATATCTCTTTTTAAATATCTAAATTTATTAAAAAATGATGGTAAATATTTTTTAACCGGCTAAAAAGGTAGGTTTTTGACCGATACTCCCATTAATAAAAGTTTATTTGGAGATCGTATGAAGTTTTTAAAATTGGTTTTCTCCCTCCTTCTTTTTACTTTGCTCTCATGTAAGGGCGGTGGCGATGGAGGCGCAGCTAGCGAATCCCCAATTCCTAATCAACAAGGCAGCGGTCCCACCGTGATTTCATCTAATGTGACCTTGAACAAAGTTAGGCAAAAAGAGCTTAATCAGATCAACCAAGAACTTAACATCCAGTATCAGCTTTCAGAAGAAGAGCTCTCTTCATTGGTTGAAGAGGGCGCATTAAGTAATGAAGAAAAAAAAGAGCTAAGTAGCTTACTTAACTAAATTTATAGATTCAATCTGTACGTTGGCGGACTTATGAAATTTTTAATCTCTTATGTAGTTCTATTTTTTATTCAGACAAATGCTTTGGCAGGATTGGGAATATCACAAACAAAGGGTATTTCCATAAAACCTGACACTCCTATGTCTGATCAAGTTAGCCATGAAATTGGAGACACAACCACCCTTACTGGCGAAGTCTGTGCGATATCATTTAGTTATTTCACAGGTAAAAGTAAATGCCGACGAATAAGCGGCCATCTTCAAATTCAAGGCTTTTTTCCTGACGCCACCACTGAGATTACAGAATCTCTAAACATCGTTAAAAACAACAATAGCTACTCTTATTCGTTTACCACACCAGAACTAGGAGTTGAGGACGAAAATGTTTTAAAAATCATTGTAGGCCCTTACGGAGATCGTGAAAAAAGACTTCTTAAAATTCAAGCTAAACTTGATAAAAGGATATCCTTTTTTAAAAAGAGAATTAAGTGGCATGAGGAAAAAAAGTCTCATCCCCTATACAAAGAATGGCTCACTGGGATTAAAAATAAGTTAGAGTTAGTATCTACACGAATAACTAAACTCCTTGAAGAGAGCCCCAATGTACTTGCTCAAATAAATATTCCTATTCAAGTAGGAAACCAAATAACCAATCAATTTTACTACTCTTCTATTTTTAATAATCAAAAAATCTCACTAGAGGTTCCCCGTAATGGCTCTCCAATAGAAGGAGAAAGTGTGAGTTTAAAGGCAAGGCTTGCCAATATGAACCATCACAAAATTTGGTTTCCTGAGTTTGAAGATAATGATTCTGGAAATGCTTTCGTTGAGTTTTTAAAAGATCGTTACAAATTTAATGTAGATTTCAATGGTAATAAATTGTTTGATTCGGAAGACCTCACTGTAAACACAGGAGATACTTTTGAAAAGGAAATCCCTCTTAACAAACTCGGTATTAACGATAATAATGCCATCCAACTAGAGCTTTATCGTGCGAAGAAATTTAGTATCGGAAATTTTTCACATATATCGTATCAAAAAGTAGGACAACTTTCCTATGAGCTCACGGTCTCGCCAGATGAAGTAACTCCCACTCTAACAGAAGTCAATCCAACAACTGAGACTTCTTTCTTTCAAGTTTTTCCACCAGTAAAGGCAAGACTTAGTGATGAATTTGGACGAATTAATCAAGAGACTATCAAACTTTTAGTCTCTTATGAAAATGGTGAAGTCCAAGATTATACAAGCTTTTTAAGTATTGAGGACCTAGGCTTTGGTAGAGAGTTGAAACTATCCGGAGACTTATCCGGATTAATTGAAGGTGTGTACGATTTTCAAATTAAAGGCTCCGACTTTGCCGGAAATGAAACAAGCGTCGAAAGAAGCTTTCGTGTTGATCGAACAGATCCGATTATCGACTTAGCAAACAATGATGACATACTTACTAACAATCCCAATTTTGATATAAATTTTCAAATAGCCGATCTTTCTCCTGTTGAAGTGAGTGTCTTACAAAATGGTTCCGAAATATATCGGGGTGATGAGACGAGTCTCACTATTCAAACGACTCTCGAGGAGGGGCAAAACACTTTTGAAATTTATGCTGTCGACGCTGCAGGAAATGTAGCAAATCCTAAATTCTTGCACAATATTGAGCTTGACACTATTCCTCCTGAGTTTCTCTCTCTTGCTCCTAGTGAGGGCACAAATGTCTACACTCTCGACTTTAATGTATCGGGGACATCAAATGAGCCTCTTTCTCGTGTGAAAATCCAAAATCAAGAATCTTTATTAAATGGAGAAAAGGTATTTTCAAATCTCGTTACAGCACCTGCGGAGGGCGCCTTTTCTTACAGTATTTCTTTAACCGACTTGGCGGGTAATACCAATGAGAGAGATGTTTTGGTAGAAATTGTATTAAAAGTGTTAAATCAAGACCTCGTAACTCTCGTACCTGATGAAAATAGTGGTGGGATTATTATTCGTGGCTTACCGGGAGCAGCGAGAGCTGGAGTAGAGGTCGAAATAGATGCAGGCTTTTTTAATTCAAAAGAAGTCGTTGCTAATAATGATGGGAGCTTCTCTGCGAGCATGAATTACTTCACAGAAGTTACTCTCTCGGCAACAGATGCTAATTTAGGCAGAACGGACTCATTCACTTTATCATTCAATGCTGACACAACCCTTTCGGGAGTCATCAAAGACTATCAAAAAAATCCTCTCCCTGGAGTTACCGTTACACTCTTGGCATCAGGGCAATCAACTGTCACTGACGGTACAGGGTCGTTTCAAATTCCAGACCCAGCCACGGGTGACCAAGTTCTGAGAATTGATGGCTCAAGCGTTCCTGTCGCTATTAGAGGAGAGGATAAAGAATACAGTGCCGTTAATATTTCGGTTTCTCTAGGAAATTTACAGCTTAATATCCTCGATAGACCTATCTATCTTGTGCCGGTAATGAAAGATGGTAGTGAAACAAAAATCGAAAATGGTTTAGGCGCAGTGGTCACCTCACCTTTTGCTCCTGGGGTAGAGCTTGATATACCAAGTGGTGTTACGAGATTTCCTAATGGCGGCAACTCAGGTAGTATTAATATGATGGAAATCCCTGTAGAGGTGACTTCCATTGAGCCACTTGAAGTGGCCGTTCCTGATACGGTGATTGCACTAGAGCCCTCTGGTTTAGAATTTACTGAGCCGGTTCAGCTGACTCTTCCTAATATTAATGAATTTCCCGCAGGGATGCAGGCAATTATTTTCTCTAAAAACTCTAAGAAAGGCATCTGGGAGATTGATGGCATTGCGACGGTAAGCCCTGACGGGCAAAGAATTGTCACCAATGATGGAGAAGGAATCACTCACTTTTCTGAAGTCTATGCTGCACCCGTGGGACCTACGGTTAAGCAAATCGGGGCGCAAGATCAAGTAGGTGCTGATACATTTAATGGAGCCTTATCCACATCGGTGAGCTTGCCTAGCTTTAAGCTCTATGGAGAAGATGTCACACCAAATCTCAGCTATAAAAGTACTTGGGCTAATCCGAATGTAGTTGTGAGTTCACTCTTTGATGTTCCAAGACAAGAGTTTAGTTTTGCGAATAGTGCTTCCAGTAGAAGCTTATTTGGTAGCGCCTCCGTAGATGTTGCTGGTAAATCGTGGATTGAGCCTGACTTCATTACAGCTGAATTCCAAACAGGCGATATTTATTCTGGCAAAATGAAATTTACTGGTCTCCCTCAGAAATCAACAATTTCCTATAGTTTTCCCCTCGTTTCTCAAGACACAGGGATTCAGCCCTATTCGGCAAAATTCAAAGCACACCTGAAAAGACAGATAATTGGAACACGTACAATAAGGACAAAAAGTTTTTTTGGTAAGACAAGGACGAGGCAAGATCATTTTGCTGAAACCAGGGCGATTGAACAAGTCTATCCAAGTGACCTTGGTGGCCCTCTTTATATTCAAAATAAAGTTATGTCAGAAGCGGGACAAGGATGGAAAATAAACTCTGCCCAAAGGATATACCGTGGAAATGGACCAAGGATCATGATTGAAGAGTCGAATGGTGGAGTGAGTAGTTATTTTACTTCTAATGAGATCAATACCTACTCTAGCTTTGATAATGAGTTGTACTCTGTAAACTTTATGGAGAATTCCTATGTTGCAACTACTTCATCTAAATACATCGATATAAATAAAGATACTGGTACAGTAATAAATTATTTAGCTCTACCTCAATATTTCAACCCTTCTTTTGTAAAAATTGCTGGTATTAATAGCTCAGGGCTTGGAGTAAATAAAAAGTTACAGTGTCCTGTAGGCTTAATTAGTCCAAAAAATGGTGGAATCAAAAGAAAGATTAATTATGCCTTTAATTTTCAAGGGAAAAAATATGGTATAGATAGTAGTGGCCATATATTTGATATCGAAAATAGTACGGCCTATTTAGCAGGTCAAACTAAAAACCCACCTCCATTTTTCTATCGACTATCCGGAACACAAGAAATCGATCTTTTTCAACCTCCAAGCGTGATAGAAAATAATTTCTGCCCAGAGACTGTAGCAGGCGATTTCTTTCAAACTCATATTAATCTTTATGACGATCCCAATTTTTCCTATGATAGAGGGTGTGACACCAGGTTTTGCCAGAGTGAGTTTGGAGATATTTGCAACGAATCAATACTTGGTACTACTCCCTTTTTCTCAGCGACTGGAATAGGTGACAGTCTCGCCGAAATAGGCGCTGCTTGCGTTCAAAACAGTCCATGGAAGCCTTCTGGTCAACTTCCTATGCCCGGTTTTCGTGATGGAAATTTGCTTGATGCTAAATTCAATAATCCAATGGGATCTTTATTTGATTCAACAAGTACTATTCTCATCGTAGACAATGGTAATAATAGAGTTAGACAAATAAACATTCAAAATAACACAACAACCACCTTTGCAGGTAACGGCCAAACTTATGACAACGGAAATGGAGGGCATGCAAATCAAGCAAGTATTTTTCATCCAAGAGGACTTGCCCGTGATGCTTCGGGAAATATCTATGTTTCAAGTGAGAGAGGCTTCATAAGAAGAATCGATACGAATGGAAGAATCTTCGCCTTTGCAGGGAAGACGGCAGGGCAAGGTGGAATTCTCGACGACGTTGTTCATGCCGACAACCTCCTTTTAAGTAATCCAACAGGCATGACTATCGACAACGAGAATGGCTATCTCTATGTGGCGGATACCGGACATCACCGTGTTGTAAGAATTGATTTCCTAACAAAGACGGCAACGGTTGTTGCTGGTAGTGGCTCATGTATTAATTCTCCAAATATTGGAGATGGAGGCTCTGCTGTCAATGCGAGCCTTTGTAACCCCAAATACGTGGGACTTGATAATAATAACAATCTTCTCATAGCAGATAACGGACATAATAAAATTCGAAAAGTAACCTTTGGAACATCAAGTGATGGGGCATCTCGTTTTCTTGCTAGTGGCCTAGATAATTCAGAGCTATTAAAGCTCAATGATGGAAGCTTTAAACGTGTAATGCGTGATGGAACGAAATTTTTCTTTAATTCAAAAGGACTACAGACGAGTTCACTTAGTAGAACAGGAAGAGAGATCGTTTATGATTACGATAGTAGTGATCGCCTTATTCGTGAGACGGACCTAACAACGGGAGCTGAGGTCAATTATTACTATAGCGGAGGTTATCTTTCTTCAATTGTCGATCCTGCCAATAGGACCACGACTTTTATTAATAATGGAGGTCGCTTAACTCAAGTAAACTTTCCTGATGGCACAACTCGAAAGTTTGTCTATAACGACAAAGGTCTTCTTGTTCAGGAAGTGAATCAGAGAAATATTTCCCTTGGCTATGAATATAATCAATTTGATAGACTCACAAAAGTTATAAGGGCTGACGGTACAGAGCTTGTGACTAATGATGGAGTCAGCTCCACAATAGGAAATAATTTTGTCGGAGGTAACGAAGGGCAGCTCAAGTCAGTGGGAAGCACCGATGTCATTGATGGCATAGTCGATGCAAAAGGAAACGAGACGAGATTTTCTAAAGATGAAAATGGTTTTGTGACTGAAATTATCGATGCTAAAGATCAAGTGACTACGGTTCTTAGAGACTTAGAGGGAAGGGCTATCAAAATGACTCGACCTGATGGATCTGAGGTTTATTATACTTATGATGATGAAACGAGTGACCTTTTAGAGAAGGTTGATACTGGCACTAATTCAGAGTTGGAATATTTGTATGATTCTTACGGGAGTTTGCTCGCCAGGACAAATACTAGAGGGGAAGTGAGCGTTGAAAACACTTACGATGAGGACACTGGTGTTTTACTAGAATATAAAAATATCTTAGGTCAGAAGACGACCTATACATACAATAACGCCAATCTAATTAGCTCCATCACAAATAACCTTAATCAAACTCAGCAGTTTGAGTATGATTCTCGGGCCAATATTTCAAAAACCATTTCTCCCGGAGGAAGCGAAGAAGTGGTTGCGAGAAATAATGCAGGCTTTGTGACGAGCAGAACTGATGCTAATGGTGATACTCACAGCTATACCTATGATGCCTTCAATCGCTTAACTTCTGTAACCACCCCCAAAAACCTTACGACAAGCTATGAATATTTACCGACGGGACAGTTAGAAAAGATCATTGATCCTCTTAATAATACAACTCTTCTTGAATACGATATTTTTGGAAGGCTCGTTAAGAAAACAGACCCTCTTGGGGCCATTCGCACCTACAGCTATGATAAAAATGGTAATGTGATTCAAGAGGTTGATCCAGCAGGAAATGTAAAAGAGTATGTATATAATGAGCTTGATCAATTAACTCAGAAACTTCTTCCTGACAATACCTACCTCTATCAGTACAACCTGAGGGGAAATGTCGTCTCCATTGAAAACGAGCAGTCACTTATTCAGTATGCTTATACAAGACGAGAAGCGGGAGAGCTTGTAAGAGAAATGCACTTTGAAGGAGTTGGTGCCCATGACGATCTTCCTTCTTATAACCTAACCATGGACTACGACTCTGAGGGAAATAGGGTTTATCTTAATAGTCCCGTCGGTGAATTTGACTACTCTTATGATATCGCCAATCGCCTGACAAGACTCACTAATCACAAAGATGAGAGCTTTGAGTATTTTTATGATCAAGGCAATCGTCTCATTGAAATGACCAGACCGGGAAGTAAGACGAGTTTTACTTTTGATAACGAAAATTTCTTATCAAAAATGATTCACTCCAAACTTGATAATACTGAGCTAAGCTTCTTTGAATACTCAAGAGATAATATAGGAAATGCCACTCGCAAACGAACACCGGCAGGAGATTATGATTTTACCTATGACGGTGAAAATCAGGTCACGAATTCGACTTCACCTTCAATGCCCGCTGAGTTTTTTGAATACGATGATCTCGGAAATAGAACGCGAGATAGAGAACGAAACTTTCTTTATGGGCCTAAAGGATATCGCTTGCTTGAGGACTCTCTCTTTAACTACAGTTATGACCCTAATGGCAATCTCATCGGAAAAGTCGCTAAGTCGGGGGTACTCGAAGAGTATTATGAGTTTAATAGTGAGAATCAACTCGTAAAAGTGACAATGAGAAAAAATGGAGCAACGACGAAAGTTATCGGCATGGTCTATGATGCTCTCGGAAGAAGAGTGAAGAAGAAAGTAGAAAATCTACTTGATTCCAGTAAAAACCAAACGCGCTATTTCGGTTACGATGGCCCGAACTTATTATTTGAAGCCGATGAAAATAAGGAAATACTGGCCTCTTATACTTCCTCTGGGTTAGGTGCAGATGACTACCTTTCAAAATATGTCACTGCCAAAGGACAAGAGAAAGGTCTTGCAAAAAGTGAAGGAAGTTATTTCTATCTTAAAGACGGGCTTAATAGTGTATCTTCCATAGTTAAGGGCGACGGGAGTGTCGCCCAGAAATATGAATATAATGTTTTTGGAAACCTTTACAGTGTTCAAGATAGTGCGGGCGTGGATATTTCAGGAAGTCCCGAGCTTTCACCTTACGTCACTTTTACGGGAAGAGAATACGATTCTGAACTCAATATGCTCTTCTTTAGAGCACGCTATTATGATTACAACACTGGGCGCTTTCTTTCAGAAGATGGCTACAGTGGAAATACTGTTGATCCTAAGACGGCGATCAATAAGTACACCTTTAATCATAATGATCCAGTCAACCGGACTGATCCCTCGGGTAATATAAGCTTTAAGGGAATTCTTGAAACTGCTCTTTATCAAGTCGGAGGTGGTTTTATTGGTGGTCAATTTGGAGCGATTCTTGGTGGTCTCTATAACGTTAATACGAGTAATGAGTTTAGCGATGGTGAACGAGCCTTTATTAATACAGCCGCCATAGCAGTGGCAAGTTTTGGCGCTGGACTCGCGGCAGGCTTAGCTGTAGGTGCAGTAGCTGGACTATACGCTAGTACAGTTGCAACGGTCGCAATTGGTGCCATGGCTGGTGCAGCTGTTGGAGGAATTGTAGGAGGCGCAGTTGGAGGTGGTATTTCAGTTTTATCCGGGGGATCTTTCAGTGATGGTGTTGCTAATGGTATAATTATTGGGATGATTGCTGGGGCACTCGGCGGTGGTTTGGGAGCATTTATGGGATTACCAAAAGGCTTTATGATAGTAAATGCTTCTCCATTTTCCAAAAACTTATGTTCAGGAGCAGCTCTTGGTCTAGTCGTGGTCGGTGGGAAAGCCTTAGCAGCAATAGCTTTAGCATCAAATCCACTTGGCTGGTTAGTCGGAGGAGCCCTGCTGACGACTGGTCTACTGGGTGTTGGAGGAGGTACGGCACTTGCATTTCAGTGTGCAGGATATGGAGTTTGATATGAGGTCATCATTAAAATATAAATTACTTAACTTAGCTTTACCTAATTTATTGATAGGATTGAGTTTCTTTTGGCTTGATAAAGATGTTCAAAGCCTTGTCTTAGGTTTATGTGTTTTCTTGTGTTTATATGTAATTGATATTCTGGCCTCAAATCACAAAGTTGTTCTACACATTGATAGTACTATATCGCTAAAAAATGAGGACGGAACCAAAATAAAAGAAATTAGTGACATTGAAAAAATTTATCTAGTTCGTAAAAAGGCTGTTTTATACCAAAAAAAGATGGGAATGCCTAAAGTAAACACATTTCCTTTTTACAAGATAATAAGGAATGATATGATTACTACCAAAAACTCATTTATTTATTTCTTATCTTTAATTCTAGGTTTTCCTTTGCTAATAATTGGGGCTATCTTTAGCTTCACTTTCGAATTAAATAGTAATGGTTTTTTTACAGCTTTTGTCCTCTCTTTAATATTAAACCGAATCCTGAGATTAATATGAGTACTCTTATCATTATGTACAATGAACAAACTGGTAAGGTGGTAAAGCTAAACTATCCAGATGCTCACTTTCGAGTCATCTTAGGTCCACTATGTTTCATTTCTCAAAGAGATTTTAATATTTTTTTAATTAGTATGCTTTTTTCAATTTTGACTATTGGATTCGGTTGGTTCTTTTGTTTTGACCTTTTCTTCAAACTAAAAATCTCAGAATTAAAAGGGAAGGGGTTTTGTCTTATTAGTAAAGATGAGAACCAACAAAAAGTTGTATCGTCTGACAATTCCAAAAAATACCAATTCAAAGACAAACTGACCATTTCAAGGCTTGGCTCTGCTGATGATGATTATTGACCCATCTCTTCACCAGTTACCATCCCATCTTCACCACTTAGCATGATTTAATTCTCGTAGGACCGGCCATTTTTTGCAAGACTCAGTCATGGTAGAACAAGTTTCCCCATAAAGGTAACACCTACTTCTTAAAAATCTCCAAAGTTAAGGCTTTTTTACCAAAGCAACCCGACGACCTTAAAAAAAGGCGGTTTAGAATTCAAAATTTAAGCTGTAAAACGAAGACTTTTTCTTACGGAAACCCGTAAATTTTCTGCGCCACCGGTCCAAAGATGTTGATGACTTTCACGAGGTCAGGGTCTAGATCAAGAATCTTTCTAAATTCTTTTCCCCTTAGCCTTATCTTTATGATCTGCACTCTTCTCATAAGTTTCGAGAGCATCATAAATGTTGGATTTTTAATCTTCTTGTTACCAAAGTTCTTAATGGTTTGCTTTGTAGATTTAAGACCCTTCCTAAGAATTAGCTTTCCAACGTTATTTACAAACAGAGCAAGAGCGACAACGCTCATATACGCTTGAATTCGCTCAACGTTTTTAAAGTAGATACCCTTTCCTAAAAACTGAGCTGATTTGATTTGCCTAAAACAGGTTTCAATATTGGCGTTTCTTCTCATGTAGGCATCAATGATCTTTTTATCCCATCTTCACCAGCTAGCATGATTCAATTCTCGTAGGACCGGCCCTTTTTTGCAAGACTCAGCAAAGATAGAACAAGTTTCCCCACAAAATTAACACCTACTTCTTAAAAATCTAAAAAGTTAAGACTTTTTTACCAAAGCTATTCGTCGACCTTAAAAAAGGCGGTTTGAATTTAAAAGTTTAATCAGTAAAACGAAGGCTTTTTCTTACGGAAACCCATAAATCTTCTGCGCCACCGGTCCAAAGATGTTGATGACTTTCACGAGGTCAGGGTCTAGATCAAGAATTTTTCTAAACTCTTTTCCCTTTAGTCTTATTTTTATGATCTGCACTCTTCTCATGAGTTTTGAGAGCATCATGAAAGTTGGATTTTTAATCTTCCTGTTACCAAAGTTCTTAATGGTTTGCTTTGTTGATTTTAGACCTTTTCGAAGAATAAGCTTTCCAACGTTATTTACAAAGAGAGCAAGAGCGACAACGCTCATATATGCTTGAATCCTCTCTACATTTTTAAAGTAAATCCCCTTTCCTAAAAACTGAGATGACTTGATCTGCCTAAAGCACGTTTCTATATTAGCGTTTCTTCTCATGTAGGCATCAATAATTTTCTTATCCGTCTTCTCCCAGTCTTTGATGTTCGTTGCAACAATAAACTTACCTTTCCTATTTATCGCCCTTTGAATCTTCTCTTTCTTTCTATGATAGGTAATGTAAAGGTAATATCCTTGGAGAACCATCTCAACTGAGGAGTATCGATGAAAGTCTCTATAATACGGAACGACGTTCACATCTATCTCATGATACTTTGAAAACTTTCTGATCTTATTGGCAATCTCGTAAGCATCCTCTTTCTTTCTAAAAAGTGTTCTTGCGGCACAGTACCTCTCCTTGAGTGCCCTGAGTTCAACCTCTTTTTGATAGATCCTGCTTCTAAAGGTTTTCTTTTCCTTGAAGTAGGCTTTATTTGAATGAACAACAAGCCATCTTTGAGGCACACCAGAGTAGTCACTTTCAAACTTTCGGTATTTGTAGCCATTAGGAAGTTTGATCCAGCCCTCACCCTTATGTCCTTCTTCTAAAATCTGTCTTGCCGTCTTCACACTTTCAGGGACTCTTGTGATCCACCTGGTGTAGTGAGAATGATTGAGAAGATAGTGCTTTGAGTAAAGGGCACTATCGGCTACGAAGTAGTTTGTTTTCAAGGGAGCGTAGGTTTCAAGGAAGGAAGTCATCTTGATGATAATATTTTGAAACAGCTGATTGTCATTGGTGTTTCCACTGTGAGTATTGATCCAATAAGGAATCCCACTCCTTCCTCCTGTGATCATGCTCATCACGACTTGAATCATATCAGGTCTCTTTGCCTTTGAGTGACCATGGGTGATTTTTAAGCCGTTTATCTTTTCTCTCTTCCCCTTACCCTTTCTCGCTTTTTTAAATCTCCCTGAAAAAGAAACAGTTGTAGAATCAAGGTGAAGCTCTTTTGCAAGAAGCTTATTATCCATTGCCACCTTGAAAGCAGTATCAAGAAAGAACTCATCGGGTCCGTACTTAGCAATAGCATCAAGGGTTCTTGAAAGAGTCGAAGCATTGAAAGAATTAACGTCGATTTTCCGGTTAAAAATCTCCTCGACTGGAAACTTCTCAAAGAAGTTTTTCGCTGAATATAGCCTTCCACTACCCTGACCTAGCATGTTGTAAATGAGAGAAGTGACGATTTCAGAGTGAGAGAGCTTGTGATGTCGACTCTTTTGGGGCAGTACTTGTCCCAACCTTTGAGTCAGTTTTAGCCGATCCATCAACGACTTTATCAGACCATAGTGAGCAAGTTCTTTTGATTCGATTTCAAAGGGAGAGGAATTGGGGAGCATCATGCTAACCTCTTGAATTTAAATTGTTCGAGTGTAGTTTATGGGCACTTAAAAATAAGGGCCAATTACTCGGACGTAGGGGCAGATTTCAAAAGTTGCGTTTTTTTATCTATGTGGTGAAGATGGGTTAAAAGTTAATTCATCCGTTTCAACGGAATATAAATTACCCTTTATCTTTATTGTTAGTTTTTTATAGTCACCTACATTAAATTCACTCTTTTTAGTATTTATACTTTTAAGAATTTGATCGTAACAAGAAAGCCTATGTGTCTTTTCTGTCTTAAGATATGGGTTAAAGCGATATACTACCTCACATCTGGGATGTTTGTATCCATTATGAGTGCCAGCATTATAGATTAAAGTTTTTGGTGAAACCACTCTTGCCCAATCCTCACTATTTGAACCCTTTTTACTAGATCCATGATGAGAAGCTGTGAGAATTTCAATATTACGAAGGTCTTTTTTGGCATTTAGTGCTGTATAGCGCTCATTCTCTCCATAAGCATCCCCTGAAAGGATAATATCGATTTCTCCAAGACTAAATTTAACTATCATTGATTTTGAATTTGGTTTAGTACCAACATTAGTACTTAGAAGTTTTGCGCTTTGATTTCCACAAGAATAAATCTTATTGTTCTCAAGGGCCTTTAAATCATTACCAGACTTAATAGCTGCATTTGAGGTCTTACCAAGAAATTCCTCCAAATTAAAATAGTCTCCCCTCTCCCCTCCTAAGAAAATATCAGAAATATCTCCTTCTAACACTAATGGTAACAGGGAATTATGATCCATATCTGCGTGGGATACCGCAAGAGTGATTTTATTTCCCTTTAAGTGTTTTTCAAATTCTTTTTTAATTTGAATTTTTGAATAAGTTCTTTCATTCTTTCCAGATTTCATTCCACAATCATAAATAAAAATTTTCTTCTCATAAGGACAAGTTACAATGGAGCAAAAGGCATTTCCTGTATTAAAAAAGTGAATATTTGAAATGAGAGAACTTGAGGAACTACTTAGTTCACTTTTCTCTATCGTTGAGCAAGCCGAAAATAACACTATTAAGAGAATCAATCGCCTCATAAGACACCTCTAAGATTGAGACCACTCTAGATCACTAAAGAAAAGCTTAGTAGTAAAAGTCTTCTCCTTTATTGTAGACGAAGTCATATTACCAAAGCTGGTAAATTTTCGTTAACTATTAAAGAAAATAGGATTTAACTGCTCTTATGGAAGTTTCCTTCTTCCAAAATACCAACTAGAGATCCTAAGCGATCTCGATACTTTACGATTCTCTTTTGGCAGTTTCAGTTTATCACGAATATGGTATGTTCACGAAGTGGATGGTAAAATAATGCGATCACTAGCTCAGTGATGAGAGTCGAGAAGAACCGGGGGTAAGGCGAGAAAAGGAATCAGCCAAGCAGCAAACATGTGAACGGTTACTTTTAGTTCGAAGCCCAGAAGACTTTAAGCCGAAGGCCACAATTGGCGAGATGAGCACGCTACGATAGAAGAAGTTTTCAATCTTAGTCCCGACATCACAAGTTGAAAGGGAGCAATACTTATTTCTTCGCTTCTCTCTTTTGGCAAAATTGGTAGAAGTAAATTCATTGCTTATCTTTTTTGGTACTTAGGAGGCTTAGATAAATCCCTGGTGAAAGGCTTAATCTCCTTAAGGTTAAGATCAAGAAAACAAAAGTTTGCCACAGCAAGACCTTCCCAATCTTTGGGGTCACCACCGGGTAAAGCAAATATTTCTCCCTCAAAAGCCCAAAAACTAAAATTGGTACGCATGTAGCTAAATACACCACTTTTATTAAACCCCCTAGCTTTGTGCGGTTCCCCATAAATACTAAAAAGCTCAACTGGCAAATACTTGTCAACTTCTGGAAATAATGGATCCTTTCTTTCTATTTTAAACATGCCTTCCCTTTTTACTTTAACGGGTAATTTAAAAAGAAAATTGTGACCATGATATACAGGCTTTTTATGCATCAGAAGCTTTGATTGCTTTTTACCAGGGCAAAAAACAATTCCTTCTTTAAAGTCACAAAAAATATTTTCATCCTTGGGAAGTTTGTGAAATTTTTTTACTTTACTCTCGACCTTAGAAAAAATCACTTTGCCGTCATAAAAAGGAGCCTCTAAGCCACTTTTTTTAAAAATAAAGCCTTCGCCATAAGGGTCTTTAACAGCAAGGGGATGGTTATTCTCAATAGGGACGCACTCTAAGGTATTTGCATGGACAATCGAGCTAACAAGAAAAATTAAATTAATAAAAATCACAAGACACCTCTTGTTCTTGTGCATCATACCCACAGATAGCGTAGCCATCAACTCCTCCTTCAAGTCTCTGATTAGATAATACCACATCCCTACCAGGCCCACTGCCGTTAGTAACAATAAGTGCTGAACTTTTATCTAAACTAACATTACCCAAAGATGCTCCTCCCTCAGCTATGTAAATACTATTATTTCCAAAACTATAATAACCAGAGCTCCCCTGAGTCAATAAATTTCCATACTCAACATTAGCCTGGCACCCACTAAAATTATCACTTAAATCTTTAAGTATTATATTACCATTTAAAATTTCCGAAACAGAGTAGTCCCCTGTACAGGAAAATCCACCAACGCTAGATTCTGTAGTTCCATTAAAAGTTAAGTCTGGTGACTCCATTGCGTAAACGGATAAGGAAGAAAAGTTGCCGCTAACATTTACATTTGAGTTAACTACACTAATTCCATTACCGCCGGATATATTACCATTAACAGTAATTACAGAGTCAATTCCTAAAACTCCACTTGATAAAGTGTTATTCATTCCTTCTAGTGATAAATTATCACCATTTACAGTTGGTACATCCCTATCCGACCTTACAGTCAAGTCATAAACTCTAGAAGCATCCTGAATAGTAATGTGACTATTTGCTAGGGTTAATTTTTCTACAGAAGATCCATAAGAATTAACAACTCCATTTTCATTGTCATTAGTTATTAAATCCTCTATTTTCGAGCTGTGTCCTTTTATTGTCAGGTCTCCATTTAAATTTAATATAGTTAATGAATTTTGATTTTCAACTTCAGGAGAAATTATATTTTCAAACAGTTCACTTGAGAAAGGTTCATGAACAAGTTCGACATCTCTTATTAAAGGAGAATTCTTAATTTCAATGCTATGTTTTCTCATGCCTGTAGCATCAAAAAAGGCTTGTCTCAAAAAGGATCTAACGTGACCCATTATGGTACTATTGGATATCTCCACATTGACAGTTACGTCGGATGAAGCCATATTATCGACCGTCGAAACATCAGAATTATCTGTTATTTTAATATGACTCCCTTCAACTAAAGAATACTTAGACTCTTTTATTAAAATATTATTGCCCCTTACCGTAGCACCTCTATCAATTGAAACTTTTTCTAATTTTATATTACTTCCCTCTACTCTGATTTCCTGATCCCTGCTAGTTGCTCTAAAGCCTTCTATCTTTATCCTTCCAAGCCCAGCGCCATAGTTCCGAGGAAGTGGTTTATCTGAAACAGAATTGTTATTCCCTTCGACATATAAGCGACCTTGAAAAGATGCATTTTTAATGTCTATTGAAATTGGATTTGCTAAAACATTAACTGCAATTTGAGCAAATTCAGAAGATGGGTCACATGACACATCTGACAATGTGATCAAAGCTCCTTCAGCCCTATCATCAACAGAGAAAACTTCACAATTCGCTCTCTCAACTCTGAAGTTACCTCTCACAAAAGAGTCGATATTTCCTGCACATCTTTCTTTACCAATACTAGAATTTCTTATGAGAGACTTACCTAAATCGCCTACGATCAAGGGTCCCTCAGCAGTAGATAGACAAACCTGAGAATCATCAACAATCATCAAGTTGTTTTTAATAGTGCCTATGTTCTCTCCATACACAGTAGAAGTGTCAATATCTACCCCGTTTATTAATTCAACCCTTCCATCACTCTTTGTAGGATGTTTCAATATAAATGAGTCTTTGATAGTAATATTTTTTTCTGTTTTAAACTCAACACCGGAGATTAAGGTATTATTTATATATGCCTCTTTAATTGTAGCCTTGGTGTTTCGTATCTCGCCTCCAATTAACATTCCGTTGTCACCAATTCTTATTGGCTCGCTAGTTCCATCAAGAATAGACCCCTTACATGCACGACCACTAGGGCTAATTTGAACGTCCCCCATAATAACAACGTCCTCTGTTACCAAACCTCCCTTGTCAATGCAGGAGTTTGGATCATTATGAACACTACAATATGAAACAAGTCTTCCTGAAGAGTTATCACAGCCCGCTCTGCTTATTGCAGGGATATCTGTTACCTCCAAGGGAGTTTCACCGAATAAGTCAAACTCTCTAGATCTCCTAACCAGAACAGAGAAATTAAAAGGAATATCTTTCAAATATTCAGGAATAATTCTTCTTACAGAAACGACACTTGTCTCTAGCCCAGACCTTGATGAAACATCCAATAGATCCCGTGATGAGTAATCAGATATTCTTAAGTCATTGAGTAACAGATTAATGTTTTTCTTTTGAATAAGACTAGTCTTCACAAAATAACACCCTTTTTCGAAGGAGTTCTGCGGAATGCCGTTATTTAAATTTACATCTTCACATGTTAAACCCAAATCATCTTCTATTATTTCCCCCCTCAGCGCATTTTGTGCACGTAACAAGATACTGTATGCAACCTCTAACTTTTTATAAAAAGGAGGTTTTTTAGCATTAGATTCTTTTAAAACTCCAAAGGTACTCCCAGGATAAATCAAACCAATTCTTCTATTGTTTATAAAAACATATCTGCCGTTAAGAAAAAGGTCACCACCCGACTCATTATCCGTAAAAACCAAATTAGGTTTTACGCCGTCTATTTGGTTAGGGAAATATAAGAAATTAGCACACTTATTGAATTTTTCAGCTTCACTCTTAAACGCATAGAAGGCTCTTTCCTGATAAACTTCTTTCCAATCATCGAAATAATCGGCCAAAACGTATACACCAATATCTAGCAATCTTTTAAATTTTTTATCAAAATAATCAAAAACGCCATCTGTTGAGTTGAGACTTAAATAACCTGTTGAAAAGACCTCTAATGCCTGAAGATTAGCGCTTACAGAGTTTCTGTTAAACTCAGCACAAGCACTCCTCCTAGTTTCATTTAAATTCTCCTCCATAGTTATAAATTGACTCTCTGCCTGTGCATAAGCATTACCAATTAAACTGAAATCGTTTTCAAAAAAAGATTTTGTTACTCCTTGCCCTGTCCCTTGGTTTTCAAAGCTTGTAAAGTCTCTATGGTTAAATAAAAATTCAAAGCCTAATGATCTAAACACTTCATTAAACTCGACCAATTCGTTATAGGAATAGCTCTTTAATTCATTGTATATATTTATTTTTAGATCATTCTCAACCCTTATCCTTAAATCATCAGACATCTCAATCGATGAAATCAGTGAATCTACGTACTGAAGATAATCCAATAAAGGATCTTCTGATGGTAAATACTTTTTAAGATTTACACTGATTGAGGATGAAAAGTTATCAATATTTATTTGAATTTCATTTGTTCCATCATTTCCATCTAATTCGATAGCAACTATGCCTCCACTTAAAATCTCATACTCCAGGCTCCCATTAGGCCCTAAAAAAGAAAAACTATTATTTTCTGAGAGATTCAATTTAGTGTCTATTACGAGAGTTTCACCATTCCAATACTGCCTCTTAAAAAACTCTGGTTCAAATTCCTTATATTGTATATTTTCTCTTATTATTTCAATAAAACTGTTATCGCTTCCAGCAACCCTACCAATGACTTCAAACTTACCAAAGCTTAAGAGCTCATATGTTACATTAGTTCCAATAACCTCATCTCCATTGATACTCCAAAGAATAGGACTATCATTTGATGAGAGAAGATTTATAATTGGATCATATTGACCATGTCTTCGAAGAATCCTTCCTGCTGGAATTCTATCGTTAACAGAATAACTAGGAGTAATCTCTTTTATGACTTCAGCAGTAACGCCGTCTCGGCTTGTGATCTCAAGCCTAACACTTATATTTGTAATATCAGCAGTTAAAGGGAAGTTCATTAAGCCATCTGAACTTACAAAAGGCCCCTCATTATTAATAAAATATTTGAAGGAAGCTAAAAATACATTTTTGTTAAAAATAGAGGAATCAAGTTTTAAATCATTTCCGACTATTGAGTAATCAAAGTCTGCTACAAGGCTGGGTGATTGATTATCAACTAAGAAAGTTTTTTGATCAAACTTACCTTCGTTATCGGTGACCAACAAAGAGATTGAGATGGCCGTATCTAAATCAATTCTAGGTATCTGGACTTCATTTGTTCCAAGCAATTCTCCCTCACTTGAAAAAAATTGTGCATTTATAATAGATCCATCTTGGTCAGTAGAGTTAGATTTACACAAAATAAAGTTTTGATTAGTTTGGCTTATTTCACATTTAGCAGAGGCGACAGGCGGGAAGTTAGCATCTACATAAACAGAAGTATTAGTACCGACCTTAAAACCATCGTCATCAGTTACAAATAGACTTATGTCATAAAACCCAGTGGATTCTACATTAAAAGTAGCTAATTCCTCTTTGCTATTTTTAACTAAAATTAAATCTGTACCCTCAATTTTGTATTCTAACTCAGATATTACTCCGTCAATATCATAAGAGTTCACACCACTGCATTGAATAATTCCAATTTCAGTACTTGAGCAGGTTAATTGAGGAATAGGAAACTGGTTTTCCTCTTGAATTATTTCAACCGAAGTCGTCGCCGTGCTTATTTCACCAAAATTATCTGTCACAGTAAGGCTTATTTGATAAGTCCCCTCACTTTCATAACGAAAGAACGCCTCACTAGCGGTTCCACTTTGAATATTTCCATCACCGAAGTTGAACTCATAATTAGTGATATACCCATCAGGATCTTCGGAGCCGGCACCAAAACATGCCACATCTTTATACGTAGAGTAACAAAAAACCTCAGCAATGGGAGCAATGTTACCTTGGTTTTCGCTAACGTTTACATCTTGAGTTACAGTCACCCTTTCACCGCTAGAGGTTACTGCCTGAAAACTTACTGTATAGTTACCAGTATTCTCATACTGGTACATTGCATAGTTCGTTTTAAATTGTCCTGAGACGTTTGAGCTATTAACAAATTCATTGTCTCCAAAGTTCCAATAAAAGTTTTGAAGATTTGAGTCTCTAGCAATGGCATCC
>JASBRV010000115.1 GCA_030149295.1 Bacteriovoracales bacterium | reverse complement strand
GTACTAAATAAAGTCAGGGGCTTAGGTCCCATATTAAATTATTAACCCATGCACGCATCCCTGAAGTCAGGGTGATGCTGTGGAGGATGAATGACCGAAGAAACGAAGTCAGTCGAAGAGACTGCGGAAAACACTTCTAATGAGAATACAGCAGCTGCTGTAGAATTATCTTCCTTTTACGGTATTAAAGCTGGAATGACTCGTATTTTTGACGAGGCTGGAAACCATGTTCCTGTAACAGTTATCAAGCTTGAGCCAAACTACATTACTCAAGTGAAAACAGTTGATACAGATGGTTACGAAGCTTACCAGGTAGGCTACCAAGCTAAAAAAGACAAGCTTGTAAACAAACCTACTAAAGGAAGACTTGCCAAAGCCAATGTAAAGCTTGGCCTTACTAAGTTTGCTGAAATTAAAGCTGAAGGCGTCTCAGCCGATGCTCTTGGTAAAGAGGTATCTCTTTCTGCTTTCGCCCCTCAAACATTTATTGATGTGACTGGAAAGTCTAAAGGTAAAGGTTTTCAGGGTGTAATTAAGAAATATAATTTTGCTGGTGGTCCAATGTCTCACGGGTCAAAGTTCCATAGAACTGGTGGTTCTATTGGTAACAGAGCGACTCCTGGTAGAGTTTGGAAAAATAAGAAAATGCCTGGTCACATGGGTTGTGAAGTTAAGACAGTTCAAAACCTTCAAGTTGTTGAGGTTAATGCTGACAAAGGTTACATGCTTGTAAGAGGTTCTGTTCCTGGTTCTAAAAATAGCTGGGTAAAAATCTCAAAAGCAGTAAAGAAACAATAAGACAGGTTAAGAGGAAAAAGCGATGACTGATATAACGGTTCTTAACTCAAAATTCGAAGATGCAGGAAAACTTTCAACAAATGTTGAATTAACTGCGGAAAGTATTAAAGAAGCTACAGTACACCAAGTAGTAAAAGCTACTCTTGCTGGTCGTAGACAAGGAACTCACTCTACCAAGACGAGAGCCTTTGTAAGCGGTGGTGGTGCTAAGCCATTTAAGCAAAAAGGCACAGGTCGTGCTCGTCAGGGTACGAACAGATCAGGCCTTATGGTTGGTGGTGCTAGAGTTTTTGGTCCACTTCCAAGAAGCTACGATCAAAAAGTAAACAAGAAAGTTACCAAAGTTGCTCTTCAGTCAATTATTGCTGATAAGCTTCAAGCAGGTAAGCTTACTGTAGTTGAAAAGTTTGATTCAAACGGAAAGACAAAAGAGATGTTTAAGACTTTAACAGACAAAGGTCTTCTACCTGCTCTTGTTGTAACTCAAGACAAGAATGATCCAGCTTTAAAAGCTGCTCGTAACCTTGAAAAAGCAGCTGCACTCTCTGTTGATCACTTTAGTGTTTATGCTGCAGTTAAATATGAGAATTTAGTAATTGAAAAACAAGCATTGGAAACATTGCTTAATAGATTGGTGTAGTTATGGCTCAGTTAGAAGAAGTACTAAAAAAACCACTTATTACAGAAAAGACATCAATCATTGGTGAAGAGACTAATAGGTATGGTTTTATCGTTGATTTAAAAGCTAATAAAAACCAAATTAAAAATGCTGTTGAAACTCTCTATGACGTAAAAGTTCTTAACGTTAAGACTAGTATTCTACCAGGTAAGCTTAAAAGAGCTGGGAGATTTGTAAAAAAATCTACTAAGACTAAGAAGGCTTATGTTCAGTTGGCAGAAGGTCAAAAGATTGAGTTTTTTAAAGGCGTTTAAGAAGTCTTGAGATAAGGAAAGAGAAATGGGTATTCAAAAATTTAAGCCAACAACTCCATCTTCAAGAGAAAAAGCAGTTGTAAACAGTGCTGACTTAACAAAGAATGCAAAAGTATTGAAGTCTGCCATTGCCCCAATGAAGTCAAAGGCTGGTAGAAATAATGCTGGTCGTATTACTACTCGTCATAAGGGTGGTGGTGTTAAGAGACGCTATCGTGTCATTGATTTCAAAAGAAACAGAGAAGATATTCCTGCAACAGTTAAGGCAATTTCATATGATCCAAACAGAACATGTAATATTGCTTTGATTTCGTACGCAGACGGGCTTAAGACTTACATCTTAGCTCCACAGGGTCTTAAAGTTGGTGATCAAGTTATCTCATCAGCTGAAGCCGATATCAAAGTAGGAAACTCTAAGCTTCTTAAGAACATTCCAGTTGGTACTCTCGTTCACAATGTAGAGCTTTACCCTGGTGCTGGTGGACAAATGGCTCGTTCAGCAGGTGCTTACGTGCAGGTCATGGCAAAAGAAGGAAATGAGATTCTTCTTAGAATGCCTTCTGGTGAGCTTAGAAGAGTAAGAGAAAATTGTAGAGCTACTATTGGTCAGGTGGGTAATCTTGACCATGAGAAGCGTAATCTTGGTAAAGCGGGTGCTAGAAGAAAGCTTGGTGTTCGTCCTGGTGTTCGTGGTGTTGCTATGAACCCAATTGATCACCCACATGGTGGTGGTGAAGGGAGAACTTCAGGTGGTCGTCACCCAGTTACTCCTTGGGGTACACCTACTAAAGGTTACAAAACTAGAAAGAATAAGAGAACTAACCGCTACATCGTAAAGCGTAGAAAGTAATTTAGGGAGAAGCTAATATGGCCCGTTCACTTAAAAAAGGACCATTTGTAGACACGTCACTTATGAATAAGGTTATGGCAGCCGCTGACGATGCAAATAAGTCAAACAAAGTAATTAAAACTTGGTCACGTCGTTCAACAATTGTTCCCGAATTTATCGGTCTTACTTTTGCTGTTCACAATGGGAAGAAGTTCATTCCTGTATACGTGACTGACAATATGATTGGACACAAGCTTGGCGAATTTGCCCTGACACGTACTTTTAACGGTCATGGTGCAGACAAAAAGAAAAAGTAGAAGTTGATTAATAGGAGAGGCTGATCATGGCCATTGTAGTAAAAAACAGTAGAGTTGGAATTGCACCTAGAAAAGTAAGACAGGTATGCGATCTTATTAGAGATAAGAAAGCATCAGAAGCTCTTAAGATTCTTCGTTTCTCTGAGAAAAAAGAAATCGCTATTATGCTTACGAAACTTATCAATAGTGGATTAGCGATTGCTGCTGACTCTGAGAAATACGATATTGATAACTTAGTTATTAGCACTGTATTTGCAAACGAAGGACCTACTCTTAAGAGGATTCAACCAAGAGCTCAAGGTCGCGCTTTTAGAGTAAGAAAAAGAACTAGTCACGTTACAGTTGAGATGAAGGAAGCATAGGAAATATTATGGGACAGAAAGTACATCCATATGGGTTCAGATTAGGTTATATTAAGGGTTGGAATTCTAACTGGTACGCTGACAAAGCTACCTATGCGAAAACTCTTCAAGAAGACCTTGCTATCAGAAAGTATATCGAAAAGAACATGAAGAATGCTTCGGTTGCTAGCGTAGATATCGCAAGAACTTCTGATCAAGTAAAAGTAACTGTATATACGGCAAAACCAGGTGTTGCGATCGGTAAAAAAGGTGCTGGGATCGAAAAGATCAGAAATGACCTTAAGAAACTTACCGGTGGAACTCTTATTTTCAATATTGCTGAAGTTAAGAGACCTGATGCAGATGCAAAACTTATTGCGGAAAATATCGCTTCTCAACTTGAGAAACGTGTGGCTTTCCGTAGAGCAATGAAAAAAGTTATCCAATCAGCTTTTAGAGCTGGTGTTAAAGGTATCCGTGTTAGAACTGCTGGCCGTCTTGGTGGTGCAGAAATGGCGCGTGCTGAAGGATACTCTGAAAGAAAAGTACCTCTTCACACTCTTAGAGCTGATATTGATTACAATACGGCTGAAGCCCAAACGACTTATGGGATTATTGGTGTGAAAGTTTGGGTATATAAGGGAGAGATTTACAAGTAAGTAAATCGTTAAAATGAAAATAGTTTAGTTGAGGTAGAAAATGCTTAGTCCCAAAAAGGTAAAATGGCGTAAACAACAGAAAGGTCGTATGAAAGGTAAGGCCTATCGTGGAAATACTATAACCTTCGGTGATTTTGCTATACAGGCAACATCATGCGGGTATATAACGAACCGCCAAATTGAAGCTGCTCGTATTGCTATGACCCGTAAAATTAAGCGTGGTGGTAACGTATGGATTAAGATCTTCCCAGATAAAGTCCTTACTAAGAAGCCTGCTGAAGTCCGAATGGGTAAAGGTAAAGGGTCACCAGATAGTTGGGTAGCTGTTGTAAAACCAGGTCGTGTTCTTTTTGAAATCAGTCACTTAGACCATGAGCTTGCAAAAAGAGCACTTCAGCTAGCTTGTTACAAGTTACCTGTGAAAACAAAGATTATTAAAAAGGCTACAGCTGAAGCCGCTACTAACTAAGAGCGACTGAGAGGAAGATATGGCTGACGTTATGAAATATAGTGAAATTAAAGACTTAGATGCTGCTGCGATAGACGCCAAGGTTAGTGAGATTAGAAGAGAGATCTTCACCATGAAAATGGAAAAATCTACTGCTGGTTTAGAAAAGCCACACAAGCTAAAGGCTGCTAAGAAAAATATTGCAAAGCTATTAACAGCGAAAGCTTCTAAGAAGTAAGAGTAGGGTACGTAAGATGACTGTTGAAAACACAAAATTTAAAAGAAAACTTTATGGTGTTGTAGTTAGCGACGTTAACGATAAAACGATTGTCGTAAACGTAGTAAGAAGATTCAAGCACAGAACTTATAATAAGTTCGTCTCTAAATCTAAAAAGTACCATGCCCATGACATTGATAATAAAGCTAAGGCAGGGGATAGAGTGACAATTATTGAATCTCGTCCTTACTCAAAGAAGAAGAAGTGGGAGCTCCTTAGTATTAACTAAGAATTAAAAGTTAAAGTGGTTGCGGAGATAAAATCATGATCCAGATGCAAAGTAAGCTAGATGTAGCAGATAATTCAGGTGCCAAAGTCGTTAAGTGTGTAAAGGTACTTGGTGGCTCAAAAAGAATGAGTGCCGGACTTGGAGATATTATTGTTGTTGCCGTTCAACAAGCTCTTCCTGGTGGGAAGATTAAGAAAGGTGATGTTAAGAAAGCGGTAATCGTAAGGACTTCTTATCCTCTACGTAGAGAAGATGGTTCTTATATCCGTTTTGATAAAAACAGTGTTGTTATTTTGAATCCAAATAATGAGCCTGTTGGAACACGTATTTTTGGGCCTGTTGCAAGAGAGCTTCGTGGTCGAAACTTTACTAAGATCTGCTCTTTAGCACCAGAAGTACTATAAGGTTATTAAAAGGTTGAGATATGCAAAAGCTAAAAGTGAATGATGAAGTTATTGTAATTGCAGGGAAAGACAAAGGTAAAACTGGTTCCGTAGTCAAAATCAATAGCAAGAAAAATGAAGTGATCGTTACTGGCATAAACATGGTCAAAAAAGCTCTTAAGCCTTCTCAAGAGAACCCACAAGGTGGCTTCGCGGAAGTTGAGAGACCTCTTCACGTTTCTAATATTGCTGTTGTTAGCCCTAAGACTAAAAAGGGAACTAGAGTAAGAATTGAAAACAAAGACGGTAAGAAGGTTAGAGTTGCGGTCGCTTGCGGAAGCGTACTCAGCTAAGGGATATTGAGGCTATTATGAGCAGATTAAGAGAAAAATACGATAGCGAAATTAAAAAAGCAATGCAGGATAAGTTTGGTTACAGTAATCCAAATGAAATTCCAAAAGTTGAAAAAGTTATCGTTAACTGTGTAACTAAAGACTGTGTAACTAACTCTAAGGTTGTCGATAGTATTAAGAATGATCTTGCTGCTATCACGGGACAAAGAGCGGTTACAGCGAAAGCGAAAAAATCGATTGCTTCTTTTAAAGTTAGAGAGGGGCAGGCGCTTGGTGCATCGGTTACACTTCGTGGCGAAAAGATGTATGAGTTTCTTGATAGATTGATTTCAATCTCTCTACCAAGAGTCCGTGACTTCCGTGGAGTTTCCAATAAAGCTTTCGATGGAAAGGGCAACTACACTCTTGGGCTTAAAGAGCAAATTATTTTCCCTGAGATCAACTACGACAAGATCGATAAAGTTAGAGGTATGGGAATCTCTATTGTAACAACAGCAAAGAATAATGAAGAAGGCCGTGAGCTACTAACTCACTTTGGCATGCCTTTCAGAAAATAAGGTGAATTGAGATGGCAAGATTAGCACAAGTCGTGAAAAACGAGAGAAGAAAGAAGCAATCTGAAAAGCAACTTTCTTTAAGAAAAGAGCTTAGAAAAAAAGTTAGAGATGAAAAGCTTTCTGAAGAAGAAAGATTTGAAGCACAACTTAAGCTTCAGTCTCTTCCAAGAAACGCATGTGAAAACAGGGTAAGAAACCGTTGTGAGCTTACTGGACGTTCACGTGGATATTATAGAGCTTTTGGTTTATCGAGAATTCAATTCAGAGAATTGGCCCTAAGAGGGATGATTCCTGGTGTAACTAAGTCAAGCTGGTAAGGACGGAGAATAGTATTATGATGACAGATCCTATTGCAGATATGTTAACAAGAATGAGAAATGCCCTTCAGGCAGGTCACGATCGTGTTGAATTTCCAGCGAGTAAGCTTAAGGCAAACGTATGTAAAGTATTGAAAGATGAGGGTTACATTCGTTCATTCAAAATTATTGCTAAAGATAAAGCTGATATTAAAATTAAAGTTCTATTTAAAGATGATGCAATCGTAGGGCTTGAAAGATACTCAAAGCCAGGTCTGAGACAGTATCGTGGTTATAGAGAAATGCCTAAAATTTTAAGTGGACTGGGTATCTCTGTTATCTCTACATCACAAGGTGTAATGAGTACAAGAGATGCTAAGGCTAAGAAAATCGGTGGTGAAGTACTTTGTAGTGTATGGTAATCACTACTAAAAAATGAGGATATAACAATGTCACGTATTGGAAAATTGCCTGTTGGTGTACCAGACAAAGTTGAAGTTAAAGTGAATGGCTTAAGTGTAAGCGTTAAAGGTCCAAACGGACAATTAGAGTATACATTTGCTGATAGCGTAAACATTGAATTAAAAGACAAAGAAGTTCTTGTTACTCCTGTAAATGAATCAAAGAAGTCGATTTCAATGTGGGGAACAGCAAGAACACTTATCAACAACATGGTTGTTGGTGTGACAACTGGGTTTACAAAGTCACTTGAGTACAATGGGGTCGGTTATAAGGCTGCTGTAAGTGGAAATAAACTTACTCTTAACCTTGGTTACTCTCACCCTATTGAATACACCCTTCCAGAGGGAGTATCAGCGAAGGTTAATAAAAACATTATTGATATTTCAGGTGCGAACAAAGAACTTGTTGGTTTCGTAGCTGCAAAGGTTCGCTCATTCAGACCACCAGAGCCTTATAAAGGTAAAGGTGTTAAGTATGCTGATGAGCATATTATTAGAAAAGCTGGTAAGACCGGTGGCAAGAAGTAAGCGGTAAAAGGTTAGGGTAGTAATATGAGAAAGCCAAACGGAAAACTAAAAAGCGACTCAGCTCGAAAAAGACTAAGAAGAAAACTCTCTTTGAGAAAGACTCTAGTTGGAGATGGTGAAAGACCAAGGGTTTGTATCACTAAGTCTAGTAAAAACCTCTTTGTACAGGTTATTGATGACGAAGCAAGCAAGACTCTATTCTCTGTTCAGACCTTTGGTAAGAATGGAGTTGAAGCCAAAGCCAATAAAGATGGTGCTAAGCTCGTTGGAGCCAAAATAGCTGAGGGTCTAAAAGGTAAAAATATAACTAAGGTTGTATTCGATAGAGCTGGTTATAAATACCACGGTGTTGTTGCAGCCCTTGCGGACTCAATTAGAGAAAATGGAATTCAAGTTTAATCCTTGAGGAAAGATATGAGCGAAGAAAATAAAACTGAAGCACAAGAAAATACTGAAGTTAAAGCTGAAGCGACGGAAAAGAAATCTGAAGGGAAAGGAAAAAGACGTCAACAGGCTCCTCGTAAAAAGGCTCCTGCTGTAGCTCCTGAATTTGAAGAGAGAGTTGTTGCTGTTAATCGCGTCGCCAAAGTTGTTAAGGGTGGTCGTAGATTCTCTTTCTCAGCCTTGATGATTGTTGGAGATAAAAAGGGTCGTGTAGGTTTCGGTCTTGGTAAAGCTAAGGAAGTTCCTGAGGCGATTAGAAAAGCAACTCAATCTGCTCAAAAGAACCTCATCCATGTGCCTCTCGATGGGGGAACCATTCCTCACGAGATCCTTGGAGAGTTTGACGCAGGAAAGATTCTTTTTAAGCCAGCTGCTCAAGGTACTGGTGTAAAGGCTGCAGGCGCATGTCGTGCTATTCTTGAGCTCGCCGGAGTGAGAGATGTTCTTACTAAGTCACTTAGAGGAACTAATCCACATAATGTTGTTAAAGCGACTTTTAAGGCTCTTTCTGATTTAAGATCAGCTGAGCATATTGCAAAAGTTAGAGGAAAAGAGGCTAAAGGCCTTAGACTTTAATTAGGATATTAAAATGACTAGTAAAACAATTACAGTTACGTTGAAAAAAAGTGTTATTAGCTGTACTGACAAGCAAAAGGCGTGTGTTAAAGGTCTCGGACTAAGAAAAACTGGTTCATCAAAGACACTTGAAAACACACCTGCTGTTCGTGGCATGATTAAAAAGGTCATTCACCTGTTGGAAGTTGCAGAATAAGTTCGAGAGGAAATTATGCTTACTTTAAATAATTTAAAAAGCCCTAAAGGCGCACATCGAAACATTAAAAGAATTGGTAGGGGACAAGGTTCCGGCCAAGGTACTCAAGCCGGTAAAGGTCATAAAGGACAAAAAGCCCGTGCCGGTGGCGGTGTAAGAACTGGTTTCGAAGGTGGTGCGATGCCTTTATATATGAGACTCCCTAAAAAGGGCTTCTCAAATGCTCCCTTTAAAACAGTATATGCTGAGGTTTCTCTAGCCCAAATTGATGCAAAATTTGATTCTGGAGAGGTAACAAAGGCAGCCCTCATCGAAAAAGGTTTAATCAAGGGTGCAAATAAGCAACTTCCCGTAAAAGTTTTGGCAAATGGGGAGCTTACAAAGAAGCTTACTTTTGTTAGCATAGCTAAGTTTTCGAAATCTGCACGTGAAGCCATTGAAAAGCTCGGTGGAGAGATTAAGGAATAATCTGCTACAAAAGGACCTAACAAGATGTCATCCGCTCAAGGAAAGATTGAAGAGCTAAAGAAAAAGATCTTCTTTACCCTTTTACTACTTTTTGTTTACCGAATGGCAGCTCAAATCCCAGTTCCTGGGGTTAATGGAGCTGCTGTGCAAGCATATTTCTCAGAATCAGGCGGTGGGATCTTTGATCTGATCAATACTTTCTCTGGTGGTGCTTTTAAAAGGTTTTCAATCTTAGCACTAGGGATTATGCCGTATATTACTACTTCAATTATCTTCAGCCTTCTGGGTGAGGTTATTCCCCAGCTAGCTGAGCTTCAAGAAGATTCGGACGGTCATAAAAAGATTCAAAAGTGGACAAGATATGCAACGGTCGTTCTATGTTGTGTTCAAGGTTATGGTATGGCCGCTGTTTTTGAGACTTTTAAAAGTCCCGGTGGTGTTCCTGTTATTCCAGATCCAGGCATGCTTTTTAGGTTAACAACAATGATAACCCTTGCTGGTGGAACAATGTTTCTTCTGTGGCTCGGGGAAAGAATTACAGAATACGGCCTAGAAAACGGTGTTTCTTTGATTATCTTTGCAGGTATCGCAGTTGAACTTCCTACGGAGATTTTCCAAAAACTTACTCTCTTTAGAAATGGCGAACTTTCGGGTTTTAACCTTCTTATCTTCTTTGTGGTAATTGCTGTGGCATTTTACGTGGTTGCTTTTATAGAGCGATCTTTTAGAGGGATTCCGGTACAGTATGCAAAGAAAGTTGTTCACAATAGAGTTTACGGTGGTACGCAGACACTTCCAATGAAAGTAGATACTGGCGGTGTTATGCCTGCTATTCTTGCCAGCTCTTTACTTGCGGCTCCGGCGACATTTGCTAGCTTTGTACCTGCGGAGTCTTGGCTTAAGCCTTATGTTGACCAAATTCAGCAATCTCTCTATCCAGGTCAGTTGCTGTTTAATATTCTTTTTGGTGGTCTTATTGTCTATATGGCTTATTTTTATGCGCCTATTCAGTTTAAGACCAAAAAAGTTTCTGAAATGCTTCAAAAAAATAATGCTTTCATTCCAGGCTATAGACCAGGAAAGCAGACTAAAGAATACTTAGATTTCCTCCTAAATAGGATGACATTTTTTGCGTCACTTTATTTAGTTGTTATCTGTATCACACCAACGCTAATTAGTGGCGCTCAAACACGTTTTGGCGGTACTGCAATGCTAATCCTTGTATCTGTTTCCATTCGGGTCATGATGAATATTCAGTCATTCATGTACGCTGATAAGTATGAAAACAATTACAAGTCAAAAGGCAAGTATAAAGGCGCAAATAGAAGGTTCTAGACTATGAAACCACAGCTCATCTTACTTGGAGCTCCCGGCTCTGGAAAAGGAACACAAGCGGCTAGGCTCGTCGATGAGCTAGGTTATAATCACCTTTCGACAGGCGACCTTCTTAGAAAAGAGATAAAGTCTGGCTCCGCCCTTGGTGAAAAGGTTCAGGGTATAATGAACGCTGGTAAGCTCGTGGATGATGATACTGTCTTAGAGCTTCTCAATGCTAATTGTGACCTATCTAGTACCGCGTATATTTTTGATGGTTTTCCACGCAATGAAGAGCAAGCAAAGGCTTTAGATGCAGTCGTTTTGAAGGACGCTGCCAGTAAGGCCGTTTATTTTGATATTGATTTAGAAAAATTAGCCGCACGGCTTGTAAACAGAAGGACTTGTTCTGGATGTGGAGAGATTTACAATCTTCTCTCCAAAGCCCCAAAAGAAGAGGGGAAGTGTGATCTTTGTGGTGCGTCCTTAACCCAAAGAAAAGATGATAATGAAGACACTGTTAAAACACGTCTTCAGGTATTTAAGGATACAATTGAGCCTGTATTGGCTCACTATGAAGCTAGTGGTCGCCTTGCTAGAGTTGATGCCTCACAGGCTCCTGAGCAGGTCTTTACAGCTTTAAAAGAAATTGCAAAGTAATTTTAGAACTAATTATATAAGTTGAGTTTCTTGGCTTGCATTATGGTTTTTATCCATATATATAGGCTAGACGCGAAAAAAGGCTATTGTACTCTATGGCAGATAAAGAAGTCATCGAAGTAGAAGGGGAAGTTACAGAGCTTCTACCTAATACTAAGTTTAAAGTTAAGCTCCCCAACGGACACAGCGTGGTTGCGCATATAAGCGGGAAAATGAGGATGCACTTTATTAAGATTTTGCCAGGGGACAAGGTTCTCGTTGAAATATCAAAGTATGACCTCACAAAAGGTCGAATTACTTACCGTAGTAAAGGTAGATAGTAGAAAGCAAAGGAAGTTGAAATGAAAGTACGAGCTTCGGTTAAGCAGATTTGTAAAGACTGCAAAATCGTCAAAAGAAAAGGCGTTTTGCGAGTTGTATGTAAGAAAAACCCTAAACACAAACAAAAACAAGGTTAATCCCTTAAAGTAGGAGTGTAGCTATGGCTAGAATACTTGGTGTTGATATTCCTAGAAATAAGGTTATGAGAGTTGCCTTAAGATACCTTTATGGCGTCGGTCCTTCCGTTGCCCTTCAGGCTCTTGAGAAAGCTGGAGTTGATCCAGACAAAAACTCGAATGATCTTAATGAAGAAGAAGTTCAAACCATTCGTAAAATTTTAGAAGAAGATTTCACTGTAGAAGGTGACCTTCGTAGAGAAGTCGGTCTTAATATCAAGAGATTGAAAGACATGGGCTGTTACAGAGGTATCCGTCACAGAAGAAGCCTACCGATGAGAGGGCAAAGAACCCATACTAACGCTAGAACGCGTAAGGGTCCTGCTGTTTCAATTGCTGGTAAGAAGTCTATTAAATCGATGAAGTAAGGTAGGAGCTGAAAATGGTTAAGAAAACTACTTCAAAGAAGAAGGTAAAAAAGAATATTTCGACTGGTATTTGTCATATCCAGGCGTCATTTAATAACACAATCGTTACATTTACTGATTCTCAAGGTAACGCTCTTGCTTGGGCAAGTGCTGGTCAGCTTGGTTTCAGAGGGTCTAAAAAGTCGACTCCATTTGCTGCTCAAATGGCTTCATCTGAAGCTGCAAAAAGAGCGATGGAACACGGCCTCCAGACTGTAGAAGTTCGAGTTAAGGGTCCTGGTGCGGGACGTGAAAATGCTATCCGTGCTCTCGTTCAAGCTGGATTGAAGATTACAGCTGTTGCCGACAAGTCTCCCATCCCTCATAATGGTTGTCGCGCACCGAAAAGAAGAAGAGTATAAGACTTAAAGTTTCACAGGAGACTATCAGAATGGATACATTTGTAGAAAAAAACTGGACTAATATGATTAGGCCAGTAGCACTAGAGGCAGATGCCGATGCTACTAACTCAAGCTACGGAAAGTTTGTCGCAAGACCTCTAGAGAGAGGGTATGGTCAAACTTTAGGAAACTCTTTAAGAAGGGTTCTCCTCTCTTCTCTTCAAGGTGGTGGTATTGTTGCTATCAGAATTGAAGGTGTAGATCATGAGTTTGGTACTATCAATAACGTAAAAGAAGAAGTTTCAGAGATCATTCTTAACCTTAAGGAAGTTCGCTTTAAACTTAAATCAAAAGAAGACGTAGTGATGGTTCTTGAGAAAACTGGAGAAGGTCCAGTTAAGGCTGGAGACATTACAGAAAATTCAAGTGTAGAGGTTCTTAACCCTGATCACGTTATTTGTAACATTTCTTCTGGTGGTTCAATCAGAATGGAAATCAAAGTGGCTCGTGGTAAAGGTTATGTAACGGCTCTTGATAACAAAGAAGATTTCGACCTTCCTGTTGGCTGGATCTACCTTGATACACTTTTTTCACCAGTACATCGTGTAAATTACACGGTTACTAACTCTCGTGTTGGTAAGCGTACTGATTATGACAAGCTAACTCTAGAAGTTTGGACAAATAGTGGCATTGACCCTACGGATGCAGTCGCTTATTCGGCTAAAATCCTTAGGGACCAGCTTGCTGTTTTCCTTAACTTTGAGGATGAGGATGAAGCAGTTAGAGTTGAGACGACTACGACTCAAACTCAGCAATCACCTGCAAATAACTTCCTTCTCAAGCCTGTTAGTGAGCTAGAGCTGTCTGTAAGAAGTGCAAACTGTCTGCAAAATGCAAATATTAAGTATATATATGAACTTGTTTCCAAGACTGAAGGTGAAATGCTGAGAACCAAAAACTTTGGTCGTAAGTCACTAAATGAGATTAAAGAAATTTTATCTCAGATGGGTCTCGGTCTCGGAATGAAGGTTGATAGCATCATGAAAGAGATGCAAGAGAAGAAGGACGCTGAATAAAGTTGTTGTAGGAGTTCCGTTATGAGACATCAAAATAGAAAATATAGAATTGGTACTTCACCAAGCCACAGAAAGTCACTTGTGAGAAACTTGGCAATCGAAGTTATTGATCACGAAAGCATCAAAACGACACAAGCTAAGTGTAAAGCCGTAAGAGGTTATGTAGAGAAACTAGTAACTCTTGCGAAAAACGATACAGTTGCCAATCGTCGTCTTGCTTTTAAGAAGCTTAATAACAAAGATGCTGTTAAGAAGCTTTTTGAGGAAGTTGCACCACGTTTCAAAGAAAGACCTGGTGGTTACACTCGAATCCTTAAGCTTGCCGATGGCCGCGTAGGTGATAATGCTCAAATGAGTCTTATTACTTTTGTCGACTAAGAGCCGTTAGCTTATTTAAAGAAATTGAATTAAATTATAAAGACCTTCTCATACGAGAAGGTCTTTTTTATTATGACACAAGAAAAAACGAAAAAACCTATTCCCTTTACCCTTAAGTTATCCGTTATCGCGCTCATAATGGCGTCAACTCTTGCTTATTCAATTCTTCAAAAGCGCAAGATAGATGAGTTAACTGGTTCTGATAACCATATTATTCTCAAGACAATGCCAGAGTTTGAGTTGCCAGGAATGTATGGTTCATCAAATATAACAGACTCAAATATTTTTCAGGGTGGTTATGAAGCCGTACTTGTTCATTTTTGGGGAACGTGGTGTGCACCCTGTGAAGCGGAACTTCCAGACTTTTTGGAATTTGTTGAAAAGTTAAAAGAGAAAAAAGTGCGCGCGATTCTTTTGGCTGTAAATGATGAGGACATTAAAATAAAAAAGTTCCTAAAAAGATTCGGAAAACTTCCTGATAATGTATCGGTAGCTCACGATAAACCGGGAAAGTCGATGTTAACTTTTGGTACAGTGAAAGTTCCTGAGACATATCTTTTTGCTAAAAATGGTAAAACCTTAAACAAATACGTTGGTCCACAGGATTGGAAGCATAAGTCATACCTAGATCGCATGGATTTTTACCTGAATTCTCTGTCAGGTGAAAAGAAATCCTACAAAATTGAAACTCATTAAAAAATTCTGACAGTCTCCGGCAGTGTCTTAAGTAACCGTTTTCACATTAAATGTGAAAAATAGTGCTCATATTTTAACCAATGAACTCCTTATTCTCCCTCAAGTCTTCGAATCGGAGTGCCGAAAAGTTTTACAGTAACTATGAGATGACCCGGTTTAAGTGACCAAAGTTTTCTCGATTATTGAGTGTATAGACCTTTGTAGGAGCACAATATGATTAATTGGAAAGAGATGAAAAATCTCCATGTTATTTCAAAACTCTCAGAGATTTTAAATAAGTGGTATGGAACTGAACTTGTTTGGGCCGATGCTCAGTCAAAAATTCAGAGTGGACATTTAGATAAAGGGAGAGAATTTAAGAGTCCCTTTTTTAAAGTACAATTTGGAATGCCACATGGTCATGAATTTCTTCACCAAGATATTGAGAGCATCACAGATCAAATGAAGGATGGGCATGAGCAGACTTTTATTTTTGACAGTTATTTTAAGCATATTAAAGGCGTTGCTTCTAAAGTTGTTGTAGACGGCGAGTATATGGGAACAGTCATTGCTTACCCTTTCATGATGGATACAGTTACGGAGAAAGAAAAAGCAGACTTAGTAAAACAGATGGTTGAGTCTGGAACAAGTGAAGGCGATGCCAAATCTGCTATCGCTCATCTTCGATTTATGAATCAAACAGATGTGGAGTATCTCCCAGAGTTAGTTGAACTGGTATCGGAAGAGATAATTGAATTCCACGAAGAAATCACAAAAAGAGAAGAGCGCATTCAAGAATTAAATTCAGAACTAGGTGATAAATATCGCTACCATATGATGATAGGTAAATCGAAAAAGATGCAACAGATATATAGTCTGCTCGAGAAGGTTTCAACTTCTGAGGCTTCTGTCTTTATTCAAGGTGAAAATGGTACAGGTAAAGAACTCGTTGCTAAGGCCATTCATTATTATTCACCACGTAAAGATAATATGTTTCTTGCTTTAAACTGTTCAGCCTTTAACGACAACCTACTTGATTCAGAACTTTTTGGTCATATGAAGGGAGCTTTTACCGGTGCTGTGAAAGACAAGAAGGGTCTGTTTGAGCAGGCTAATGGTGGAACACTGTTTTTGGATGAAATCGGTGACACATCTCTTTCGATGCAGGTAAAGCTACTTCGTGTTCTTCAAGAAGGAACTTATCTTCCAGTAGGTGCGAACTCACCAAAAAGAACTGATGTGAGAATTATTGCAGCGACAAACCGTGATATCAAAAAAATGATGGAAACTGGAGAGTTTAGAGAAGATCTTTACTACAGAATTAATGTTATCAATGTAAATCTTCCTCCACTAAGAGACAGAAAAGAAGACGTTCCCATTCTTATGGACCACTTCATGAAGAAAAGATGTGATGAAGCTGGTCTTCCAATGAAAACTTACTCAAAGAAGTGTTTAGAGAAGATGCTAGATTATCATTGGCCAGGTAATGTTCGTGAACTTGAAAATGAAATTGAAAGACTTGTGGTTCTTGCGGGTGATGACAAAATCATTACTCCAGATCTTTTAAGTCCAAGAATTGTTGAAGCCGTCGGCGGACCAAGAGGTGGTGGAGTTGCTGTAAGAGGAATAAACACCAATGGATCTTTGAAAGCGGCACTTGAAGAACTTGAAGCTTTAATGATTAGAGAAGGTTTGAAGCGCTGCAACTTTAACAAGTCGAAGCTTTCAAAAGAACTTGGGATCAGTCGTGCGTCGCTTATTATGAAGGTTGATAAGTACGATCTTGATAAGAGGAAAAAAGCAGCAAACGAATAAGAAACTCAACAATTTGGCGCATCGCAGATAACGCATGGAAATAGCCTCCTAAAGGCCTTCAGGGTAAGATACTGAAGCTTTTTAGGAGGTTTTTTTATGACCACAGATATACTACAGGAAAAACGAAACCTGTTGGCCGAATTACGAGAAAAGGCCGCAATGGGTGGCGGTGCTGCTCGAATTGAAAAACAACATGAGCAAGGAAAATTCACGGCAAGAGAGAGAATCGAAAGACTTCTCGACCCTGGTTCTTTTTTAGAATTTGATCGCTTCGTTGTTCATCATTGCACCTCCTTTGGAATGGATAAAAATAAATACCTTGGTGACGGAGTCATTACAGGTATTGGCGAAATTAATGGCCAAAAAGTGGCTCTTTATTCCCAAGACTTTACATGCTGGGGAGGGGCTCTTGGAGCTGCTCATGCCAAGAAGATTTGTAAGATCATGGACTTTGCCCTTGAGAATCGTATTCCGGTTATCGGAATCAATGATTCGGGCGGTGCTAGGATTCAGGAGGGTGTCGAGTCTCTTGCGGGTTACGCGGATATCTTTTACAGAAATGTGAAATGCTCTGGTGTTATTCCTCAGATTTCCTTAATTATGGGACCCTGTGCTGGTGGTGCTGTTTATTCACCTGCAATTACAGATTTTATTTTCATGGTGGATAAAACCTCTTACATGTTTGTGACGGGACCAGATGTTATTAAAACGGTTACTCACGAGGAAGTTACAAAAGAAGATCTTGGTGGAGCAGCCACCCATAATGAAAAGTCAGGTGTGGCACAATTTAATTGTCTTGATGAAAATGAATGCTTTGAGCGAGTAAGAGAGCTCATGGCCTATCTTCCTGCTAGTAACTATAGAAAGCAGGAAGCCAAGGAAACAGCAGATAGTGTCTTTAGAGACAACACAAAGTTAAAAGAGTTTATTCCTGCGAATCCCAAGAAGCCATACGACATGAAAGAGCTTATCATTGATGTTGTTGATGATGGCTCATTCTTAGAAGTTCATAAGGACTACGCAAAGAATATTATTTGTGGTTTCGCAAGCGTTGGTGGCATCAAGATTGGAATTGTTGCTAATCAACCTCAGGTTCTTGCGGGAGTCTTGGATATTGATTCGTCCAGAAAAGCGGCAAGATTTGTTCGCTTTTGTGATGCTTTTGATATTCCTATTTTGACTCTCGTTGACGTCCCTGGGTTCTTGCCTGGAACAACTCAAGAGTACGGTGGGATTATTACACATGGTTCTAAACTTCTCTTTGCTTATGCCGAAGCCACTGTCCCGATGATTACTCTCATCACAAGAAAAGCCTATGGTGGAGCTTACGATGTTATGGCTTCTAAGCATATTAAAGCGGATGTGAATCTTGCTTATCCTACGGCAGAAATTGCTGTTATGGGTGCTGAAGGTGCAGTGAATATCATTTTTAGAAACGAGCTAAAAGGTTTAGAGGGAGAAGCTTTTGACAAGAAAAAGGCCGACCTGGTTAAAGATTATGAGACTCGCTTTAACAATCCTTATAGAGCAGCAGAGCTGGGCTACCTTGACGCTGTTATTTATCCAGAAGAAACAAGAAAGAGGCTTTTTGAATATTTTACTGTTCTCAAAGATAAAAAAGTTGAATTACCTCAAAGAAAACATGGGAATATCCAGCTATGAATATTCGATTATGTGGAAATGATTCTAAAAGAATTCTTATTGTTAACAGAGGAGAGATTGCTTCTCGTGTGGCAAAGGCTTGTCGTGAGTTAGGACATGTTGCCGTTGGTCTTTACACCGATAATGAAATGAATGCCGCGCATTTAGAATATTGTGATGAGTGGATTCACCTACAAGGGTCCAATAATGCTGAGACTTATCTCAATATTGAGAAGCTTATTAAAGTTATCAAAGAAAATCAGATTGATGGTGTTCACCCGGGATATGGCTTTCTCTCAGAAAATGGTGCTTTTGCTAAAGCTTTGGAAAAAGAGGGCGTCACTTTTATTGGACCTCATCCTGAAGCGATTAGAGTTATGGGAGATAAGGCAACATCAAAAGCATTGGCAAGAGATGCTGGTGTTCCAGTTGTTCCCGGGACAGCAGAAGCAGTGCCAACTGTTGAAGAAGCACTGAAAGTCGCTAATGAAATTGGTTATCCCGTTCTTCTTAAGGCCGTTGCTGGTGGTGGCGGTCGCGGTATGCGTGCTTGTTTAAATGATGAAGAGGTAAAGACTCAGTTTGAAGCAGTTGGAAGAGAAGCGGTTTCAGCATTTGGTAATGGTGACCTACTTGTAGAAAAGCTTATTGTGAATCCTCATCACATTGAAGTGCAAATCATGGCCGATAAAAAAGGGAATGTTTATCACTTCTTTGAAAGAGAATGTTCAATTCAGCGTCGCCACCAAAAAATTGTAGAAGAAGCCCCATCTCCCTTTATTGGTGATGATGAAGAGTTGAGAAAAAAAGTTTGTGATACGGCTGTCAAATTAGCGAAGGCCGTAAATTATGATAGTGCTGGCACAGTTGAATTCATTATGGGTGAAGATAAAAAATTTTATTTTCTTGAAATGAATACCCGAATTCAGGTTGAGCATCCTATCACTGAGGAAATTACTGGTGCTGATTTAATTATTTGTATGATTCAATCTGCATTTGGAGAAGACTTACAGTTTCCTTCGCAAGAGTGGATCACAAAAACGGGGCACGCCATCGAGTGTCGTATCTGTGCTGAGGATCCCATCACTATGTTACCTGCCCCAGGTAGGGTAACAGGTTTTGAAACGAATTTTCCTCAAGGAGTTCGTTTTGATCACTGTCTTTACAGAGGTCTTGATGTGACACCAGACTTTGATCCTATGGTTGGTAAATTAGTGGCTAAGGGTCTGGTAAGAGATGTTGCGATCAGAAAAATGAGGGCAGCCCTTGATGGTCTTTATATCGAAGGTCTAAAGAATAATATTCCCCTTCACAAGGTCATCATGGAAGATCATGAGTTTAAGGAAGGTCAGTACACAACTGACTATATTAAAAAAGTGGCTCCTCAGGAAAGAATCAATACAGATGTCGATTTTGACTCAATTTATAGAAAGCTTGCTGCCGCAGAAGCAAGAAATATGGGAATGTAGGGAGAATAATTCATGAGAAGCTATTTAATCGATTCAGAGCAAAATGAGTTTATTATCGACCTGACAAAAACCATTAAGCATTCGAGTGAACTTGTAGAGTTTGAATTTAGTGCTATTGGAGAAAATAAGATCATAGACAATAAGAGTGTCTACATAAGAAAGCTTGCCGGAAACTACTATTGTTCGTTTAATAACAAGTCTTGGAGAAAACTCGCACGTCAACATGTGCCCAAGAAAATTTTAAATGTGAACAGAGTTTTTGATCATTATAGGGGCTACAAACCTTCAGGTCTTTCTTCTGGTGCATCTGGTGATCTTCTTACTCAAATGCCAGGCAAGGTTGTCAAAATTAATGTAAAAGAAGGTGATACTGTTAAAGCCGGAGATTGTGTTTTGATCTTAGAGGCCATGAAGATGGAAAATGAAATCAAAACCTCAGTTGAAGGAACAGTTAAGAGCATTCATGTGAAAGAGGGGGATGCCCTCGATTCAGGTGTTTTAATGATAGAAATTGAATAAGGATAATTTATGAATAATGATTGGGATCGCGCTAAAGCTGACCTTCAAAAGGGAATGAAATTTGTAGGTCCCTTGATTGTCATTCTTTTTGTAATAGGTTTGATTCGTACGAGTTTCTATACTGTCGATCCTGATGAGGAAGCCGTCATCATCCGTTTTGGAAAGTATGTTGGAACTTCTCAACCTGGGCTTCATTTCAAGTTGCCCTTGGGGATTGATACGGTAACTTTAGTAAAAACGAAGAGGGTCTTGCAGCAAGAATTTGGATTCAGAACTCGTAATACCTCTGGCCGTCGAACGACTTACGATCAAAAGAGCTTTGATAATGAATCATTGATGCTTACGGGTGACCTTAATGTTGCAGATGTCGAGTGGGTTGTTCAGTATCAAATCTCAGACCCTTTTAAGTATCTTTTTCAGACATCTACACCTGAGCGCAATATTCATGATGTTTCAGAGTCTATTATGAGACGGGTTGTCGGTGATAGATTAGTGACAGAAGTTCTAACAACAGGAAGGGTTGAAATTGCAACTGATGCAAAAGTCTTAATGCAGGATATTCTCGACAAATACGATATGGGCGTAAAAATTGTTACGGTTAAACTTCAAGATGTTAATCCGCCTGAAGCCGTTAAAAAATCTTTTAACGAAGTGAATGCAGCTAAACAAGAACAAGAAAAAGTAATCAATCAGGCTGAAGAGTCATATAACCGAGTAATTCCTGAGGCTCGAGGTAAGGCCGATAAGCTTATAAGTGAAGCTGAAGGTTATGCTAAAGCTCAAGTAAATGAAGCAGAGGGTGATGCTCAAAAGTTTAGTGCAATCCTAAAAGAATATCGCCGAGCCCCATCGATTACAAGGAAGAGAATCTATCTTGAGACGATGGAAAGTATTTTGAAGAAGGTAAAGGACATAACCGTGGTTGATGAATCTATTAAAGGGGTTCTGCCAGTTTACAGTAGTAAAGGAGTTCTCAATGGGAAATAAATCGATTGTTACCATAGTAGTTTTCTTTGCTCTCGCAATAGTCTTCAAGTCGACTTTTTTTGAAGTGAATGAGGGCAGGCAGGCGATTATCACTCAGTTTGGGAAACCTGTGGGTGACCCTATCACCGATGCTGGTCTTCACTTTAAAATTCCTTTTATTCAAGAGGCTAGATTCGTAGATAAGAGAATTTTAAGTTGGGATGGCTTTCCCAATCAAATTCCTACGAAAGATAAGAAGTATATTAAAGTTGATACAACGGCGAGATGGAGAGTGGTTGACGCTCTAAAATTTATCCAAACAGTACGTAATGAGTCGGGAGCGAAAGCTAGATTGGACGCTATTCTCGATTCAGCTACTCGTGACGTTATATCTAACCATAACCTTGTTGAAGCTGTTAGAAACTCAAACTCAATTTTGGAAAAGATTGAAGAGGCCAAGGCTGAGATTGAAAAGCTTAAAGCAGCGGGTAAGCCTGTTATTGAAGAGGGAGTATCCGGAGAAATTGAAAAAATTAAAGTAGGGCGAGAGAATCTCAGTGAAATGATTGTGAAATCCGCTGAGCCAGAGCTTGAGAGCTTTGGGATTGACCTTATCGATGTGCAACTTAGACGAATAAGCTATGAAAGCTCTGTTGAGGCTAAGGTCTATGAGAGAATGACATCTGAGAGACAAAGAATCGCTCAAAAAATACGCTCTATTGGTCAGGGGGAAAAGGCTAAGATTGAAGGCCGCCTAGAGAAAGACTTAAGAGAAATAAAGTCACAAGCTTACAAGAAGGCTCAAATTCTTAGAGGTGAAGGTGAGGCTAAAGCAGTTAAGATTTATGCGAAATCACTTTCTGCGGATCCAAACTTTTTTCAATTTTTAAAGACAATGGAAGTTTACAAGAATTCCATTCAGGACAGGACTAAGTTTATAATGAGTTCTGACGGTGAGCTCTTTAAGTTTTTCAAAAAGATTAATTAGGTTAAGACCTTAAATAAGTATAGCTCGTGAGACAATCTTCATAAAAGTCCACGAGCTTCACACCTTGGCGTGGTGGTAGTTTTCCTTCGCTAACAATTTTAGAGACATTCTTCTTCATTTTCTGAGCCATGTACTCTGGATTGTATTGCATTGTTGATAGTACAGCTGATGCTGTATTTCCTTTGATAATCTCCTCTATATAAAAACCTTGAGGATCGTCATTATCACCATAAACATGGACTTCATGGAGGCGACCAAAGAGGTTGTGCATGTCACCCATAACATCTTGATAGGCTCCCGTTAAAAACATGCCGACAAGGTACTCCTCTTCTTCTCTTATTTCATGAATTGCCATAGTTTTACTAATGCCATCTTTATTAATGAACTTTTTGATAATACCATCGCTGTCACAAGTTATATCAGCAATTGAGCACTCCACATTTGGTTTTTCATTCAGCCTTGAAATCGGTACTACTGGAAGAAGTTGGTCTATCGCCCAATGGTCAGCAGCTGATTGGAAAACAGAAAAATTACAGAGGTATTGAGGAGCTAGACTTTCTTCAAGATCATGAAGCTCTTCTGGGACAAATTCTAAGGTCTTGCATAATTTTTGGAGACGCTCAATGATTTGCCAATAGAGTGTTTCAATAATGGCTCTATCCTCTAGGGAAATGACACCAAGGTTGAAAGCACCTAGCGCCTGGTCCTTAATTTGAATTGCTTCATTGTATATTTCTTGAAAGTTGTCTTCGACCATGTCCCAACGATGCATCTCACGCATGTTTTTTATGAGATGGTGCTCATCTTCTCTCTGAGTTGTGTCATGATTGGGTTGTTTAACGTTAATTTGGTCAATGACATTAGTAATAACAAGAGAATGGTGTGCCGTAATGGCACGGCCACTTTCTGTTACGATATTTGGATGAGGAACACTTTCAAGGTCACAAATTTGCTTTAAACCATAAACAATATCAGAGACATATTCGACGAGAGTGTAATTCACAGAGGAGTCAGAGGTTGAGCGTGTACCATCATAGTCAATACCGAGGCCTCCTCCAGCATCAAAGTATTCGAGATGGCAGCCCATCTTGTAAAGTTGAGTGAAAATTCGGGCACCTTCACTGATGGCCTCTTTAAAGGTTCTGATATCGGAAATTTGAGAACCTATATGAAAATGAAAGAGTTTCACACAGTCGCTTAAGCCTTCTTTCTTCATGAGATTAACAGCTTTAATCATTTCTGAAATGGAAAGACCAAACTTTGCTCTATCTCCAGTAGACTTGGCCCAGCGACCGCGGCTTTTAACAGACATTTTTCCGCGAAGTCCAATTAGTGGCTTAACTTGCATTTCTTTTGATAGCTTTAAAAGTTTTGGAAGTTCCGAATATTTCTCAATAACAACGATGACCTTACGACCTAGTTGTCTACCGTATAAGGCGAGTCTTAGATAGTCTTCGTCTTTGTAACCATTAAGAACAGTTAGGGCCTCTCGATTGGTGTTATAGGCTAGTGCCGAAAGAAGTTCAGGTTTTGATCCGGCTTCCAGACCATAGTTATATTCTTCACCTGCGTCGACAATTTCCTCGACGACTTCCCTCATCTGATTCACTTTAACAGGGTAAACACCACAGTATTTCCCATTAAATTTGGCCTCATCAATGACTTCACCAAATGTTTTATTTATTTTTATCACTTGGCTTCTTAGTACGTCATGGAATCTGATTACGGCAGGAAAATGAACGCCTTGGCTTTTCATTTCTCCTACAACTTCCCTGATGTTGATGGGTTTTATTTTTTCGTTGTATTTAACGATAAGATCACCTTGAGCATTTATATCAAAGTAGCCCTCTCCCCAGGTGGGTATATTATAGACTCTTTCTGCTTCTTCTTTGGTCCATTCTTCCATTTTTAATCCTTATGAATTTAATGCGAGGATGGTTTCTCTAACGACTTTCGTTGCGAAGACATCACTATTTCCCGTGGGATCAATTGTAGGGGCGAGCTCAACAATATCTGCACCGACAAAATTTTTCTTCTTTAAAATCTTCATGAGCTTGATAAAGGAGTGAAAGGTTTCACCACCGGCCTCAGGGGTTCCCGTTCCTGGAAGAAAACTAGGGTCAAAGTAGTCGAGATCTAATGTGAGATAAACCGGTCTTTGATCATCTATGGCTTCAACGCTTTCAATAAATTCACCTAGGCTTGTGCGAATTGTTTTATGCTCTTTCATCCATTGATATTCTTCCTTTGTGCCAGAGCGAATGCCATATTGGATAAGTTCGTGATCTTCAGTCATATGATCAAGAGCTCGTCTAATAATGCTCGCATGGCTATAATGATAACCTTCGTAGCCATCTCTAAGGTCAGCGTGGGCGTCAAGGTGAAGAACTACAAGGTTTGAATAGTTTTTTAAATAGATTTTCAAGGGAGCATAAGAAATAGAGTGTTCTCCACCAAGGGTAACTATTTTGATCTTTTCTTCTTTGAGTTGATGCCCTTCACATAGTTTGAAAAAAGCATCAGTACCATTTTGCCAATTCTTTTCTTGGTCTTCAGTTTCCAAAACAGGAACATTTCCTAGGTCATATAGGTTTTGGCAGTCTTCAAGATCTTGATCGAGATAGGGGCTATAGGACTCAATACCTGTGGAAACTTTTCTAATTGCATCCGGTCCTAACCTTGTTCCCTTTCTGAAGCAGGCAGTGCCGTCAAAGCCGAAGCCGACAAGATAAGTGCCTGAAGGGCTTAAATCTTTGGAGGGCTCAAAGAAATCGTAAGGTCCAGTCTCGGGAAGAATTAGCTCAAGAGAGGGGTTCATAGCTCACCTATTTTAAAATATTTATGTGCTTTTTTTAACTCAAAGCCTGATTCTAGGGAAGGGTAAACTGCTTGAATTAGGAAAATTAGGAAATGTTTTCACGCAGAGCGTTTAGCATGGCCATGGAGCCTTCTCGAGCGGTGAGCTCATTATTGAGAACTTTTGCTTCAATTGTCTGAAACTGGGTCAAAAGGGATTCATTTTCTTCTATAAGATAAATTAAATCCTTTTGGAATAGGCTTTTAAGCCAAGCTTTTGTTTGTTGGAGGCGGTGTTTGGTAAGGTGTTTTTCCTTGTTCGCTTTTTCTCGAAAACTTTTAAACTGCTTAATAATTTCTTCAAAACCACTCTTTTCTATAGAGCTACAGGTAAGCACCTTAGGCGACCAGAATCTCTCTTTTTTTATAATATTGAGGGCATTTTGGTATTGGGTTTTGGCATTTTCAGCTAGAACTAATGTATCCCCATCGGCTTTATTGATAATCAGGAGGTCTGCAAGTTCAATAATTCCCTTTTTAATACCCTGTAATTCATCACCTGCATTAGGAACCATAAGCACAGTAAAGAGATCAACCATACTTGAGACTTCGTATTCTGATTGACCAACACCTACAGTTTCCACCAAAACGATGTCGTAGCCTGCGGCCTCACAAAGGTAAATGGATTCTCTGGTCTTGTTAGCAACACCGCCCATGCTTCCTGTTGTAGGGGAGGGACGAATGAAAGCCTCATCTTTTTGGGAAAGCTCTTCCATTCGAGTTTTGTCACCAAGAATGCTCCCACCTGAAATAGGAGAGCTTGGGTCAACGGCTAAGACGGCAACTTTGTGACCAGCTTTTATGAGCTCAAGGCCCAAAACTTCAATGAAACTTGATTTTCCTACTCCAGGTATGCCTGAGATTCCAATTCTTAAGGAATTTCCTGAATGAGGGAGAAGTTCTTTTAAAATGAGGTCCGCTTCTAATCGATCCTCTTTCCGTTTTGATTCAACCAAAGTGATCGCTTTTGCAAGAGAGCGTCTATTTCCTTTAAGAATGCTTTGGGCAACTTCTTTGGCTTTCATTTATTTACAAGCTTCTCTTATTGCATCGAGCACAGCGCGAGCAGAATCAGGAATGGGTGTACCAGGGCCAAAGATTCCTTTAACACCGGCCTTTTCGAGAAAGTCGTAGTCTTTTTTAGGAATTACTCCGCCAACAACTACGATGATATCGTTTGCTTCAAGTTTTTTTAGTTCAGCGATAAGAGAAGGAACAAGTGTTTTATGGCCAGCTGCTTGGGAGCTAACTCCGACAACGTGAACATCGTTATCGACGGCCTGTCTGGCAACTTCTTCAGGAGTGGAAAAGAGGGGAGCTAGGTCAATGTCAAAACCAACATCGGCGAATGCTGTAGCGATAACTTTAGCCCCTCTATCATGGCCATCCTGGCCCATCTTTGCGACAAGCATTCTGGGGCGACGACCAAAGTCTTTCTCGAAAGCATTAATATCGTTTTTAATTTTCACCCAGTTTTCATCCTCTTCAAAGGCACTGCCATAAACTCCACTAACTGTGCGTGCTTGGTCTTTAAAGCGGCCCCAGTGTTTTTCTAAAGCGAAAGTTATCTCTCCTACTGTAGCACGAAGGCGTGCTGCTTTCACAGCAAGATCAAGTCCATTACCTTTACCTGATTTGGCATACTCTTCAAGCTCAAGGAGAGCTGCTTCTACAGCTTTGTTGTCTCTTTTTGCTTTTATTTCGCCAAGTAACTTTAACTGCCCTTCTCTCACTTTGACGTTGTCGATATCAAGGACTTCTACCGGGTCATCATTGGTGTTCTTATACTTATTTACGCCAACTATAACGTCTTCACCTCGGTCAATTCGCGCTTGTTTGGCAGCGGCTGACTTCTCAATATTGAGCTTGGGCACACCCTTTTCAATGGCCTTGGCCATGCCGCCGAGATCATCAACTTCTTTCATAATTTCTCTAGCTCGGTTGGCAATATCTTGAGTAAGCGTCTCCATCATGTAAGAACCACCCCAAGGATCGACAACATCGGTTATACCTGTTTCTTCTTGTAAAATGATTTGAGTGTTTCTAGCGATACGAGCAGAAAAATCTGTCGGCAGAGCAATGGCTTCATCAAAACTATTTGTATGAAGAGATTGTGTCCCACCAAAGACAGCGGCCATAGCTTCAATTGTTGTTCTTACAATATTGTTGTAGGGATCCTGTTCGGTCAGTGACCATCCAGATGTTTGGCAATGAGTGCGAAGCATCTTCGATTTTTCATTCGCGGGATTGAAACTTGATACAATCTCATGCCATAGAAGGCGCGCAGCTCTTAGCTTTGCTACTTCCATGTAGAAATTCATGCCAATACCAAAAAAGAATGAGAGGCGAGGGGCAAAGGCATCTATTTTTAAACCAGATTCGATTGCCGTTTGAATGTATTCTTTTCCATCTGCAAGAGTGTAAGCAAGCTCAAGGGCAGCATCTGCGCCAGCTTCTTGCATGTGATAGCCGGAGATAGAGATGCTATTAAATTTAGGCATATTCTCTGATGTGTAAGCAAAAATATCAGAGATGATTTTCATAGAAGGCTTTGGTGGATAAATATAGGTATTTCTCACCATAAACTCTTTGAGAATATCGTTTTGAATGGTTCCAGATAACTTATCGGAAGGAACACCTTGTTCTTCTGCTGCCACAATATAATTGGCAAGAATGGGAAGAACCGCACCATTCATCGTCATAGAGACAGAAACTTTATCGAGAGGAATGCCATCAAAAAGAACTTTCATGTCTTCCACAGAATCAATGGCGACTCCGGCTTTTCCAACATCACCAACTACTCTTTCATGATCGGAGTCATATCCTCTGTGGGTAGCAAGATCAAAAGCAACAGAGACTCCTTGGCCACCAGCCGCAAGGGCCTTTCGATAAAAAGCATTAGATTCTTCCGCGGTAGAGAAGCCTGCGTATTGGCGAATAGTCCAAGCCCTACCTGTATACATCGTAGCCCTTGGTCCCCTAATAAAAGGACCAACACCAGGAGTAGTATTTCTGAAAGGGTTATTGGCCGTATCTTCTTCGGTATAAAGGGGTTTGATAGAGATTCCTTCTGGACTCATTTTTTCAAGGTCAGATGAACTCTTTCCTTTGGTCTCTTTATTGACCAACTTTTCCCAATTTTCTTTATTGAATCCATTTTCATTCTGAGACATGAAAAACCTCTTTATACGGAGTGATTTAGCTAATTTTTGATGCTCTTTAGTATCAAATAAGGCTTAAAAGCTCAAAATAAAGCCTTAGAAAGGGTTGAAATTAGGCAGGATTTGCCAATTTTGCTGCACAGGGCCCAACTTCTGATAAAATTAGAGGGTGAAGTCGTTGAAACTTGGAGGTATTTTTCGTGTCCAGTGGTGATCAACAATCAAAATCTTTTACTCTAGAATCTTCTCTTCAGACCTATTTCTATAATCAGCTGCAAGAGATCAATGCAAAGTCGGAAAGCCCTCTTCCCACAGAAACCATTTATTACTCCAGTTTGGTTATGGATAAATTTGGGGAAGCAGATAAATATTTTGAAAAAGAAGAGGGAAAAGTACGTGACAAAATTCTTGGCATAAAACTTTTGAAAACTTCGCAAATGGCAAAAGAAGAAAGAAAAAGAACACTCAAAGATATTGGTGATACTGCCCTTTTAATCTGTGGCTTTTTTTCGGAATCTCTCAACAAAAAAATTCTTGATACAAGTTATTATCAGGAATTAGGCCAGACGGCTTACCATCGGCTCGACTCGGAGGTTCCCCAGGCTTACGACATTCCTTCATTTTTTAAGTTAATTTCATGTCGTTTTGATGAATTAACAACCGTGATGAACCTAGTCTCGGCCAAAACAATTGGTCGTGATGATTTATCAGACTCTGCCTATCTAATTACTGCTAAAAAAATAGCAGGTTAAATCTCAATATCCTCTCTCCCAACAATAACTTTAGACCACTTTTGCGAGAGGATTCTTTTAAGACTCTTTTTGAAATTTTCATAGGTTAAAGATTCTACGTTTTTATTGGTTTGGTGATAATAGTCTAAACCTTTTCCTTGAAGAGTTGTTACTGAATAAATGTTGGCGTAGTCGTCATTGGTTTGAATATTTAAGAGACTTTGACCTGCTATCATCTTTTTAATTCTTAAAAATTCATCCTCTGACAAGGAGTCGTCCCTTAGTCTTGAGATGATATCCTCGAGGGCCTTTATTGCAGCGGGAACTTTATCATGACCCGAAGCCATGTAGATTCCCCAGTATCCTGCCTCAAGAGCAGTGAAGTGAATGGGCTGGGCCGTGTAGCATAGTCCTTGTCTGTCTCTTACTTCAACGAATAGCTCTGAGCTTTGACCAGAAAGATGAGTGGTTAACATTTTTAAAATGATATTGTCCTTGTGACCAAGAGGTTTGGAGGGAATGCCCAGAAAAATTTGAGTTTGTTCACGATCAAAAGCTAAGTAAGAACTTTGTCCACTTTTTGGCTTGGTGGTTCCTTGTTTGGGTGGCTTTTCTTTTCGTGATTTGAGGCTATCAAATAGTGGTTCAAGTTTAAAATAAACTTCATCAAAACTTTTATCACCACAATAGGTAATAAGAATTTCTTTGTTTCGTAAATTCTTTTGATGGGTTTCTTTAACAAGCTTTCCATTTAACTTCTTAATAGAATTTAAGTCTCCCATAATGGGCATAGCGTAAGGATGGCCGTGAAAAAAAGTCTCAGCGACTAATCGAAAGCACTGTTTAACCGGGTCTTTTTGATAATTGAGAATCGCCCTTTTGGTCATCTCCTTCTCTTGTTTGATGTGGAGACCTTTAAAGGTTGGTTCAAGTAAGCTTCCATTAAAGTGCTCAACGAGAGTGTTGAAGTGTTCGCTTTGGCCATGCATTGTTAAGCCGTAGGCATTTTTACCGCTAAAGGCGGACAGTGATGCGGAGAGGTTGTCCATTTCATTTTTTAGATCACGATAATCAACTTTCTTATAGCCTTTAGTGATGGTGGAGCTGATAAGTTGGTATAGTCCATTATTTTGCTTATTCTCTTCAGTAATTCCACCTTTAAGATAGGCATGAAGAACAAACGTTGGATTAAGAGTGTTTTGTCGATAAAGAAATTTGATCCCAGGTTTGACTTGATACAACTGTACCTGAGAATCAAATTTTGAAACTGTGGGTTTGGACAGTTTGGGATGACTTCCTTTTAAGGCTTTAATTTTCTTTTCAAGTTTCTGTTGAAAATTCTTAACGTCTTTTTGAATGGAGGTCGTTGCTTTACCATCAGGGAATTGAACACTTAAGTGAAGACTTCTCTTAAACATTCTCTTGAGTGCATCATTAACTTCAGTTAGCGTCGTCTTTTTAATTCTTTGGATGAATTCGTCCTCACTTCCAATATCTCCAGTGGAAGCAAAAGAATGACCCAATGAAAAGGCATAGGATTCCAAAGACTCCATATCGTAAACTTTTGAGGCAATGTATTGATTTTTGATCTTTTGGATTTCTTCGTCAGTGATTCCTTCGCTTAAGGTTTTTAAAAGCGTATTTTCCAATTGGGTAAAAACTTTTTTGATATTTTCGACGGGAAAAACAAATTTCAAATAATGAAGGCCACCTTTATTCATGAACATTGTCGAAGTACCACAGCTAGAGGCAAGACCATCATTAGCTACAAGTTCTTGATAGAGACGACTTGATTCTCCATGCCCTAGGCAGTTAATAGCCAGATCTTCTTGCGGAGCTTGGGGTTCTTCAAATTTTGGTGCTTGAAGGCATATGCTCATTTGAACCATATGAGTATCTTTTTCGTGAATCTCTGTGGTTGATTTGTTTTGAAGTTTGAACTCAGGAAACTGTGTCCTAGGCCCTCTGGGAAGTTGAAACCCTTCAATGGTTTTGATGATCTCCTCCTTGTCTTTTAGGTCTCCCGCAATAACAAAGAGTGAGTTGCTAAGATTATAAAACTTTTCTCTAAAATGAGTCAGTTGTTCACGACTAAAGTTAAGAATTGTTTTTTCATTTCCTAAAATCGGATGAGCATAACCACCACTAAAAGCGCTATTTTGAAGTTTTAGAAAGGAATATTGATTTGGGTTATCAATAGTGCGTCTATATTCCTCGAAGACGACACCGCGCTCGGGAATAAGGTCATCTTCTTTGAACATCGGATTGGAAACCATATCGAGTAGAATCTCTGTCGTCTGTTTGATTTCACTATTTGGTGTGTTGATGTAGTAGCAAGTATAGTCAAAGCTAGTGAAAGCATTGATTTCTCCGCCAAAACTTTCCACATCGTGAGCGATGGCCGCACCAGGTCTCTTTTCGGTTCCTTTAAAAAACATATGCTCTAAAAAGTGAGCGATTCCATGATGTTCTTTCTCTTCAAGTGCTGAACCGGCACGAAACCACATTTGGGCTGAAGCGGCCGTGCTACCTGGTGAGTGAACAAAGAGGGTTTGGAGATTATTTTTTAAAGTGATCAGCTCATGCTGCATAGAGACTTTCCTTTTTTTTTCCGTTTGGGGGAAGACTGTTAATCATTATAGAGTATTCGTACACGAAGACCATACCAATAATGGAAGGAGCTACTGTCCACCAAATTAACTCTCTTTATATTCACTTTCCCTTTTGTCGCCATCTCTGTAACTACTGTGATTTTTATAAAATCATTCCTCAAGAGGGTGATTATGATGGTTTTGAGAAGCTTTTCTATGAAATGCATCAGGAACATCAAAGGTTTTTGAATGAAAATGATGCTGTCCTTGGAGAGCTTGAGACGCTTTATATAGGAGGAGGGACGCCTTCTCTTTGGGGTAAAAGGGGGGCGACATATTTAGAGAAGCTGTTGCACGATAGTGGAGTTCAATTAAAACCAGAGGGAGAGTTTACTCTTGAAGTTAATCCAGGCAGTTGGACGCCCGAAGGTATTAAGGCATGGAGAGATTTTGGCATAAATAGATTCTCTCTTGGAACCCAGTCTTTGAGACCGGATTACTTAAAGTTGCTGGATCGTATCCACACCGTGGAGGAAGTTTATGAGACACTTCACTACTTTAAAGAGCTAGGAGTCCCATTCTCTGTTGATTTTATGCTTGGTCTACCCTGGAGTGAAGAAAACAAAAGAGATATAAAAGCAGAGCTAAACGATATTTTGTCATTCGAGCCTGAGCATTTATCTCTTTATATCCTTACAGCTAAGGCAGGCTATCCTCATAAAAAGTTTCTTCCTTCAGAAGAATTTATTGAACAAGAGTATCTCCTTGTGGCTAAAACTCTTAAGGAGCGAGGTTTTAATCACTACGAAGTTTCAAACTTTGCCAAAGCGGGAAGGCAGTCGAGGCATAATCTTTCTTATTGGAAGTCAAGATCAGTGGCTGCCCTAGGTCCAAGCGCTGTGGGGTTTCTCTGTGAAACTAAAACTCGCTATAAGTGGAAGTCCAAAACTCCAAGATTTGAAAAAGAGATTTTGGATAAAGACTCTTTCCAATTGGAAAAGTTATATATGGCCTTGAGAATAGATGAAGGAATTAGGGCCGAAGATCATTTTGATACTGAAGAGTGGAATAACCTCCAAAAACTTTTTAAAAAGTGGGTCGATGAGGGGTGGGCAGAACTTGAGGGAAAATCATTGAGGCTTAAAAGCCCAGGCTTTCTTATTCTTGATGGGTTGATGCAGCAAATATTTTCCGCTCAAAAATAATCAGTAATATCAATGGGTTATCTGCTTGCTGTCAGACTTTTTTAGGTCTAACATTGACACCCGCAAGTTCCATACCATCTTGTAGGATAAGAACGATTGAACCGCGAAAAAGGACGAATTTGTATATGACAGATCAAGAGAAGCCAGAAGAAGTTGTCGTCGAAAAAGAAGAGCTAGCTGAAGAGGAAATTGAAGCAAAAGAGCCAGAAGTTGTAGAGGACTCTCAAGAAAATGAAGAAGAGAATCCTGAGCAGGAAGATTTTAAAGCAAAGTTTTATTATCTTGCGGCTGAAATGGACAATATGAAAAAAAGGTTTGATCGAGAAAAAGACAACCTTATTAAATATGGAAATGAAAAGATTTTAAATGGATTGATTGAGGTAGTAGATAATTTTGATAGAACTGTTGATGCCCTTGCTAATGATGAGGACGAGAAAGTTAAAAACATCGTTAGTGGAATTGAGATGGTAAGGAAACAGTTTTTAGATGTTTTAAAAAATAATGGATTAGAAAAAGTTGAATCGCTTGGAGAAACTTTTGATCCAAACTTTCACGAGGCAATGGCTCAGCAGCCAGCTGAAGGAAAAGAAGATCAAGAAATCATTCAAGTTTTTCAACATGGCTATAAACTCAATGGAAGATTGTTAAGAGCGGCTAAAGTTGTTATTGCGAAAAACGATTAAAATTTTATAAGGAGAACTACAATGGGTAAGATTATTGGAATTGACTTAGGTACAACGAACTCTTGTGTGGCCGTTCTAGAAAACGGAAAATACAAAATTGTTCCTAACAGTGAAGGGCACAACACCACACCTTCTGTAATTGGATTTGGTAAAAATGATGAGGTTTTAGTTGGACAGGTGGCAAAGCGCCAAGCTGTAACTAATCCGAGTAAAACTTTATACGGGATTAAGCGTCTTATTGGACGTAAATTTGATACCCCTGAAGCAAAGAAATTTTCTGAGGTTGCACCTTTTGAAATTTTTGCTAATAAAAATGGCGATGCTTGGGTGAGAGTAGATGGTAAAGAAATGTCTGCCCAAGAAATTTCTGCAAAAGTTCTTCAAAAGATGAAAAAGTCTGCTGAGGATTACCTTGGAGAAGAAGTTACAGAAGCTGTTATTACTGTTCCTGCTTACTTTAATGATGCTCAAAGACAGGCAACAAAAGATGCCGGCCGTATTGCGGGTCTTGATGTAAAGCGTATTGTTAACGAGCCTACAGCTGCGGCACTTGCTTATGGACTTGACTCCAAGCAAGATAAAAATATTGCAGTTTTTGACCTCGGTGGTGGTACTTTTGATATTTCAATTCTAGAAATTACAGGTGATGGAGTTTTTGAAGTTAAGTCTACCAATGGAGACACTTTCCTTGGTGGTGAAAACTTTGATGAGCAAATCATTAATTTTCTTGCTGATGAATTTAAATCACAAGAAGGTGTTGATCTGAGAAAAGATCAAATGGCCCTTCAAAGATTAAAAGAAGCTGCTGAGAAAGCTAAGCACGAGCTTTCAACTACATCAAGCACTGATATTAACCTTCCCTTTATTACAGCTGATGCTTCTGGTCCTAAGCACCTTAACATCAATCTAAGTAGAGCGAAGTTTGAGTCATTAATTGCCGATCACCTTCAGGCCCTTGCAACACCATGTGAAACAGCAATTAAGGATTCAGGGCTTTCTAAGAATGAAATTCATGAAGTGATCCTAGTAGGTGGTTCAACTCGTATCCCTGCGGTTCAAGAAAGAGTGAAAGAAATCTTTGGAAAAGAAGCTTCTAAAGGTGTTAATCCTGATGAAGTTGTTGCTGCCGGTGCGGCCATTCAAGGTGGGGTTCTTGCTGGTGACGTAAAAGATGTTCTTCTTCTTGATGTGACTCCACTTTCTCTCGGTATTGAGACTCTCGGTGGTGTTATGACTAAGATCATCGAGAAGAATACGACTATTCCTACGAAAAAGTCTCAAGTCTTCTCAACAGCTGCTGATAATCAACCAGCTGTTAGTATTCATGTGCTTCAAGGGGAACGGGAATTTTCAAAAGACAATAAGACTCTTGGGAAATTTGATCTTACAGGAATTTCTCCAGCTCCACGTGGTGTTCCTCAAATTGAAGTTACTTTTGATATCGACGCTAACGGTATCGTGAATGTTAGTGCGGTAGACAAAGCAACTGGTAAATCACAGGAAATAAAAATCACTGCTGGTTCAGGTCTTACTGATGAAGAAATCGAAAGAATGGTTCGTGAGGCAGAAGAAAATAAAGAGGATGATCAAAAGCGTCGTGAAATTGTTGACACAAGAAATAGTCTCGATGCGATGATCCTTGCCGCTGAAAAGATGCTTAAAGATGGAGAAGGCAAAATCTCTGATGATGCGAAAGCTGAAGTTGAAAAAGCCATCACCGAAGCAAAAGGTAAGCTTGAAGCTGAAACTGTTGATGAATTAAAAGCTGCTTCTGAAGCACTTCAAAATGTGACTCATAAAGTAGCGACAGAAATGTATCAACAAGCTGGTGGTGCACCAGGTGCCGAAGGCCAGGCTGGTCCTGAGGCTGGACAGCAACAACAAGCTGGTGGGTCTGAGAAGAAAGACGATGACGATGTTGTCGATGCCGACTTTAAAGAAGTTTAATAAATAGATTGAGTGAGGAGGGCACAGGTTCTGTGCCCTTTCTTTTTTTGAATTCAAAAAAGTTGAATTAGGTTGTTGAGATGAGCAAAAGAGATTACTACGAAATTTTAGGCCTTCAAAAAGGGGCTTCAAAGGATGAGATAAAGAAGGCTTATAGAAAGTTAGCCTTGAAACATCACCCTGATAGAAACCCAGATAACAAAGAGGCAGAAACAAAGTTCAAAGAAGCCTCTGAGGCAGCCGAAGTTCTCTTGGATGAAAATAAAAGAGCTCGTTATGATCAATTTGGTCATGCAGGTGTCGATGGCCAGAGTGGCTTTGGCCAAGGTGGCTTTGGACAGGGTGCCGACTTTGGTGACTTGGGTGACATCTTCGGAGATATCTTTGGCGACATCTTGGGGGGGGGCCGCAGAGGTGGTCGCCGCCGTACTCGTGGAACACCAGGAAATGATCTGCAAATGGGAATTGACGTAACCTTTGAAGAAGCAGCCTTTGGTGCTGAGAAAAATATTTCACTGACTCGTTTTGTTGAGTGTGGGACTTGTAGTGGCTCTGGTGCTAAAGCGGGAACTCAACCGTCTACATGCGATATGTGCCAAGGGATGGGAGAAGTTCGCAGGCAACAGGGCTTTTTCACTGTAGCGACGACTTGTCCGAAGTGTCAGGGAAGCGGCCAAATGGTTAAAGATCCTTGTGGAACTTGTAATGGACAAGGGCGTAAAAGAGAAAAAGTTGATCTCGCTGTAAAGGTTCCAGTTGGTATCGATTCTAACCAAAGGCTTAAGCTCTCTGGTGAGGGGGATGCTGGTACCCAGGGTGCTCCTGATGGAGATTTATACGTTGTTATTAATGTCTTGAATCATGCAATATTTGAACGAGATGGATTTAATCTTCATTGCACAATACCAATTAGCTTTTCTCAAGCGGCATTGGGTGATGAGATAGAAGTGCCTACGCTTGATGGAAAAGTGAGCATGTCCATTCCTGAGGGCACTCAATCTGGTAAAAAAATGCGTCTCAAAGGAAAGGGAATCCAAAAACTTGGGGCTTATGGAGTTGGTGATCTTATTTTGACTATTCATGTCGAAACCCCGACTAAGCTGACTGGGGAGCAAAGGGAGATTTTTAAGAGACTTTCTGAGCTTGATGATAGTGAGAAGAGTCATCCAATGAGTAGGGGCTTTTTGGATAAAGTGAAAGACCTTTTCCATTAATAGAGGTTGGAATATATTTCTTTAAGATAGTAATATAATGGCTCAGAAATGGATTTTCGGGGTTGTTAATGAAGTATTATTCTCAAGTTTTCCTAATACTATTTAGTTTGCTTTTCACTAGTTGTGGCGGCATCAAAATGATCTCAAGTGGTTCTAATAAGGACCTCTATTCTGAGCCTTTTTTAAAAAAGATTGAAATGATTAAAACTCAGTTTAAAAGAGGAAATGCTGATATCGCCTTAAATCAATTAAAAGCTTTTAACGAGGCAGAGCTAATGCCTGCTGAGAAAGCCCTACGCAGAAATCTTATTGGCGTTATTTATTTTGGAAGAGAGAATTATGAACAGGCGATATTTAACTTTAACCAGGCACTTACAAGTTCTAAAGAGGATGAAAATCTAACCGGACAAATTAGCCTAAATCTGGCTAGCTCTTATTATCGATTAAATATGAGTGAAGAGGCTTTCAAAGTTTTAAAAGACGCGCCATTTCGTTCTCTAGGCCCTAATGAAATCGTTAAGTTTCATGTTTTGCGATATCGGCTGGCAAATGAGTTGGGCAACGAAGATATTGCGATCGAGTCTTTAGTTTGGACATTATCAGAAAAGGAAAAGATTTCAGATCTTAGAATCGATTCTAACTATGAGCTTCTCTTAAATAAGTTTCGACAGCTCGATCAGGGGCAAAAGTATCGGCTTCTTGAAAAATATGAAAATGAAAAGTTTTTCGTTATTGGATATTTATCCTATTTAGAAGCAGAGAAAATATATTACAGCGGAGAAAAGGATGACGCGAAGGATTTGATTGGATGGATCGATGATAATTTTGCTCAATATCCTGAAATTAAAACCTTGGTAACAAATTTTACTTATAGAGTAGAAAATTACGCTAGATTGGATCCCCTCACGATCGGAGTCGTCTTACCCCTTTCAGGAGATAGGAATGATTATGGAAATCGAGCACTGAGAGGAATTGATGCTGCCTTAAGAAAGTATCAAAAATCGAACCCAGATCTACCACCTTTTAAAATTATCGTGAGAGACTCCAAAGGAAGTGGAGTTGTTGGGGCACATCACATCAAAGAACTTGTGGAAAAGCATTATGTGTCTGCTGTTATAGGTGGTCTTTTCTCAAACGAGGCCATGAAGGAGTTTGAGGTAGCCAAAAAGAGTGGTGTTTTCTTTATCAGTCTTTCTCAAATTTATATGGATAAGGAAGATAAGGATCACTTGCTATTAGAAGTTCCAGGCTCAATTGAGTCTCAAATCGACCAATTACTTTCTTCCGATATCGTGAAAAAATTTGGTCCCCGTGCCGCTGTAGTTTATCCAAACTCTAAAAGAGGTAAAGCCTATGTAAATGAGTTTTGGAGAAAGTCTAATTTAATGAAGTTTCCTGTCGTTGGTCTTTATAATTACGATAAAAAGCCAGCAAATTTTAGTGATCCTATCAAGAACTTATTGGGTTTAAAGTTTCCGCGTACTCGCTCAGAGGAATTTAAGTTACTTGAAGAGATCCACAGTTTAGAGGGAAATCGTTCTACAAGAAGGGTGCAGACTCTACCACCACAAATTGATTTTGATTGGGTATTTATTCCGGCCTTTCCTTTAGAAGCAGTGCAAATTATTCCAACCTTCACTTATTATGATGCTTTCCAAATTCCCATTGTTGGTGGACCAAGTTGGAGAAGTCGCCGCCTTAAAAAGGAAAGCTATAAATTTAAAAATATTTATTTTGTTGGAGATGATGTTCAAGAAGTTTCAGAGTCTTTTTCAGAGTCCTTTAAGAAAAATTATGGTTCTAGCTTGAAACTTATTGAATTAAGAACATATGATAGTATGGGCATTGCCCTTAATCTTTTAAGTCGTCAGACATATCAATCTCGTGATGAACTCGATATGGCTATCAGAGGGCTTGGAGAAATTAAAGGTCAAACAGGATCGTGGAAATTGAAAGATGGTATCTGGCTTAAGTCGTTAGCAAGTTTACATTTTAAAAATGGTAAAATTAATGAAGTAGAGCTAGAGGCGCAAACGGTAAAGGGGACTGAGGAAGAGACCCCACAGGATTCCTAGCCCATAAACAATATTCATCCAAAATTGATAAAAGAGAACTAGGGGAAATGCAATTGGGTTACCTTGAGAAACCTTTATGCTCATGAATACTGAGAGAGTTAAATAAGCCTGTAAGGGAATCAGTCTTCCTTCAAAAGCAAATCCACTTAAAAGAAAACATAAATATAAGACCCACAGAGCTGGAATAAGAAAAAGAGGATGAAACAGTTTTTTATCCATGACAAATGATTTCACTCGATTCTTTCCACTACTAAAGACAGCTCTTGTTAAATGGTCAATTCTTGTCTTTCTGTGATGATAGACATTGAGATCTGGGTAGTATTGAGCTCTACCGCCATGGTGGGTTATTTGTGAAATAAGAAGGTTTTCTTCATTTCTAAAGAGATGGGGAGAGAATTCAATATTATGCTCTTTAATAAAGTGTGTTTTTATCCAAAGATGGCATAGGATTAAATTATTCTCCTTTCCATTAATGATAGTTTTTTTTCCCTTTGTATGCCTAAGTCTTGTATGAGCCGTTGCCATGGGGGAGCTCAAGGTGAGACCCAATGACTTTTGAAAAATACTAGCATTTTTTATAGGTTGATCAGGACCACCGAAGCAAACAATTTCTTCAGGAAGAGATTTAATGATTTCTTTAGAATATTGAAGATAGTTATCAGGTAAGATGACGTCATCATCTAAGAAAAGAGTCCAAGGCGTATGAACGCTTCTTAATGCAAAATTTCTTGCCTCTCCAGGAGTGTTAAATGTCCCCTCTAAAAAGGTAACATTAGGATTATCTTTTTTAACTTGGTGATAAGTAGGGGAGAAGTCGCCGTTGATTACGACATAAACGGAATTAAGATGCTTTAACTGAGAAAGAATTTGTGAAAGAAGTTGAATTCTCTTGTATGTAACTATAATGACTGAAAAATCTTCCAAGAGAACTTTCCTTAAAAAACCGCCTTACTTAAAAACCAATGGTATCATTAACATCTAATGGAAAAAAACCTTAAATTCGACTTTTATGGAGTACTTGTTGAGGTAATCACCGATTGGAGTGAAGTTGCAGCAAGACTTGAGAAGGACTTTTCTTTTTTTGTGAGAAAATCCTCTATGACAGAAGAAAAAGCGAGTATTTCAATTACAGTAAACCAGAACGATTCAATTCAAAGTTACCTAGAGGATAAGAAGCTTTTCTCTTATCAAAATAAAGTTCAGTTTTTTACAAAAGATCACCAGAGGTATTGTCTTTATCCAAGTGGTGTTTGTAGTTCTATCAATTTCAATAATAACGAAGTAGTAATTGAGTCAAAACACTTGCACCCTACTCATGAAATCGCTTATCTCGTAATCTTGAGTAGAGTGGGTAAGCTGTTAGACTTAAAAGGAATGCATCGTCTTCATGGAGCTTGTTTTTCCTATGAAGGAAAACTTTGCTTACTCTCTTTTCCCTCGGGTACAGGTAAATCAACTCTTCTTTCTTATATCTTATGTAAAGAAGGGGTTTCCCTTTATTCAGATGATTCGCCTCTTATTGACCGCAAAGGAAAGGTCTATCCTTTTCCCTTACGCTTAGGCTTTGAGCCCAGTGCTAAATTGCCAGAAAATCTTTCAAAAGCGGAATCTTACTCCTTAATCAGACACCACTATGGAGAAAAGCAGTTAATTGACATCGCAGACCTTTCTTTAAGCATAGGAAAGGAATACTTCAGTGCTTACTTTATGTTGGGCCATCGGACGAATAAATTTAGTGTATCATCGGCCAGTCTTGTAAATATTTATTCTCAGATTTTGAAGGAAGGTGTTATTGGATTCGGTCTTCCCATACTTTTTGAGTATTTTTGGGAACCAGGTTTTAAAGATTTTCTTATTAAAGGGAAAATTGTTTTATCGAGATGCTTAGCTTTTTTTTCTTTCTTAAAAAAGGCAAAAAAAATCCAGCTTACTCTTAAGAACCACGACAGTGCTTCAAATAGTAAGCTAGATGAAAATGCTCAATTTTTATTTGAGTACCTAGAGGAAAATTAAGAGTTCTTTTTTCCTGCTTCGATTCTTTTTTGGATTCTGGCCTTCTTCTTAGCCTGACCCTTTTTACGATTCATTTTGATTGTTTGCTTTTTTCTACCACGTCCCATTTGACTCAACCTTTGCTGCTAGTAGTTAAAATATTAAAAGTAGGGGCTCATAATAGGGCCGATAAATGCGCTTGGCAAGCCAAACGGACTCTTAGGATACTTTTAACTACTTTTAATAGGGATAAAGTTGTCATTGAATCTCTCTAAGTGTTAAATTTTACATACTATTTCCTAGAGGATGGGATGAAGTAAATTCAGGGATGACAATGAGCGTCAAAAAAAAGAAGATTGCACGTAAGAATGCGAGCGGGCGAGCTACTAAAAAAAGCAGTAAAAAAGTGGCTAAGAAATCCACGAAAAAAACTGTAAAAAAAACATCTAAGGCTAACTCTAAGAGTTCTTCAAAAGTAAAAGAAGAAGAAGACTTCCTTAATAGTTCATTTGCGGTAAAGAAGTCTCTTTTAAAGGCAATGCGGATTCATGGTAATGATGAGAAAAAGCGCATCGCCATCGACATGCTTGAGCGCTACACAGGCCATAATTTTGAAGATTTTCAAAAACAAGTTATCCTCACAAATTTTCACTATTATGTAGAGAGATTTAATAGCATCCTAGATGATGCTCATTACACTCAGGGTTCTGCCTTTAAAGCATCTTCAAGTAAGAAGGCGGCAGTGACAATTATTGAGTTTGGTGTGGGCTCGGCAATGGCGGCTCTTATTGGCGAGCTATTAGCAGTTGTTAGACCTAAAGCTGTCTTGTTTTTAGGTTTATGTGGAGCTGTTCATCCTTCATTAAAGGTTGGTGACTTTATTTTACCAATTGCTTCGATTAGAGCTGAAGGTGTCACTCGCCACTTTTTACCACCACAAGTGCCTGCGCTGCCCACTTTTAAGGTTCAGAAATTTGTTTCTCAAATTTTAGTTGAGCATGGCCATGAATACAGAACGGGAACTATTCACTCTACTGATTTTCGTTTTTGGGAGTTTGATGAAAAATTTAAGATTAATCTTATTGAAGAAAGGGTTTTAGCTGTTGAGATGGAAACGGCAGCTCTTTTTACAACTTGCTTTGTCAGTAAGGTGAATATTGGTGCACTCTTGCTTGTTTCAGATTGCCCTCTTAAGCCGGGTGGAATTAAGACGAAGAAGTCAGCAAAGTCAGTTTTTAAGAAATTTACAGATGTTCACATTGAGCTGGGAATTGAGGCCATGGCTGACATTGCTGATCGAGGTGAAAATATTAGGCATTACCACTGGTAAATTTAGGAAGGATTTGAGTTATGTTTAAGAAATTTTTAGATTGGTTTTCTAATGATTTGGCCATCGATTTAGGGACAGCGAATTGTCTCGTTTATGCAAAAGATAGAGGCATTATTGTTAATGAACCATCAGTGGTAGCGGTACATCAAGGAGTAAAGGGTGTCTCTAAGGTTTTAGCTGTTGGTAAAGAAGCAAAAGAGATGCTTGGAAGAACTCCTGGATCGATTAAGGCCATTCGGCCTATGAAAGACGGTGTGATCGCTGACTTTGAAGTGACACAAGCGATGCTTCGTTACTTTATTCAAAAGTCACTTGCCGGATCAAAACTTGTTAAGCCAAGAATTATCATCTGTATCCCCTTTGGAATTACTCAAGTCGAAAAACGTGCCGTTAAAGAGTCTGCTGAGCAGGCCGGAGCGAGAGAGGTTTATCTAATTGAAGAGCCTATGGCGGCAGCAATTGGTGCTGGTCTTCCCATTACAGAACCAAGTGGGAATATGATTGTCGATATAGGTGGGGGGACAACTGAGGTTGCGGTGATCTCTCTTGGTGGCATTGTCTTTTCTAAATCTGTTCGTGTCGCAGGGGATAAATTTGACGAGGCGATCACTCAGTATATTAAAAAGAAGTATTCCCTTCTCATTGGGGAAAGGACTGCGGAAGCGATAAAAATTTCTATTGGTAATGCATATCCTTTTGATGAGGAAGTGAAATCTTTTGAAGTAAAAGGCCGTGATCTAATAGCAGGAGCTCCAAAGATTATTGAAGTGACAAGTGATGAAATTAGAGATGCTTTAAGCGATCCAATTTCTGAAGTTGTAGAAGCTATTAAGATTTCTCTTGAAAAAACACCGCCAGAATTAGCAGCTGATATTGTGGATAATGGAATTATCCTCGCTGGAGGTGGTTCTTTATTGGCTAATTTAGACATCCTTATTAAAGAAAAGACAGGTCTCCCCGTCAGCTTAGCTGAGGATCCTTTGACTTGTGTTGTTCGAGGATGTGGTAAGGCTCTCGAATCGATTGATCTTCTAAAGCAAGTAACGACTCTTTCTTAAATTGAGTATTTGATGGCAGAGAAAAAGGCGAACTTTCTCAAATTGACTGTAGATGAAATGAGCACTCGTCTTACTCTGTTAGCGAAACAAAAAGAGGTGATTAAAATCTGGGAAAAAGGAGAGGAGGCTCTTCTTTATCGTGTGAGAGATTTCTCCGCCATGAAAACTCCAGAATTTTCAAATTATTTTTTAACTCTTTTTAGTGAGGGAAAAGAAAGTGATGAAGCCCTTGTGGGAAAGAGAATTTTTCTAAATTTCAGCCTCAAAGATTCTGATTACTTTTCAAATGGAACAATTGCTTATGATGATGTGAATGACACTTTAGTCATTAGTTTGTCGAAAGCTTTTTTTAGAACTGAAAAAAGAGGTAATGAAAGACTCCTTACATTTCCACACCACCAAGTCTATGCCTACTTTAAGGTTTTAAATGAGAAAGAAGAAAGTAACGTTATTGAGTTAAAGAGGGATGAGGATAAAAAGTACATAGACTATAAAGTTAAGAAAAAGCAGGAGCTTAAAGAGCGTTTAAAAAAGAAGATTAGTGATGTTGAAGATCTCATAGGTTTTAGGGCGCTAGATATTTCGAAGTCGGGAATAGCTTTTATTGTCAATGATACCGAATCTCGTTACTTTAGCGATGATCATAAATATAGTTTCTACATTCTTTTTGACGGGGATATCTTTGTCGTAAAAGGAGCGGACCTTGTTTATAAGGTTGATTATGTAAGTGGCACACAAGATGGCAATCGTTTCAAAGTAGGCCTTAACTTTAAGCCTGTGGAAAAACTAACTAAACACATCGGAGGACTACTTCAAGAAAGTACAGAGTTAGATGAAGTCAAAGAAGAGTTTGAAGAATTGATTGAGGAATAATGAAACTTTTTTCTTTGTTAGGATTTTCATTACTTTTGATAGCGTCTTGTAGCTCGTCAAAGTCTACATCACCTACTCTGCCAGATTATTCCATACAAATGCGATTAGAAGATAAATCTGGTGCTTTTGAAGTTAAAAGAAGTTCTGGTTTTTCTCCTAATGGCAAAACATATGTTTCCCGGTATAAAGTTTTTCCAGAAGGACGACAAGAGAATAAAGTCTTGGAGCAATCAACTGTTGTTTCAACTCCCGGATTTTTAAAAGGGAAGCTTCCGGTTTTAAGACCTTTTCAAAGTCAGTACAAAGTTTGGTTTGATGGTAGTCTTTATCAGACAGAGACCAAAATCGATATAAAATCTCGGGCATTACTCATCTCAATGAAAAGCCCAGAAAAGCAGTGGCAAGGAAGAAGCTCAGTACCTTTCCCCGGAGGAAATGGTATTTTTTGTTACTTTAGCCAGGTTGTAGAGTGTATTAGGTACACAGGCTTTGTTGATAAGGCAATTCGTCAAAAACAAGGTAGATTGGAGCTTACGATTATTTGGGACGGATATCCCTATATTCAGGAACAATATCTTAATTTAAGGAACGAGCCGTTTGTTCAAGCAGTTTTAGAGTATGATGGTTCTACCAAAGAAGGTGACCATCGCTTCTCTATGTCAGTGTCTGGAAGTGTTATATTTTATCTCTTTAATGAAAACAATGAATATGCAAAAATCTTCTGGCCTGCCCAAGGATTTTCTCTTTTCCCAAACTAAGGTGAGATGAATGAATGAACTAGGTCAATTGGTCATGACAGGAATTTCGGGAACTTCTCTATTAGAAGAAGAGAGAGAATTTCTTGAGAAAGAAAATATTGGTGGAGTTATTCTCTTTACTGAAAACTACGATAACCCCGCCCAACTAGCTGAACTGGTAAACAGTATTCAGCAAACTCGACAGGAGTATCCTTTATTCATTGCAGTTGATAATGAAGGAGGCAGGGTATTTAGGTTTAAAAACAATTTTACCCAGTTTCCCTCTATGTATGAGGTCGGTCTTACTGATAGCCCTAAGCTTTGTTTTCATATTGCAAAAATAATGGCCGATGAATTAAATGCCTGTGGTGTTAACGTTAATCTTTCACCTGTTTGTGATATTTGGAATAACCCTAACAATAAAGTGATAGGTGACCGTGCCTTTGGAAAAGATGAGGAAACTGTATCTAAGTTCGTTTCTTCCATCATAAGAGGCTTACAAACTAATGGCATACTTTCCTGTGCTAAGCATTTTCCTGGTCACGGATGCACGACTAAGGATTCTCATTTTGATCTTCCTATTGTTAAGAGAAGTATGGAGGAGCTTAAGAATGAGGAATTTAAACCTTTTATTAAAGCTATTAAAGCAAGAGTTGAGTTTGTGATGGTTGCCCATCTTATAGTTGATGCTATTGATCCCGAAAAACCAACCTCTTTGAGTGAAAAAGCCTATAGTCTTCTAAGAGATGAGCTGAAGCACGGTAAACTCATTATTACTGATGACATGGAAATGAAAGCAATTACAGATAATTTTGGTGTTGAAGAAGCTGCAGTTATGGCGATTGGCGCAGGAGCAGATATTGTCGAGTATCGAAGTATGGCCATGGCGAAAAAGGCGCTCGAAGGCTTAAAGGAAGCAAGAAAAACTAAAAAACTCAAGAACGATCAATTAAAAGCTTCTCTTGAAAGAGTAATGAATGCTAAAAAAGAGTATTTGAGTGAATATAAGCCTGTTTATATTCCAGACATTGCCAAGAAAATTAATACTGGAGCGACACAGTCCTTTATCGCCGAGATTCGTGAAAAAATAGAGCAAGCTCAAAATCAGTCCTAACAGGATTTTCTTTCCCCTCTCCAATTCCTATTAAAACCTTTTGATATTCTATACTTATATCACGGCGAGGAGTGTCGTATGTTAATGTATGCTGCCTTGACCCTTACAGGGTTGTCTATTTTCTTGGTTACCAATTTAATGTTCCAGGAAGAAGATGAGTATAAGGCACAAGAAAAACTAGAATCAGGTGCAGGCTCTGATAAAGAGTCGCTTGCTCAGCATGGAATAGTCTTGCGCTACTCCCGCCCATTTTTTAGGCGATATGTAACACCTATTGTTGCAGGCTTTAAAAATAAGAAAAAGATTCGTGAACGTTACAAAAGAAAGTTGGCTTCAGCTGGGTTAACTGAAATCCTTTCACCAGAAGATTTTTATAGTTTTAAACTTTTTCTAATTGTTGGCTTTCCTATTGTCTTTCTTATTTTAAGAACATTCTTAGAGGAGACATGGCCTCTCAATTATATTTTCTTCATTTCTGTTATTGGGTACTTCTATCCTGATTTGTGGATTAGGGGAAAAATTCAACAAAGACAGCAGGAGATTATTCGTAATATGCCTTTTGCTGTAGATATGTTGGCTTTGAGCGTAGAAGCCGGACTTGATTTTATTGCGGCGATGTCTAAGGTTAATGAGAAAGCGAAGCCTTCTGCACTAACCAATGAGTTTTCCCTTTTAATGAAAGAAATTCAAATCGGAGCGTCAAGGGCTGAAGCCCTTAGAAACATGGCATGGCGAATTGATCTTATTCAAATTTCTTCTTTCTGTGCCACTCTCATTGCGGCGGACTCGGTGGGAGCAAGTATTGGACCCATATTAAAAGCCCTTTCTGTGGAAATAAGACAGAAACGGTCATCTGAAGTCGAAAAAGCGGGGGCAACTGCAGCAACAAAAATTCTTTTTCCCATGCTTTTTCTCATCGTGCCAGCGGTTTTTATCGTGGTTGGAGCTCCTCTTGCCTTAGAAGCAATGACGGGAGGGGGATAGATGGCTAAGAATTATTTAAGGTTTTCAAAAGATAAAATAGTGATAGCTCATAAGGCTTTGGTGGCGGATACATTCTGGTTGCGTCTCAAGGGACTAATGTTTAGTAACTCTATGGGAGAGGATAAAGATGGTGTGTTTTTTGATAACTGTCGTTCTATTCAAACGACCTTTATGAGGTATCCCATCGATGTGATTTTTTTAAATAAAGAGAATGAAATCGTAAAGGTTATTAGAGAAATGAAGCCTTGGCGTATGACTCCTCCCTACTTTAAGGCATCCAAGTGCTTAGAATTAATGGGGGGAGCGTTGCCATCGGAATTGGAACCTGGTGATAAACTGGAAGTAAGATGTATAAGTTAGTTGTCGTTGCAGGTAAACTGCGTGGATCAGAATTTGTCTTAGAAGAAGGCGAGAATACTCTCGGGCGAGATGATTCTTGCTCTATTCACTTTCCTGTCCAGGGAGTATCCAAAAAACATTTTTCAATAACGGTAACTGGAGATACCTGTTATATATCAGACATGGGGAGTTCAAATGGAACTTTTCTTAATGGAAAAGCGATCAAGAGAGCTACCGTTCAAAATGGTGACAAGATTGCACTGCCTGATACCATTATTCAGGTTGTTTATGTTGAAGAGAAGAAAATCATCGTCCATAAAAGGGCACAGTCAGATGAGGATAACGAGGTCGATTTTATGGATCCGGGAAGCCCCCCGGACTCACTTGTCGCAAAAATCTTTTGGGCCTTTAAGTTTAAAATTATGCCCGTACTTCACGGAATTAATGAAGAGTATGAGTGGCATCACTTATTTGGAATTTTATGCGCCGTTTTTTCTATTGCGGCAATTTCGCTAACAATTTTTCCTGCCTTACAAGATTCGAAAACTATCCTTATTCGAGAGACGGCAAAACGCGGTAGTTCTTATGCAGACATGGTGGCAAGAATGAATAACCGTGCTTTGGAAAGAAGAGAGTTAGAAAAAGTAAATATCGGCTTTATTAAAAATGAAGAAGGTGTAAAAGAGTTTAAACTCTTTGATATGCAGGGAAGAATCGTACGGCCAATTGAGGAATTAAATGAAAATATCGGCGGTGACCCTTTTTTTACAGCTGCCCTGCAGTGGTCACTGAAGACAATAGAGAAAAAAGGAGCAGTCTACAAAAAGCTTCTAGATGAAGGAGAAATTGGGATTGCAAAGAAAATAATGGCGTTTAACCCAAGAACTGCCTCGGAAGAAGCGGTAGGTGTTATTGCTATAAAGTTTGAACCAACCGCTCTAAAGGTTGAAGCAGCCAAGTCACGAAAGGCGTATCTCGAGTCATTGGTGACAACTTCAATTGTGGCCATCTTCTTTTTTGGTTTTGTTTATTATCTTACAGTCAGACCAATTGAAGAATTAACATTCCAAATTGAAGAAGCCATTAGAGGCCGACGAAAAAATTTAGAGAGTCGCTTTCTTTTTAAAGAATTAGGACCTTTGCGAAATAGCATCAACGCTCTCCTGTCACGAATAAGAGAATTGAACAATGAAGAAGATGATGACTTTGCAGAAGAGGAGAGTGATGAATCTTATGTTCGTCAACTCCATGAGTTTATGATGGGAATTGGAACTGCTGCAGTTGTCTTAGATTCTCAGAAAAACCTCTCCCATATTAATGTCGAAGCAGAGGATATTACAGGTATTAGAGAAAGTGCTTCTCAAGGTATGAGTTTATTAGATGTATCGAGAGAAAGAGGTTTTGCGGCAACGGTTATAGAGCTTTGTGATAATTCTGCAAATAATATGGGTACAAATCAACAGGGAGAATACGACCTCCAAGGCGTACCTCATACGATACATGTCGCTTGTTTAATGGGAAAGGATGGGTTTGCAAAGTCATATTTAGTGACTTTCGTGAAGGATGAATAATGGTTATGGCCGAAAGTTTGTCGGTAAAAATGGTCAAAAGCGTGAAGGCTCCAAAGGAGCCAGGGATCTATTATCGCCTTCTTTGCATGACGGGAAAAAATAAAGGATTTTCTTATTTTTTAAATTCTAAACGTGTGGTGATGGGCCGATCAGACAAAGCAGATATCCAAGTCTTAGATGGAAAGTCTTCACGCGAGCATGCGGAACTTGCTTTGGTTGGGGATCAGTATGTATTGACTGATCTTGGTAGCCAAAATGGTGTTGTGGTTAACGATTTGAAGGTAAGTCAGCATCGCCTTGTTGATAATGACAAAGTGATTATTGGCCAGACAGTCTATCGTTATAACAAACTCACTATTGAGGCTAAGGAAGTTGTACCTGTTGAAGATGATGAATTAGAAGAATATGAAGAGGGCGAAGAAGATGAAAGCCCAAAAAAGAAGAGTCAGGATAAGCCTAAAAAGAATAAAAATATTCTCATTATTGCAGGTGCTTTACTTGCTGTTTTATTCCTATTTGAGGATGAACCATCTAAGGGTGATGGAAAACGAAAAGGAAAAGAAATAGGTGGCCTTAAACAAGAAGTTATAAGCATTAAAGGGGCTTCAAATAATGAGATTGCCGACATTGAAGTTAGGGATAAATTTAGGGCTTTTATGCACAGGGGACAAAGGGAATACAGAGAGAAAAATTACTTTAGAGCAATTGAGCAGTTTGAATTGGCACTCATTCTAGTGCCAAACCAGGTAGACGCCATGTCTTATCTTCGTAAGTCAAAGGACGCTCTCGATAATTACCTTAAGTCCTTAAAAACACAGGCTGAACAGGCGAGGGCTTCACTTAAGTACCGATCAGCATTGAATAAGTATTGTACAATAATATCATTCCTTCAGGACTATCCAAACGATGATAGATACAAAGCCGCAGAGAAAGAGGTTGAGGTGGTGGAGGAAATTTTAGGATACCGAAAAGGTGAATATAAGTGTTTCTAGAGAAAATGAACCTGTCTTCGCAGTTGATCTAACTGCTGAAGTTGAAGGTAATCAAGGCGCGCCTCTTACATTTTATGTAGGAAGGGGAGACTCGTGCCAAATTGTTTTGGATGATAAACAGGTTTCTCGGGAACATGCAAAACTCACTTATAGTGGCGGAAACTGGGTTCTTCAAAGGGCTTCAGAGTTTAATATGCTCGCTGTTAATGGAAACAATTGTAATGATGCAGAATTAAAAAATGGAGACCTCATTACTATTGGACCTTACGCTCTCAATGTCTCGATTGATAAAAATGAGTTTTCACAAAATGGAGACTCCTCGGAAGATAGTGATTCTTTATTCGCAACCCAAGAGGAAGACAAACAAACCATGTCTTCAGTCGATGTGGGTCTTGGGGATAGTGAAGCCACGGAATTATTCGATGAAAACCTTGATGATCTTGGTAATGAATCAGGGGAATTAGATGATCTGGACGAACCTCTTGACCCAGATGAAACAAAAGCCTTAGAGTCTGATGGTGGTCTCCTCGATGATGCTAATGAAGTTGGGGAGAAGAGTGACCTTGGTGACCTTGATGAGTTAAATGAAGAACTGAGTGATAATAGTGAAGATTTTGGTGAGACTCAAAACGAATTTGCCGATGACTTTGAACAGGGGGAAGGTGAATTTTCTTCAGACGAAAATTTTGATGGTTACGAAGAAGGTTTTGATGACAATCAAGATGGATATGAGGTCGATGAGTTTGATGATGAAAAGACTCAGGTCTTAAAGAGTTTCGCTAACTTTAAGCTTGAGTTATTAGGGGAATTTGCTCCCTATGATTCTTTCCTAATTGAAAAGCCAGAGACCTTCATCGGACGAGACCCGGAGAAATGCGACATCATACTAAATGATCCTGAGGTTTCAGGGGTGCATGCTGTTATTAAGAAGAATGCCATTACATGCACCATAGAAGACTTAAAGTCTGCTAATGGTACTCTCTTGAATGGAGAGAGAATTAATTCCCATGAATTAACGTCTGAAGACGAGTTTCTTATTGGCTCGACCGCATTTACAGTAAAAATTCAATCTGATTTTATCGACCAAGAAAAAGATCGAATAATGCCTGTTGATGAAAATCAAATCGTCGAGGTTCAAGAAGTTGTAGAAGTAGATGAGAACTTTGAGGGAACTGGTGTTATTGAGGGAGATGACCTCGGTGCAGGAAATCTTAGTAGTGGTCCCAAATCACTATTTAGTAAAGAGGCCTTGCAAGACCCTCAACAAAGAAAGAAGATCCTATATATTGTTGTTGGTCTTCTCGTCTTGTGGGTTCTTCTTGATGAGGAAAAAGAGCCCAAGCCAAAACTTCCCCCAAAGAAGAAACAGGAGGTTGTTGAACAGCCTAAAAATCCAAACCAAAAAGTTTTGACTCCCGAAGAGAAAGAGTATGTTGAACAGCAATATCTTCTTGCAAAGCAGTACTTTGAAGAAGGAAAGTATAGTGAAACCATAATGGAGCTGGATAAAATATTTGCTATTACTCCTGATTATAAGCAAGCCAAACAAATTAAAGCTCTGGCGAAAGAGGGTCTTGAAAAATTAACTAGAATCATGGAAGAGGAAAGAAAGGAAAAAGAGCGAAAAATTAAACAGCTTAAAGTCAAAGAGCTTCTTATTAAAGCTAAAGATGCCGTTAAAAATAATAAGGTTGAGCTAGCTGAAAATCTTTTTCGTGAAATCCTCAAGCTAGATCCTGAAAACTTTGAGGTGACTCAGCTTAAAATTCAGATAAATGCTTATAAAAAAGAACAACAGCGAATAGCCCTAGAAAAAGCCCAAAAAGAAGCCGAAAGAAAGAGGCAAATTCAAGAGCTTTCACCAGGAAAGACATATTTTCTCTCCAAGGAATGGTATAAGGCTACCTTGAAGCTTCAAGATTTTCTCAAAGGAGAAAACCTTGATGAAGACTTGATTAGAGAAGCTTCAGACATGCTTGATAAGTCAAAGACGAATTTAAATAAAATTGTTAGTCCACTCATTGGAAAGGCTCGTTCTTTAAAAGAAGGTCAGGATCTTAAAGGGGCTTATGAGCTTTATCTTGAGATTCTAAATTATCATCCTGCACATTCTGAGTCCTTAAATGAAATGGCTGAGATTAGAGAAGAGCTTGAGATTAGATCTAAAAGGGTTTATCGAGAAGCTATCATTGCCGAATCCTTGAGCTTATATAATGATGCAAAAGAAAAGTTTCAAGAAGTTCAGCAAATTAGCCCAACAGACTCTGACTACTATAAAAAAGCAACCCAAAAGCTAAAAGACTACTTGGATTAACTATGATTTCTTTAAAAAGTTTCGCAGCGAAAACAGATCAGGGACCCTATTTACAGGTAAATGAAGATAATCATGAGGTAGATCTCAACCAAAAGCTCTATGTTATCTTTGATGGTTTCGGGGGAAGTTCCGTTGGAGATAAGGCCGTGAGCTTGGTCAATGATACCATTAAGTCTTTTTACACAAGAATCGCTGGAGACCCAGATTCAACCTTACCTTTTTACTATTCGCCTAAATACCTACTGGAAGGTAATGCGCTTATCAATGCGATGGAATATGCTCATTTTCTCTTGAAAAAAGAAAATAAAGAAAAGGATATGAATAATCGAGGAGGAGTTTCTGCGATTGCTGTGGCTCAATCTGAAAATCTCCTCACTTTTGCTTCAACAGGGAATTGCTTAGCTTATCTCCACTCTAAAGGAGAAATGAAGACAGTATCTAAGCCCGATAGTTTTGAACTGGTCAGTGGCGATCATTTTGAAAGGCATTTTACATCAGCGCCATCTTCAGGTTTTGGTCTTTTTGATCAACTCCATTTAAACATCAATGAAGTGCGGGTCGTAAAAGGGGATAAAATCATCCTTCTGACGGATGGAGTTTATGCTCGAGTAAAAGAGTCTGAGATTAAAGACATTATTCAAAGAGAAAATATTAACTACCAAGACAAAATCGATGAGATGTTCGATCTCGCTAATTCTCGCGGTAATTTAGACAATCAAACCGCTATCATTCTAAATTTCTAAAAGTTGTCTCCTCTATTGATTAGACATGCTAATTAAGCGAAAATAATCAAGAGGTTACAATATGAGTAAAAAAATATTAGTTGCAGACGATAGTCCTACCATTCAAAAGGTTGTGGGCATTACCCTAGCGAAAACTGACTATGAGCTTTTCGAAGCCCTTAATTCAGAAGAAATGCTTGATAATTTAAAGTCTGATCAATTTGATTTAGTGCTTCTCGATTTTAATCTTGCAGAGGAAGAAGATGGTTATGAACTCTGCCAGAAAATTAAAGAAGCAAGTCCTAATATTAAAATACTTGCCATGCTTGGAACCTTTGATTCAGTTGATGAAGAACGACTTAAAAGCCTTGGTGTTGATGAACAAGTAGTAAAACCATTTGAAAGTTCTGTCTTTATCCAAAAGATCAAAGATTGCTTGGCAAAAGTTGTAGAAAACCAGGATTCTCAAGAGGATGATTCCCACGTTGAAGAAGCTGGCTTAAGTTCGGATGATGACCTGAATACTGACTCTGAGGAAGACGAGTGGTCCATGAGTGGAGTTCCAGGAAATGATTTGGATATGGATTTAGGAGGAGAAGACACAAACTTCGAAACCGATTCCCAAGAGTTCAATATGAATTCAGCTAATGAGCTTCGAAATGAAATGGAAGATTGGGGGGTTACTATTCCAGAAGTCATCGGAGAATCTTCTGATTCAGGAGCCTTAATGCCTCCTAAAATGGGAGAAACAAGTTCACAGATGGTATCCATAGATGAGCTAATGGATAGTGATGAGGATGAAGAATTTCTTGATAAAACAGATCCTGCGATCCAATTGACGACATTAGAGGATAGTGAAGATCTTGTCTCAGAAATAAATGATGAGTCTGATGCTGACTTTTGGGCCGTTGATGAGGATGACACAAATACGAAGGACATACAGGAAGTCAAAATCGATCTTCAAGATGAGATTGACGATGATGAAGACTTTGTCGTTGAAGAGCATCCTGTTATCGAAGAAGTGGGACCGAAGCTAGAGAAAGACAAAGGCTTCGAACCTACGATTCAAGCTTTAAATGAGCTACATGAGCATGAGGAAGAAGTGGGGTTTAGTCCAGATCAAATTCTTCAAAAGCTAAGACCTCAGTTAAAAGATCTCATTCGTGAGGTAATTGAGGAGATGGGAAGTGAGGCGACGGAAAGGGTTGCATGGGAAGTCATTCCAGATCTCGCTGAAAATTTAATAAGAGAAGAAGTTAAAAACCTTTCGAAAAAGGTACAAGACAAACACTCTCTTAGTTAAACCGCAGACTCCCTGTTAAGTGCTTGGATATTTTACCCTGGTCGTTTTCGAGAAGTGCTTCACCATTTTCTCCTATACCGACAAATTTACCAGAAATAGACTGAGAACCATTTATGATCTCAACGTTTTGATTCCGATGAGCACAGTAATTAAAAAATATTTCTCTAGTCTCTTCACTACTAAGACGATTTTTTTTAATATGTTCGACTATTTCAAAAGGTAGTAATTTTTTATAATTGCCTTTCAATTGCGATCTTTCTTTAAAGAGAGATCCGACAGGGTAATCAAAGGACTTCTCTTTTTTTCCTGATATTAAATTGATTCCAATTCCCACGACAATTTTTTCGCCAACTAGTTGGCACAGAATACCGCCAGTTTTTTCATTCCGATTATTAAGAAGATCATTTGGCCATTTCAATAAAACGTTAGGCTTAAAAAACTTTGCCAAGAGAATTCCTATTTCCAATGGAGTGAGGGTGAGGGTCTCATTCGGCTCGAGAGTGAAACTGAAAGCCAGTGCCTCATCAAAATGAGACCAGGGGGCACCTTGTCGACCAAATCCGTGGCTTTGATGGTCAGTGGAAACAAGTAAGTCTTGAGAGCCTCTGGTCATGGCCTCTTTTATGGCCTGCTGGGTAGAAGCTGTCTCTTTGAGATGAATATGGTGCACAATGCTCCTTTGATTCTAATCAAGCTTTTGGTAATAATAAGGTAATTCTTACTAACTCAACAGAGGTTTACTATGTCTCTCATTGAAAGGGCAACTCCCCGAAAAGTCGTTTTTACTCCCAATGTTAACCCTTATGCTGCCGGCTCTGTGATAGCCGAATTTGGACAAACTAAAGTTCATATAACAGCGACGGTTGAAGAGAGTGTTCCTCCATGGATGAGGAACGAAGGAAAGGGCTGGGTAACGGCAGAATATAATATGCTTCCAGGCTCTACCCATACCAGAAGTAGAAGAGAAAGAAGTAAAGTTGGGGGGAGAACTTACGAGATTCAAAGACTTATTGGACGTAGCCTACGCTCAATCGTTGATTTAGAAAAGTTGGGAGAAAGGTCGATTAATATCGATTGTGATGTTCTCGTTGCTGATGGAGGCACAAGAACAACTTCAATTTCTGGAGCCTATGTTGCTCTATGCTTGGCGATTAAAAAACTTCAAAAGGAAGGACTTCTTAAAGAAAACCCTGTGATTTCTCAAATGGGTGCTATCAGCGTTGGTGTAAATACGGCCGGTAAAATAATTGCAGATCTTAATTATGAGGAAGATTCAAGCTGTGAGACCGATATGAATATTGTCATGACCCGTGAAGGTGAGTTTATTGAAATTCAAGGGACGGCAGAAGAAAGGCCTTTTAACAAAGATCAACTCACTGCACTTTTAGAAGCGGCAGAGATTTCATTAAAAGAGGTTTTTGAGCAACAAGATAAGGTCTTAGCGTGATTTTTACTCTAGCTTCAGGTAATGCTCATAAGGCAAAAGAGTTTGCGGGCCTTTTTCCCTCCGAGGTTTTAGAAGTTACAGTAGCTCCTAGAAAAATTGAAGTCGTTGAAGATGGATTGACCTTTAGAGAAAATGCTTTGAAAAAAGCAAAAGCTTATTTTGATGAACTTGCCGTTCCGGTAATGTCCGACGACTCCGGCCTTGTGGTTAGTGCTTTACCTAATGAGCTTGGTATTCATACCGCAAGATTTGGAGGTGAGGGATTAAGTGCTACTGAAAGAAATGATCATCTCCTAAAGAGATTAGCTGATTTGGGTGAACCTGAAAGGGATGCTTACTTCATTTGTGTTCTGTGTTTTTATTTAAGCCCGCAAGAATTCTTCTTTTTTGAAGGGAGGCTTAATGGAAAAATTTCCACAGTCCAATTAGGTAGCGAGGGTTTTGGCTATGACCCCATTTTTTTACCGAATAAGGCACCAGAAGGGCGTTCTCTAGCGGAGATTCCAGACTGGAAGGAGCAGAATAGTCACCGAGCATTGGCCTGCAAGGCGGCTATAAAATTCTTTCAAGAAAGGATTGGACAAAACTAATGCCCTCCATTATAAAAAACCTTCTTAAAATGAAATGATCGGAGCGTAGCGCAGCTTGGTAGCGCACTTGCTTTGGGAGCAAGGGGTCGCTGGTTCGAATCCAGTCGCTCCGACCATCTTCATTTTCACTGTTTTCTTGATTTACTCACTTTCTATTGTCTCTGTTTTCTTGATTTACTCACTTTCTATTGTCTCTGACTCTTATCCCTTCATGGTGGAACACACCGCACTCAAGCCCCTAGGGATATGTTACTATACTGTTAAAACTAAAAACTGAGAGATAATTATGAATCAGGCCATTACGAGATCATCAGGCGCCATTGAAGCAGAAAATGCCCGTTTTATGAGTGGGGTCTATCGTTGGATGACTTTTGGAGTTCTTGTGACCTCCATTGTTTCTTACTTCGTTAGTAATAGCTATTCTCTTATGCAGACAATTATGACCAATAAGATTCTTTTCTATGGAATTCTTATTGGGGAATTGGCCTTAGTTGTTGTCATATCCTCAATGATTAACAAGTTGTCTGCTATGACGGCGACACTTCTTTATCTATTTTATTCAGCACTCAATGGTGTGACATTTTCATTGATCCTTATGGCCTATACTCAGGAGAGTGTTTTTTCTGCTTTTATGACAACGACCATTGCCTTTGCCGGCTTAAGTGGGTTTGGCTATGTGACAAAAAAAGATCTAGGCCCTGTTGGGACATTTTGTATGATGGGCCTATGGGGATTAATTGGGTTTTCTCTTCTTTCTTTTTTCTTTCCTTCGTTAATGGGGGCGAGAGGTTCTTGGGTTTATAGTATTATTGGTCTTATTATTTTTTGTGGACTCACGGCCTATGACACTCAAAAGATTAAGAACTCAAATGTAATTGGTAACGAGGGAACAGAGGAAGATCAAAAAGAAACCATTATGGGAGCTTTAACACTGTATTTGGATTTTATTAATCTCTTTCTTTTTATTTTAAGGTTGATGGGGGGGAAGCGTCGCTAGATCTGTGGTGGAGGGGTGAGTGAAATTCCTATCATTCCATCAAAATGATCACTTCTTCCGGCACAAGATCCAACCAAAACCCTTTCAAAGGTAGCGATGGCTTCATATCGGCTACAGAGAAAAATAGATTTTCCTGTTTCAAAATCTCGCATTTCAATTTGAAAAGAATAATAGCCTCCTGACTCTTGTCGTTTGGCAACGATGAAAAGAACTTGAAAGTTTTGAAAAATAACTTCGACCTGAGAAAAACTTTGAAAAACAGGGTTTGGAATAGAGATGATTTTTTTTTCACTTAAAGCTTGGGGCAAACAGAGGGGTTGTGACTGACAGTTCTCTTTATTCCATAATTGAGCTTGAATGGTGATGAATTCATTCTCTTGGGCGATTAAATCTATTGACCAAAAAAGTATTAATAAAATGATGAGTTTCATAGGTAGCCTTATTTATTTGCATAAAGATTAAAGTTAGTTACCTTATGGGGATGCGAAAAACAAATGTATTCATTTTCATTTTATTCATAGCCTTATCATTGGTTTTTAATAAGGCCAATGCCCTGGCACCAGGAGAATATATTTCAGATTGTTTACCCCATGGTGAAGGTCTCAAAAACTCCTTTCGAAGTGAGGTGAGGATTAATGATAAGCGGTTTGAGGGAACATTTCTTCTTTTTGAAGGCCCTCAGTGTAAGAAGCAAGTTTTAAGTGTCGACTACACGGCGGAAATGAGTTTTGAAGAACAAACTCAAAGGGGCGCACTCGATAAACGAGTTATTAAGGCCTATTTACTTGTCTTAGATGAGAAATGGCGTCATGACCTCAATTTGTCGCAAGCATGTGGGCCCAATGAGATTCTTCTCAATGTTCCCATTGAGATCCAGGGGAGTGTAGATTGTGGTCCCTTTCCGGTGCCTAAGTCTGGCACGGTCCTTTACGATTTTTTTGAAAGAAGGAATTCCAGTTTTTCCTTAGGTGCTTATCCTTTGCTTTGGATTACGGAAGAATCAAAGAGGCCCGCTTTAACGAGCCGAATAGAATACAAATTAAAAGAAGTAACGCACCTCAGAGCAAAAGTACCCATTAAGGACTAAATTTCTTAAATTGTGCAGCGTCCAAAGTGGCCAATTCCTCGATCTCCATGTGTTCTTGGCCTTCAAAAAGCCTATTATTTCTTGTACACTTTGTTGGCACTGGCATAAGCTAAAGAGTACACACAACACACAATGAAACACACACATTCAGCACGGCAAAGGATTCGCTTGTGAAGCTTAAGAGACTAATAATTCAAGGCTTTAAATCTTTTAAAGACCGAACCACTATTAACTTTGACGATGGCATTACCGGAATTGTTGGTCCCAATGGTTGCGGCAAGTCCAATATTGTTGACGCCCTGTTTTGGGTCATGGGTGAGCAATCGGCGAAGCACCTTCGCGGTAAGTCGATGAAGGATCTCATTTTCTCAGGCTCATCTAAGTACAATCCTGGAGCTTTTTCAGAAGCGACACTGGTTTTAGAAAACACCAACGGAAAGCATATTCACATTGGAAGTAAGGTTTCCTCCCCTACTGAAATTCAATTAACAAGAAAACTTTATCGAAATGGTGAAACTGAATACCGCATAAATGGCGAACCTGCTCGTCTTCGCGACATTCAAGAAGTCTTCATGGATACAGGTGCAGGTGCGAAATCCTATTCGATTATCGCTCAAGGAGAAATTAACCGTCTTGTTCAGGCTAAACCTGAAGAGCGTCGAGTAATGATTGAAGAGGTTGCTGGAATTACGAAATTCAAGGCTAGAAAACGCGAGTCGATGAGAAAAATTGAGGCAACTCAATCGAATCTAAATCGCCTCAATGATCTACAGGTTGAGATTGAAAAAAATCTGCGCTCATTACAGAAACAAGCGGAGAAAGCAGAAAGAGCAAGAAGTCTTAAAGAAAAAATTAAAAGAAACGATATCGTTGTTCATGCTCACAAGGTTTTTGAAAATCTAAAAGCATACCGTGATGATCAAACTCAAGCCAATGAATTAGAGTTGGCGATTGAAGGCAATAAAACTCGTAAGAACAGTCTTGAGATTTCATTAGAGGATGAACGTCACCAAAAAGATGAACAAACGGCGCGCATTGAAGAGCTTCAAAGTGAGTATAATGAAATTTCCAGAGGTTTGGCCGCAGCAGAGGAAAAGCTGAATTATCTCTGTAAGACACTGACGGAAAGAGAAAGTCTTGTTGAAACCAGAATTAAAGAGATGGGCGAAATCCAAGAGGAAATCGCCAATCGTGAAGAGCGACTTACTCAGCTTAAAGAAGAAAGAGAAGTTCTTGAAGGTCAAAAAGAAGAAGGTTTTGATTTCTCAGATCTTGAAGAAATGGTCGAGAATCTTAAAGAAGAATTAGAACTAAAGAATGAAAACCTTGATCAAATGCGTGAAGATCTTTCTCAGGCAAGAGAAGAACTTAACGAATTAGATCAAACAGTTTTTAGAAATAATTCTCGTATGGAAGAGTTTGCAAGTTCACTTCAGGATATAACGACAGAAATTGAAGCATTAGAAAAGCAGTACTCTGGTGTCAGTAAAGATATTGCTGATGAAAGAGAGGCTTCAATTAAGGCACAAGAGAAGTCAGATGAGTTATCTAGTGAAGAAAGAGAAGTTCGTACTTCACTTGATGAATTAAAAGCTGAACTTAAAGAGAAAGAAAAGGGCTTAAAGGAAAAGCAAAAGGAACTGATTCAAAAGGAGAGTAAGCTTTCTTCTCTTATTGAAATCCGTGAATCTTTAGAAGGGACTAAGGAGGGGATGGCAAAACTTCTTGAAGATCATCCTGAAGGATTCGTTATTTTGGGCACACTTATTAAATGTGCCGATGAATATGCTGCTGGCGCTCAAGCTTTATTAAGAGACTATCTACAGGTCGCTGTATGCAAGAAACAAGAGAGCTTTAGTGAATGGTTAAGTGCAAATTCTAATCTTGGATTAGATGTTCTTTTACCAAAAGTGGAATCAAATGTTTCTTCGGAAACTATGGAGCGATTAAGGATCAAGTTTCCTGAGATTAAGACTTTAGCAGAAGTCTTGGAGTTAGAAGGAGAAATGAAAGCTTCGCTTTCTGCTTTCTTTGAAGGATTCTACTTAGTTGCGGATTTACCAACAGATAAAATTATGAACCTTGAGGCTTCTTTTAAAGGGATTGCTTCATTCTGTGGCCAAAAAGTTGTTCGAAATCTAGAAGGAGCAAATCTCGTAGACTTTTCTAATCCTGAAAGTGAAGGAACTGGGGTCGTTGCCAGAAATAATCTCATTGAGGAATTAACCAAAGAGGTTGAAACCTTAAAAGAAGAAGTTCCTGCGGCTGAAGAGTCGGTTGGCTTTTTAGAGGCTGATCTAGAAGCTTTATCACAAAGATATGATCAAATCAGGGATGATCTTTCTGAAAAGAAGTCAGAAGCAGCATCTCTAAGCTCAGCTTTAGAGTCCAAGCTAGCCAATATGGAAGCGGGAAATGCTCGCCTAGAAATTCTTAAGAAAAGAAAAACAGAAATCTCTAAACAGCGTTTTGACCTTCTTGAAAATGAAGAGTCGATGAATAAATCTCTCGAAGAGGCTAAGGAGAGAGTTGAAGACCTTGCCTCTCAAGTGGAAGATAACGAAGAATCAGCTTCTCTCTTAAGAGATGAGTATTCTGCGAAAAAGGAAGACCTTGTTGAAAAACAAGTTCAGGCAAAGTCATTCAATGAAAGGCTAGAGAATACGGATCGTCAGATTACGGATGTTCAGGCTCAAATCGAAAGGCAAAATCAAAAACTTGATTCACATAAAGATCTTATTGAAAATTACAATAAAGAAATGGAAGAGATGACTGTTGAGATGGAGGAGTTAGAGAAATCTAATCTCGCTCAAGCAGAAGGACTTCAAGACAAAGAAGAGGTTCTCAACAACCTTAAAGATTCTTTAGGTGACCTTCTCTTGGCCATGAAAGAGAGAGAAGACGAGGTTAAGAAACTAACCACGGAAATTAATAAAGCTGAAAAGACTCTTGTTGAAATTGAAAGTAAAAGATCACGTATCATCGAAGAAGAAGAACAAACTGTTCGCAATATTTTTGAAAAATATAAAATTGATCTTCGCTATGCTCTTGGAAAATTTCTTGAATATGAGGAAAGTGATTTTGAAGGTCTAGCTGACATCTCATCCATGTATATGATGGAGACGGAAAATGGTACTGTAGAAATAGAAAGAGAGGATTACGAATTTACTCGTCGCTATGGTCAGGACTTAAAAGACTGTGAGTACAAGTTTAAGAATTATAGAACTGAGCTTAATCGCCTCGGAGAGATCAATTGGCAAGCCATCGAAGATTATGAACGCCAAAAGCTTCGTTTTGACTTTCTTAAGATTCAAGAAGAAGAACTTAAAACGTCCCTGGAGGACCTTGAAAAGGCCATTAATCATATTGATGAGAAGTCGAAGCAGAGGTTCAAGATCGCCTTCGAGGAAGTTGATACTCGCTTTAGAAAAGTATTTCCTATCATTTTCGGTGGAGGCTCTGCCCAGCTAAAAGTGACGGGTGATATTAATGATGCCGAATGCGGGGTTGAGATTATTGCCCAGCCACCCGGTAAGAAAATGCAAAATATCAACCTTATGTCTGGTGGTGAAAAGGCCATGACGGCAGTTAGTTTGATTTTCTCAATTTTCTTGGTGAAGCCAAGTCCATTTTGTCTTCTTGATGAGGTTGATGCTCCTCTTGATGATGCAAACGTTGGCCGTTTCAATGAGCTTCTTCGTGAAATGAGTAAAGAATCTCAGTTCATTCTAATCACGCACAATAAGAAGACTATGGAACTAAATGACACGCTTTACGGTGTAACTATGCAAGAGCCTGGTGTGTCTAAAGCAGTAAGTGTTCAACTTCACTAAGGAGTTTTCATGCCCAGAAATGCTCTTATAGTTTTTCTTGTCCTTGCTGGCAGTCTCTTTGCCAAGAGCAAGGACAACTTTCTCCCTAAAACTTTTGAAGCTAATTTCACAAAAGAGGAAAAGGGAATCCTCTCCGGAAAAACCATAAAAGTCCAAGGACAGATCTTTTATAAATACCCAAGTAGGATTAGACTCGAGGAGCAGGGGAAAGATAAGACAGTCTTTGTCAGTAATCCTTTTAAAACTTTTTATTATAAGCCCAACCCTTTCAAAGGAGAGCCGGGAGAGTTAACTGTTGAGAAGTCAAATAACTATCCTTTGACGCGTTTTTTTGACTCTCTTAAAAGTGGCTTAGATTCTAACGAGCTTTATGATGTGAAAAAATCAGCAAAAGAGATCGATTTCACATTTACGAAAAAGGGAATAATTGATTTAAAAATTTTAAAGGCAAAGTTGGGTTTTAAAAAAGGCATGGACTTTCGTCATATAGAGTCAGTTGAAATCGTTTTAGATAATGAAAAGAAAGTGAAGTTTGTCTTAGATCATGTAAAAGTAGGAAGAGACCTTAAAGAAGACGTTTTTAAATTTAAGGCCCCTAAAAATACCCGTATTTTTAAATAATTACATGAAGAACTGTTGAGAAAAGAAGTTTTCATTCTTTTGCCATTTATTATTTAAGAGGCGTGAATAAGTGGCATAGTTTCGAAGAACGAGCTTGATGTAATTTCTCGTTTCCTTGTAAGGAATCATTTCTATAAATTCAAAAGGATCCTCACGATAACGGTTTTTTAGCCAAGAGCGAACTGGCTTATCCCCAGCATTGTAGGCAGCAACAGTAGGAATAAATTTACCTTCATACCGACGAGCGAGCTTTTTGAGAAGCTCTCCACCTAATGTGACATTTGTCTTCACATTATAAAGGTCACTATAGTCCGAGTAAGGAACATCAAGTTTGCTCGCAAGACTTCTAGCTTTTTCAGGTGTTACTTGAAGCAATCCAAAGGCATCCGCCCAGCTCCTGACTTTCGGATTAAAGGCTGACTCTTGCCTAGCAATACTGTAGATGAAAGCAGCGGGTAAGCGAGATCTATTTTCTTCTGCCAAAATGACCTCCTGGTGAGGAAGTGGATAGGCAGCTGGAAGGTGCTCTTCCTCAACTTCTTCTCTTTTTTCTTGGGTAAGTTTAAAAAACTTGAAAATACCACCCTCATACCAGTGAGCGAAGTGATAAAGGGGAAGTGAGGCCTCGATTTCCTCAGGAGAATCAATTTTCTTTTGAAGGTCTTTTAAAAAGTCTTTTGCTTCATCGTATTTATTGAGAGTGATAAGCCAATTAAGGATAGGATATGGACTTAAGGTCTTTTGATAACTTTTCCTTGCCTCTAGCTCGAGAGGCTTATTGAGAACCATGGCAGAGGAGATACCATAAAATCCAAAGGGGTCTTCTTCTGTGAGTTTCTCAAAAATCGTATTTGCTTCTTTTGTCTGATCTTTTCGCCTAAGTGTTTTTGCGATCCAAAAGGTAAGTTTTCTTTGAAAACTTTTATCAGTGGAACGCTCTAAGTTTTGGTTAAAAACCTCAAGTGCACGATCTAATTTATTACTAAGGTAATAAGACCATCCAAGATTCCATGTGAGATGCTCAAGTGTGGATTCGTTAATATTCTCTTGTGCTAAACCTTTTTGATAATAGGCCTGTGCTTTTTCTAATTTCCTTTTCTCAGCCTCAATCTTCCCCAAGATAAAGTAGGCATTTGCACTTGTTGCCGAGTCTACAAGTGGATGGTTCAGTGTTGCTTTTAAGTTTTTCTCTGCTCTAGTGCGATAGTTGACGGTCCATTGGGCCCTCGCTGCTTGGATGCGGAGGTTGAAATACTTATTTCGAAGCTCGGAGTCCTTGAGCCAACCTTTTTGTTTTTCAAACCACTTTATTGCTTTTTCTAATTGCCAGCTGTAGCGTTTTTTATCTCTCTCGAGTTTGAAGCTAAATGCCTTCCTCTTGTAAGCCTGTAGCCTTTCAGAAGGGGGTAGTGATTTTTCTTTGATGACTTTATTAAAGTACTTTCGAGCGTTGGCAAAATCTCGGTTGAGACTAAAGTCATAGCCGACCTTAGACCATTCTTCTTTCGTGGGCTTTTCAATGAATCGAGGAGAAAGTTCATAGTAAGCTTGTTTGACTTGTAAATTATTATCAGTTTCTTTTAATAAATTTTTAAGATAATTTTCTCTCTCCTTTCTTGTTTCAAGGAAGGAGAGATATTCCAAAGAAAAATCTACGTAGTGAGAATTCAGTTTATTTTTCTTAGCGAGGTCCATCGAGGTTAGGAGAAAGTCTTTTTTCCAAGCAGGATGAACGTTTTTAAGTTGATCATCCCAGACCTTTCTTGCCTCTAATATCGTATAAGGACAAGTCTTTAGGGTTTGAATAAGGGCTAGTTGATGGAGGGGAAAGCTTTTGTCATCTGCAAGCTTTTTAAACTTAAGACAGGACTCTTCCTTTTTACCCGCTGCTAAGAGTTCTTCTGCATTTTTATAATCTGAGACGAGATTTGGGGAGGGACGAAGACCAACGCCACCTGTCGCGCAAGAGATAATGATGAGAGGTAGAAGAAAAAGGGGCCTTCTCATATTGCTAAAAAGATGACTCATTTTCAAAACCGCCTCCTTGGGTTTTACCAGCTAACATTATAGCTCTGTCGTAATCTTACCTCAAATGACTGAAAATAGATGGTTTTTTGTCATGTAAACCCTTCAAGGAACGGAGTAATTCTTTCATAAGCCATTGTTTTTTCGTAGGGAAAACTGGTAAGTAAAGGTGCTATTTAAATGAGGATACTTAAATGAACATGACTCCCAGTGAAAAGAAGTTTGCTGAAAAAACCGTCTATTTTACTAGCTTAGGTTGCTCTAAAAATCTTGTGGACTCTCAAGTGATGCTAGGTCATATGGGTCTAGAGGGGTTCCAAGTTGCAACTGAACCTTCTGAATCTGAAGTTATTATTGTGAATACCTGTTCTTTCATTGAAGCATCGAAGAAGGAAAGTATTGACACTATTTTAGAGCTTGCGGACTTTAAAGATCCAGAGCTTGGTCAATGTAAAGCACTTGTCGTGAGTGGTTGTATGGCGCAACGATATAGTCAAGCATTAGAGGATGAGCTTCCTGAGGTTGACCTTATTATTGGTACAGGAGAGTACAATAAGATTGTTCCTCTTTTGAAAGCCTTAGAAGATGGAAAGTTAGAGGCTAAAAGCCATGTGGAAATTCCCAAGTTTATTCACACTGAATTTGATCCACGCCTAAATACTTCGCCATTTTATACTGCTTGGTTAAAGATTTCTGAGGGGTGTAATCGTAATTGTACCTTTTGTATTATTCCTACTCTTCGTGGTCGTCTTCGCTCTCGAAAGGTTGACTCTCTTGTTACTGAAGCTAAAAATCTAGTTGAGACTGGTGTTCGAGAATTGAATCTCATTTCTCAAGATCTTTCAGACTATGGGGTTGACCTCGATGAAGAGAACAATCTTTATGAGTTATTAAAAGGTTTAGAAACAGTCGACGGTGTCGATTGGATCCGCCTTTTTTATTTTTACCCTGATGAGTTAACAGATGAAGTTATTGAGCTTATGGCCAAGTCTAAAAAGATTTGTTCTTATTTAGACATGCCAGTCCAGCACTTTTCAAGCGCTGTTTTAAGACGAATGAATAGAAGAATTACTGGTGAAAAAATTCTCGAAAGGATTGAAAGGCTAAGAGAATTTAACCCTGGTATTGTCATTAGAACTTCTATTATCGTTGGTTTTCCTGGCGAAACAGAGGAAGACTTCAATCTCCTTCTCGAGGGGGTAAAGAAAGCGAGAATTAACCATCTTGGAATCTTTCGCTATTCTGATGAAGAGGGCACTCCTGCTTTTCGCTTACCTGAAAAAGTGCCTCAAGAAGTTATTGAGGAAAGATTTGATCGTCTCCATGACGTTCAAAAAGAGATTGCTGAAGAATTGAACGAAGAGTTTATTGGACAGGAAGTTGAAGTCCTTGTTGAAGGGAAGCACGAAGAAACTGATCTTCTCCTTAAAGGACGTCATGAAGGGCAAGCACCTGATATTGATGGTTCTGTTCTCATAAATGATACAAATGATATACCGTTTAGTGTTGGTGATATTGTCACTGTAAAAATTAATGAGGTTCATGAATATGACCTTATTGGAGAAGTGATAACTCCTGATAAAAGAAAAATTCAGTAAAGCAGTCGCAAAAACTTAGAATTTGATTAGAATAAAAGGGTTATTTAAATCAAGGACGGTTTTTGTGAAAAAGATACTGGTTTCTTTTACTCTTCTTTTTGTTTTATCTTCTTCAGTGCATGCTGGAATTATTGATAATATCAAAAATAGTCTTAGACCCCATTTGATAAAAGTTCTGGGCGAGAAAACCACAAATGACCTTTTAGGTGATGATCCTAACAAAGTCACACTACCTAAAATTCCCAAAGTGATCGCCAATGCAAAAGACAGCTCAAGTATTGGTGGTGGTGCCAAAAGCAAGGTGACTTTCGAAGAAAAGGAAGGGCAGCGTTATAATTACTTTTACGTCAAAGAAATTGTAAAGGTCACACAACAAAGAGAGGCGAGTGATAGCGAAATATCTAAATGGATGAACGTGCTTGGACAAAATGGATCTCGCTCAGGTGTCTATAGGGCCCTGGTCTTGGATCGATATTATTCTCGCCTTGAAAATGAACCTTATAACTCTAATGATAAGGTCATTGGTTTCACTCAATATTTTATCGAAAAGTATCTTGATAAAAGTATTAGCCGCTCTACTCTGGAGGGAGCTAACTTTTATACCATCAAAAGAAATATTACAGAGAAAGCCCTAGAAGTCATGGAAGAATTTTTTAAAATGCAGGGAGATGATTTGTATTCCTGGTATGGGGTTCTTTCTCAAGACTTTGCCCAAAATTATGGCGAGGCCATGGACAACAAAGTACGAAAAATGACGAGTGCATACGAGCATAAGCGCTGGGCTCAAGGGGTACCAGATCAATATTTAAGGTCAGAACTTATCATTAAGCTTCATAGAGTTTTTAACTCTCTTCAAGTTAATTAAATCATCATTTAAAAAAAGGATTTATATCCTCTTTGAGTAGCCCCATATACAAACGTTCTATGCCGAGAGCGATGCCACTGGATGGGGGAATCCCTTTTTCGAGTGCTTCATATAATCTTTTGGGTTCGCCCAGATGATAGCTATAGAGGTTTTCTTTTTTTCGAGCTTCTTCTTGAAATCTTTCTCTCTGAACTTCAATATTCGTCAGCTCATTAAAGCAATTACAAAGTTCAACTCCACTCAGATAAACTTCAAATCGCTGACAAATCTTTGAGTTTTCAGGATGTAGAGTTGAAAGGGCGGCAAGAGGAGCAGGAAACTCATCAACAACGACAATTTCACCTTTTTTAAATTGTGGTTCAATTAGATTTAAAAATAGAAGGAAGAAATAATCTTCCCACGGCCAAAGGTTTTTCCCATCAACTTCCTTGAGAAGATTAGGGTGAGTTTTTTGAATCGTTTTAGCAAAATCAGCGCTGTTAAAATAATCCGTGGGTTGAAAACCTACATGCTCCTCAAATAATTGAGCAACAGTGTACTTTTTAAGGCTCAAGTTTTGATATACGGAAAAATTATTTTTAGAGAGGTGATGGCGAACACTCTCTATAAGCTCAAGCGTATCATCTAAGATATCATGATAGTGAGAGCATGCTCGGTACCATTCCAGCATTAAAAACTGGGGACGATGAGTTTCACTTTTAGGCTCATCACGAAAGCAGTAACCAAGATGATAAATCTTTTCAAGCCCTTCGCTAAGAAGTCCTTTCATCTCAAACTCAGGGCTTGTATGAAGATAAAATGGAAGGTCTTTGTCCTCTTTTACGCTTTTTATTTGAAAAGGGTGGAGATGAGTCTCGATTCCGGGATGAGGCACCATAGGAGGAGTTGGAGTTTCTAAGAACCCTTTATTTTGAAAGAAATGCCGACAGGCAGCAACTGTTTGAAACAGGCCTATATTGGCCATGACAACCTCTTTATTGGTTTAACCTCATTGCTTTTTAAAGTGCCTTGGGTATTATGGCCAGAAAAAGGAGATCGAACATGATCGCAATAATACAGAGTTTTTATGATGCTTTAGGCTTACAGCAATCTGCCAATATGGGAGACCTACTCGGTTTATTGAGTGTTCTTTTTATCTTTATAGCCTCTATTTTCATGCTTTTGGGGCGGGGTGGTTCTCAAGTTTCACTAACTGAAGAAAAAGTCGCTCAGGTTTCTGATGAGAAACCGGAAGCAAAAGAGAGGCAAGTAGAACCAAAGGCCGAAAAGGTAATTGAAGAGGCTCCAAAGGTTAGTTGGGGAGATCGCCTCAGGAAAGGTTTATCTCGATCCCATGGTCAGGTTTGGGGAAGGCTTGGAAATCTATTCTCTGGAGGTGCTCTTAGTGATGAGCAATTGGAAGAAATAGAGGAGCTACTTTATACAGCGGATATTGGTCCACAAACGGCTACTGAATTAACTGAGGCGATTACAGAAAGGGCTAAACAAGGCGATTTTACTGAGGAAAAATTTAAAAGCTTTCTCTTTGATTTTCTTAAGGAAAAGATGGCATCTGTTCATGACAATGTCGACACAGACCTTTACCAATTTAGTGAAGAAAATCGTGGTAAGACAAAAGTCATTATGGTGGTTGGTGTAAACGGCGCTGGAAAAACGACAACTATAGGAAAACTCGCCACTAAGCTCACTGCTCAGGGAGCGAATGTTGTGGTCGGAGCCTGTGATACTTTTAGAGCTGCAGCAGTTGATCAGCTTCAAGTTTGGTGTGACCGTGCCGGAGCAACTATGATCCGAGCAAAAGAGGGATCGAATCCTAGTGGTGTTGGTTTTGAAGCCTTAAAAACAGCGATCGATGAAAAAGCTGATTACTGTATTTTGGATACAGCCGGAAGGCTACATACGAAAGGAAATTTGATGGATGAACTAGCCAAAAGCAAGAACGTCCTCAAAAAGCTTGATGAAACGGCTCCACACCATGTTCTTTTGGTTATTGATGCCATTACGGGTCAAAATGCCATTAGACAGGCCGAAGAATTTAACAGGACGTTGAATCTCACAGGCCTAATTTTCACCAAATGTGACGGTTCTTCAAAAGCTGGGAGTGCTGTGTCAATTGTGCAGAGTTTAAAAGTTCCCATTACTTACATTGGTGTAGGCGAGAGTGTTGAGGATCTCAACAATTTCAATTTGGATGAGTATCTTGGAGCCTTGCTCGATTTGCGCGTTTAAAGTAATCTAATAAGGTATGGATAGTAAGACAAGTAGTGTTGAATACGAAATTCTTGGTTATAAAGTAAGGCTTCGAGAGCAAGATGCGAGCACATCGTCATCTCCACTTGAAGTTGTTGACCTCGTGAGAAACGAGGCGAATAAAATTATGGATAAAGCTCCTCATCTCGAGCGCGGAGAAGTTGCCCTTTTGGTTGCCCTTCAGTTAGCTGACGAAAAGCTGCGCCTTGAGAATCAATATCATACTGAAGTTAATGAACTAAAGGAAAAGGCTTCTCAAGCCCTTGATTTGATCGAAGAAGTAACTCCATCGACCATGTAATTCGTATCTCGACCAGCTTGTAGGATTATAAGGTGGAAGATTTATGGGCATTAGTGAGCGTAAGCGTGCCCTAAGAAGAGAGATAAAAGAGCGAATTAAGAATATTCCTTTGAAAGAGAAAAAGTTAAAGAATGAGCTTCTGGGAAATCATCTTCAGGCTTTTCTGGAAAACTTCTCTCAAACCTCTCATCATCCCCTTAACGAAATTGTTCTAGGTGTTTTCGCACCGTTGGACGATGAGGCTGACTTGTTGGCCATTGAAAAGAGAGTTTCTTTAAAAGGACTCGCTTTTCCGGACATTGAAGAGAATCAGATGATTTTTCGTCAGTGTCCTAGTCAAGAATTACTTGAGAGCAAGGTTTTTGGGGTGAAGATAAGAACACCTAGGGAAACCACTCCAAAAGTAATTCCGGACATAATTCTTGTTCCGGGTTTGGCCTTTTCAAAAGATGGTCATCGCTTAGGACGAGGAAAAGGCTTTTATGATCGCTATTTGAATGGTTTCAAGGGAGTGATTGTGGGGGTTGCATTTGAAGAACAAATTGAGGCTGATATTCCTCATGAAGACCACGATGTTCTGGTTCAATATGTTGTAAGCGAATGTGGGATTTTTGAGTGTATCAATTAATAAAAAAACTTGGGTGAGACCCAAGATATAAGGAGAAAGCAAAATGGATATTTCAGTTATTCTCGCTTCTATCCTTTTCTTGATTGTAGGCGCAGCACTTGGATTCTTTGTCCGTAATAAACAAGCGGTAGCAGAGTTAAAAGAGAGAGAAGCGAAAGGCGACCAAATTATAGAGAAGGCGAAAGAATCGGCTAATGACATCAAGTACAAGGCCAGAAAAGAAGCCAAAGAAATTATTAAAGAAGAGCGAACGCAATTTGAAAATGAGATGCGTAACCGTGAAAAAGAGTTTAAGGGACAAGAGCGTGATCTTGCTCAAAAAGAGGCGAAGCTTGAGTCTAAATTAGAAAGTAATAAAGAGAAGTCAGAGAGACTCGATCGTGCTCAAGAAGAAGTTGAAGCCGCAAAGAAAAGGGTCGAAAAAGAAATAGAAAAATATAAAGAGCGCCAAAGCGAAATTTCACAAAAGCTTAGTGAGGTCGCTAGTATGACTCAAGATCAAGCAAAGCAAGAGCTTCTAAAGACTATGGAAGAAGATGCTCGAGTTGATTTTGCGAAAATGGCCAAGAAAATTGAAGAGGAAGCGAAAGAAGAAGCTGAAGGTCAAGCAAAGAGGCTCGTTGGAATCGCGATTCAACGCTTTGCTGGTGAATATGTTGCAGAGAAAACGATTTCTACCGTTGATCTTCCCTCTGATGACGTTAAGGGGCGCTTGATTGGTCGTGAAGGTCGTAACATTCGTGCTTTTGAGCAGATTTGTGGGGTTGACCTCATTATCGATGACACTCCAGAAGTTGTTGTGATCTCTTCTTTTAATGTTGTGAGACGAGAAATCGCCAGAAGAACAATTGAAAAGCTTATTGCTGATGGCCGTATCCATCCCGCGAAGATTGAAGAATTTCACGATAAAGCAAAAAGTGAAATGGACAAGCAGCTTCTTGATCTCGGCCAAAAAGCTCAAATGGAAATTGGCGTTCACGGTATTCACCCAGAGATTCTTAAGCTTGTTGGTGCCCTTAATTGGCGTACATCTTATACTCAGAATCAATACCAGCACGCCATTGAGGCGGCTTTTATTTGTGGAGCGATGGCTTCAGAGATGGGTCTTAATGTAAAGCAAGCGAGACGTGCAGGACTACTTCACGATATCGGTAAGGTTCTTGATGCATCAGCAGAAGGCTCTCACGCTGTTATTGGAGCAGACTTTGCTAAGAAATATGGCGAGCCAGCTGACATTGTTCATGCGATTCGTGCCCACCATGATGATGAAAAACCTGAATCAGTACTTGCCCACCTCGTTGCTGCTGCTGATGCTCTATCGGGAGCTCGCCCAGGGGCACGTAAAGCAATGATGGAGTCTTATGTTTCTCGATTGACTGATATCGAAGAGATTGTGAACTCTTTTGACGGGGTTAATCGTTCTTACGCTATTTCAGGTGGTCGCGAGGTTCGTGTTTTTGTTGAAAACGAAAATGTGACTGACGAAGAAACAGTGCTTCTCTCTCGTGACATCGCGAAGAAGATTGAGGAAGAAATGTCTTATCCTGGAACTATTAAGATTACAGTTTTAAGAGAAACCAAAGCTGTTGGTGTAGCGAGATAAGAAAAATTAAAATTCTTAAAGTAAAAAGGTCGGATTTATCCGGCCTTTTTTTATATACTTACTTAAAGATAAGAGAGGTAAGTAGGATTTTCCTACGGGGAAATCTCTTTGCGCATGGGTTAAACTAGGGCCATGAAAAAACTAAATCTAAACACCCTCATACTCCCTTTATTCCTCATTTCCTGCAGTAACACTTTTAACAAGAGTGAAAATGTTGAAAAACTAGCGGCAGGGCAATCAAGCTCAAAACATCAATATGAAGATCATATTTGTGATGATCATGAGCCGGGCTATAAAAAGCCTCTTGTTTTTATTCCTAAGAAGAAAATTGAACCAAAGCGTAATATAGCTAGTGCCTCTGATCTTTATGATATGGCAGGAAGTCGCTCTTGCCCTGATTTAACGAAAGGTGAGTTAGATGACCTTGAGGAGGCAGCAAGACGTCTCGGAGGCGACCTTATTGATCCACAAGACTATGGAAAAACCGGATCAGATTTTCAAGCTTACTTAGATCAGTCGGGTGTTATTGGCAAATTTTCTGCCAGTGAAATGATTAGTCCCCATCGCCCAGGCCATGCAAGAGCATGTGGCCATAAAGTTCTATTGCCAGCAAAATGCCGTTGGCCTTCGGGTGCGATTCAAGGGCTTCTGGCCGGAAAACTTAGGGAAGTTATCAATGATGGCGATGCCTATGGATCTATTGGGATAACCTTGAGAAATTGGTACCGTCCACTTTGTTATAATAAGAAAGTAGGTGGTGCCAGATCAAGTGATCATATTCAAGCACGTGGATTTGATTTGGACTTTTCTACACCAAGGCAAAGAGCAAAAGCCCAAAAGTATTTATGTGAGCTCTACAAGTCAAAACCTTTTAGCCTTCAAGTAGGAATTGGGTGTCAGACGCTTCATATTGGCGTCGGATCACCAAAAAGACTCCGAAATCATGCTAAAAATGGGTCTCGATTTTGGACATACGGTTCTCTTAACAATTGTCCCATAAAAAGATTGAAGGGAGACGATTGTTGGCTAACTAATGATGGATGGAATAAGAGAATTTATACAGGTTCTTCTGGTTGGAAGCCCGTATTTAAATAAGATCATATTTTTCTTGTACTCATTGAAAGTCCTATTAAAATAGTTACTTATGAGGACTCAATACGCACTTGTCACAGGTTCATCGAGCGGACTTGGATATGAAATAGCCCAATACCTTTTGGAAGAAGGTTACGTTGTCTTTGGGGCAAGTCGAAGAGAGACTGAACTCGATCATCCCAAGTTTATTGACCTCAACGTTGATGTGACAGACGAAGAGTCTGTCCAGAGTATGTACGATGAAATTGGAAAAGAGACTTACGGTCTTCATCTCATTGTGAATAATGCCGGTATTTATGAGATGGGTTCTGTTGTGGAGATGGAGAGTGAAGTTTTTCTTGAACATTTACGAACTAATGTTTTGGGGCCTTTTCATATCTTAAAGCATGGCCATGACTTCGTTATCGAAGAAGTGACTCACTTGATTCACATCTCATCGATTGCGGGAAAGAAGGGATTTGAAAATGTTTCAGCCTACTGTGCTTCAAAGTTTGCTTTAAATGGTCTTGTCGAATCTTGTCGTGAGGAATGGAAATCACTGGGAGTTCGCTTTAGTACTCTTATGCCAGGGGCAATCGATACTCCAATTTGGGAAAATATTAGTGATGACTTTGAACGTTCTAAAATGCTCGATCCTGAGGACTTCATTCAGGTCTTTGATATGGTGGTGAAAAGTCCACCGAATATGCAATTTTCAGATATCACTTTCTTACATAAAAGTGGGGCATTGGAGTAGTCATGGATCAAAAGCAAAAGAGGCAAAAGTATTACTTATATGGATTACTTCCTGCTTTAGTTTTTTGGGGACTATTAACTCTTTTTACAGATCCAGTCTTTGGTGTTTTCTTTATGTTGGGCTACTCATGGCCTTTTATGTACTACACCCCCGGTTTTGAAGAGAAGGCCTTGAGTAGGAGTTATCGTTTTTCATTTTTAGGAAATTTATTTCGCTTTCAGCAGTATCTTTTTAACCTTTTACCGGAAAACCCCCTTTTTTGGATGAAGCCTTTTGCTCGGCTTATGATTCCTTTTCTGATTTCGGGAGTTTTAAGTATTATTAATCCCAATTGGAGTCCTTTGTTTACGATTTTAGGATGGGGCTGCTTTGAGGGCTTTGTCTTTTTAAACAAAAAAATGGGATGGGGTTTTATTTGAGTTTACCGAGCTTCTCTTTAAATTCTTCGAGAGTTCTCGAGCGAAGAAATTGCGAACGAAGTTCATTACCCTTATCGTAATCATCAAAGAGATAGCGACTAAAGGCCTTAAATCTTCTTAGAAGCTGATCATCATCAAGATTAATCTTTCGATAATTCCTCTCTAAAAGATGAAAGTAATAATCGAGATAGTTTTTTCTCTCAAAAAGAAGACTTTCTTCATTAACGGCATATAGTCTGTCTCTATGTTCTTCGTAAAGAGTTGCCATCCAAGGAGTTTTAAGGGCACCCCTTCCGAGCATGATCCCATGGCATCCAGTCTCCTCAAACATTCGCTCGATATCAAGCAGACTCCAACAGTCACCATTTCCTATAAGGGGGATAGAGAGGTTTTTGACAGCTTCTTTGATGTAACTCCAATCTGCTCGCCCTTCATACATTTGATCGCGTGTTCTTCCATGGAGAGTGACGGCTTCAACTCCTTCATCTTCTAGAAGCTTTAAAATATCGTAAAACTTTTGGTCATTGCGATAACCAATTCTAATCTTTGCTGTGAAAAGACCAGAAAAATTATCTCTAATGTCTTTTAATACTTTTTTTAGAGAATCGAGGTCATCCAAAAGATAGGCACCACCCTTGTGAGAGTTGACCTTCTTTGATGGGCAACCAAGGTTGATATCGAGATGATCAAAGCCAAGTTTTTCGATTTTTCTAATATGAGGTGCTGTATTGGCATGTGCTGTTGTGAGAATTTGGTAGCCAGTTTTCTTTCTAATTTTTTCGTTGGAGTAGCAATGAAGACCAAAATGTTGAAGAACTTTCTTTTCGCTATATTCTCCCTGAGTGGGGAGTCGTAAAAAGTCTGTGGATAGGTAGCTCCATTCTGGAAATGCCTCTTGAATGGCCATACGATAGGGCTCATCTGTGATGCCCTCCATGGGAGCAAAAAGCAGCGAGCCTGGAGGGATTCTGGTGGCAAATCTTGAACTATTTAACATGGTGCTTGGTATAGCCAAGTTTCCCATAGATGTGAAGTTGGCAGGCACTTATTGCACATGGTAAAAGCCCATCATGAAGCAAACCCTTGTTAGTATAGTTATCCCTTTTCAATATCTTGAGGGAGATTCCGCCCGCCTTTGGGGTCAAATCAGATCAGAGAATGGTCCCTTAAATGGCCTGTGGGAGTTTCCGGGGGGCAAACTTGAGTCTGGAGAGTTTCCAAGAGACTGCGCTCAAAGAGAGCTTAGGGAAGAGACGGGTTTAGACATTCCTTTGGAATCCATTCAGCCCTTTAAAACCTATCCTTTTACCTACAATGACCGCAAAGTGGTGCTCTATACCCATCTTCTTTCTTTTTCACCTCAAAGCGAGTATCTAGAAGTGTTAAGTAAGCAAGGATGGAAGGATTTTACCTTTCAATCCCTAGAAGAATTCAAAGGAGTGATTCCCGAGGCCAATGAGGGAATTCTTGAAGACTTGGGTATTTATTTTTTTGAAAATCGACTTGATAAAGACTGGAGAGAAATGTGGCAACGATTCTCATGTTAACGGAGTTTTTTCTTGTGGCCCTTGCTTTAGGCGTAGGCGCTTTTAGCTTCTTAGCAGACACAAGACAAACGGGGGCAGGCTTTTTAAAAGTAGTGAGTGCTCTATGTGGAGTGAGCTCTTTTATCGCCCTAATTCTACATCTTCGTTATGGAACGTTCACTGACCCTCAATCAATTCTTTATTATGTTGGAATTCTCTCGTTTCTTTTTATTTATCTCTTTCATGAAGATGAAAAGAACTTATTTATGTGGGGCTTATACGCTGTTCACAATATTGCTTTTACCCTTCTTGTCTATTTAATGAACAATACAAATATGCAAGAGTTTCTCTTCGCTGTTTCTTCGATTTTCTTCTTAGGAAGCGTAACCTATGCCATGGTGATGGGGCATTGGTATCTTGTCACCCCAAGACTTTCAGAGAAGCCATTAAAGATAGCTCTTTATTTCATGTGGGCATTTTTCATCATTAAGCTTGGATATAGCATTAATGGTTATTTTAAAGCTGATGACTTCTTTGTCATGGGAACGATGAAAGGAGGAGGTTACTCCTTTAATTGGATGATGCTGGCCATGCGGGCCGGTTGGGGTTATTTGGTTCTTGGAATTATGAGTTACTTTGCTTATCGCTTGGTGGCCATGCGCTCAATACAAAGCGCAACGGGTATGCTCTACGCTATGACATTTTTTGTTTTCGTTGGAGAGCTGGTTTCCAATTATCTTTTTTATGAATATGGATTGCTGTTATGACAAATATGGAAATAACTCTTACTTGTAGTGAATGTGGTTCAGGGATTCATATCAAACCCACAAAAGACGCCACTGAGGCGAAGTGCCAAGTGTGCGAAAATCTTATGCCAATTTCTTTTAATGACGAACATCTTGAGGGCCGTTTAAAGACTTGTCCTAGTTGTTCTCGAATGGATTTTTACAAACAAAAAGACTTCAATCGTAAAATTGGTGTAGGTCTCTTTGTTTTTGGGGCAATATCCGTTTTAGTTTTTGAGATCATTGGAGTAGGTTTTCCCTGGAACTATTCTGTCTTCTTAGGTTTAGCGGCCCTGGATATTCTTCTCTACTTCTTTGTTCCTATGGTTGTAGCCTGTTACAAATGCAACACCCTCTTTAGAAATGTGGCCAATATCGAGGATATTCATGGTTTTAACCATGAGATGCACGATCGAATCGTCTACTCAGATCATGACTTTAAAGGCGAACAATTGGATCATTAATTTGATAAAAATAGCCTAAGTTGTTGATTTTATTTTCTAATCTTTATGGACTGGACTTTCAATGCGATGTAAAATAAAAACAACAATTCTTAGTGAATCGTTATGAGTAAAAACCAAGGAACTGCTCTATAGAACCTCCGTCTATTCTCGGTCAAAAGAATAAAAGCTTTTTGACCACCTCTTCTCTCAAAATTCAATTTCAAGGGAACCTCCGATGATTGCGGAAGCTTCAATTTCGGTTACTGAATGGGTAATTTTAGGTGTTTGTTTCGCCGGTTCTGGATTTTTTTCAGGCTCTGAAGCTGTGCTTATGTCTCTTGGGATTGATCGTGCTCGCCAATTAATGGAAGAGGGAGGAAGTCGTGCCAAGGCGATGACCTTCATGATCGAAAGACCCAATGAGCTTTTAACCACAATTCTTGTGGGAAATAATATTGTGAATATTCTAGCTGCCTCTGTAACGACATCGATTGCAACGAGGTTGTTTAAATCCGACGCTGTTGGGATCTCTACTGGTCTTGTCACTATTGTTATTCTGATCTTTGGTGAGATTATGCCAAAGACTTTTGCCCGCGCCCATGCTGAAAAGCTTTCTGTAGTGATCATTTATCTTCTGCGCTTAAAGTATTACATCCTTTACCCCATCATTCAGGGGATGGTTCTCGTTATCAAAGCTGTTTTAGGTGAGAACGCCGAACTTACTGGGCGTCTTATAACAAAGAACGATATTGAATACATGATCAATAGGGCCGAGCAAGATAAGACAATGGATTCAAAGCAGCTTGATCTTTTAAACTCAATTATGGAGTTCCCAACCATCAAGGTGAAGGACATTATGATTCCTCGTCTTGAGGTAAAATATTTGCAAAAAGATTCAACCTTTAGGGAAGTTATTAATGAGGTTGAAGAGGATGCCTATAGTCGCTACCCAGTGTGTGATGGGGAGCTGGAAAACTGTATTGGTTTTCTTCATATCAAAGACCTTGCCTTTATCAGGGGGGTAGAAAAAGAAAACTTTGATATGCTCAAACATTTAAAGGATCCTTTCTTTGTTTATGAGCATATGAAAATTCAAGCTGTTTTCGATTATATGAATCGTAAAAAGGTTCACCTTGCCCTTGTGAAAGATGAAAATGGTGTCGTAGTGGGTATTGTTACTTTAGAGGATATCGTTGAAGAGATCGTAGGTGAAATTCAAGATGAGCACGATGATGATGAAGAAGCTGTTATCCAAGAACAAAGAGATAAAGAGCTTAATGAGGGGGTGACCATCGAAGGGTCCCTTTCTTTACGAGAGTTGTACACAGACTTCGATATTAAAATTCCTTTAAATGATAACTACTCGACAGTAGCAGGCTTTCTTTTAGATATGCTGGGTAACAATTTTCCTGAACAGGGACAAATTATTGTTTGGGAAGGCTATAGTTTCGAGCTTACTCTCGTTGAAGATTACGAAATACGTGATATTCGCATTAAGAATGTGGACGGGGAAAGGCATCTTTTTAACAAAAAAGAAGCTAAAGATGGTGATCGTTCTGAGTCAGCAGAGACCGTTGGTAAGTCGTTAGCAGCGGACTTTGATTCCTAAGTCCTGAATATTTAATCAAGATAACGCATATTCGCCTCATTTTAACCCACTGACACGGTGGGCATACAGATTTTATCCTCTTAATTCTAAAGTGAGCAATCGTTTCAAGCTCGCCTTTAACCCCTTTAAATTCAAAGGGTTTTTCTGTGGCAAAACGATAGCAAAGAATTTGGACAAAAGAATATTACCAATCAGAATCAGGAGTTTATCTTATGCTCACTTTTGAGAAGCTCTACGCCGAAGGACATGAAGAAGTTGTCTTCTTTAGTGACCCCTCATGTAATCTCAAAGCTATTGTCGCTATTCACGACACTACTCTAGGCCCGGCATTAGGCGGAACAAGAATGTGGCCCTATGATAGCATTGATGATGCTATCACCGACGTGCTTCGCCTTTCTAAAGGAATGACTTATAAGGCGGCAGTGTCCGGCCTTAACCTTGGTGGTGGGAAAGCCGTTATCATTGGTGACCCTAATAAAGATAAGTCAGAAGCTTTATTTCGTTCTTATGGCCGTTATTTAGAGAGCCTGAATGGTCGTTACATTACAGCTGAAGACGTAAATATTGGTGTTGAGGATATCGAGCATATCTTTACTGAAACCTCTTATGTTACTGGCGTTGCTCAGACACATGGTGGCTCAGGTAATCCATCTCCTTATACAGCTCGTGGAGTTTTTCGTGGAATTGAGGCCGCTTGTACTAAAACTTGGGGAGATCGCTCTGTAAAAAATAAAGTTGTTGCTCTTCAAGGTGCGGGCTCCGTTGGTCGCTATTTGGGCGAACTTCTTTATAAGTCTGGAGCTAAAGTTTATTTCACTGACATCAACGAAAAAAATATTGCGGCTTTTAAAGAAATGGTTCCGAATGCAGAACTTGTTGGCGTTGATGAAATTTACGATGTTGATTGTGATATTTACGCTCCTTGCGCTCTAGGTGCTACCGTCAATGATCAGACGATTGAAAGACTAAAGTGTAGAGTTGTTGCAGGTGCGGCCAATAATCAGCTGGCAGAAAATCGTCATGGAGACATTCTTAAAGAGAAAGATATTCTCTATGCTCCAGATTATTTAATTAATGCTGGCGGTTTAATGAACGTTTCTATCGAATTTGAAGGTTGGTCAGATACCAAAGCTTCAAGAATGGTTGATACGATTTATGATACGACGATGAGAATTTTTCAGATTTCTGACGAGCAAAACATTCCCGTCTATAAGGCGACAGATGTCTTAGCTGAGAGTAGACTTCAGTCTATTAAAAATATTCAGGGTAAATTTCTTGGAGCAGATGTGAGTCATCGCTTTCCAGGAAGGAAAAACAGAAATCCTGCTAACACCTAGGATTTTTTAATATTGATTTAATAAAAAACCGGCAATTTTTGCCGGTTTTTTTTTGCCAACATTAATTCGAGGCAAATGATGCTTCACTAAAAAATCGGTCTTAAAAACGGTAAAATGGTGGAGTGAAACTAACGTTGATTTTTACATTTATTTTAGCACTTATCACCCTTTTCTTTCCGGTCCGCTCGGTCTGGGGAGCAATCGATTTTAGCGACGCCGTTTTTCCAGAGCTCATCACTTCAGGTCGAGCACTCGCCTTAGGAAATGCTTATATTGCTAAAGTGGATGATAGTGCTGCTGCTTTTTATAATCCGGCAGGATTGGGTACAGTAAGGAACACTCACTTTCACCTCTCAAATCTGCATCTTGAGGCGAATAAGGACTGGATCGATTTAGGGACTGGAGGCCGTCTCTCTGATGCCGTAGGAAACTTCACAAAAGGTTTTGATGTAGATGGCACGCGCCAGCTTCTGGTAAATAACCCTGGAAACTTTTCTCATAGCCGCTTTCAATTTGCTCCCAATTTCACAACCCGATATTTCTCTGTGGGATACCTTTATTCAAATCAAACACGGGGAGCTTATGGCACCCAAACAGACGCTCAGTTTGAATATGCCAAAAGAACAGACCATGGACCTTTTGTGGCATTAAATTTATCGCTCTTTGGTGGTGTCTTTAAACTTGGAGTGACGTCGACCTATCTCTCAAGAACAGAGGTCTTTGGTCAGAGTGCAATTGATCAAACGATTGATCTACAAGATGCAGATTATGATAAGGGTAGGGGTTTAATATTGACTGGAGGAATGAGACTCACTTTACCGGTTTCTGGCCTTCCCACTCTTGCTATAAAAATGAACAATGCCGCTGGTCAGGAGTTTAGTGCCGCAGACGGTTTCGCGGGAGCTCCGGAGACCATTCGCTCCTCTGTCGATGTTGGTTTCTCATTAACACCACAAATCGGTAAGACAACAAGAATTCATTTAGAGGTTAATTACAAAGATGCAACAGATCGCTACACTGATGTCTCCACCACGAGAAAAATTGGGGCGGGAATGGAATTGGATCTTATGAGAACTTTCTTTATTCGCGTTGGTTACGGTGATGGCTTTGGCTCTGGCGGACTTGGTATTCGAACCAGAAAATTAGAATTTGACCTTACGACCTACGCTGTTGATAGAACGAATTCACAATTTCGTGGAGAGGAAGATCGTCGTTTTGCCCTATCTATCTCATCAGGCTGGTAAGGCTCCCTAAGTCATTGAAAAGTCTACACTATGCCCTTAGACATTCTACGGCCCGTTGGGTAAAGTCTGTTTAAGAATTGATTTAATGACACATTTCGTCAAAGTGGAGTATTTTATGGCTACTACGTCTCCTGTATCAGCAGAAGCTGGTTCGACAAAAAAAACTGATCCTAAGTTAGTTGAAGCAAAGTTAAAACTCGCTAAACAATATGGTCTTAAAAAAGAAGACCTCGTAGGCATGTTGAGAAATGTTTATCTCTCAAGAAAACTTGATGACACTGAAATCTCAATGAAGAAGCAATCAAAAGCTTACTTTCAAATTTCAGGAGCAGGGCACGAAGGAATTCTTACGGCAGCAGCAAAAGTTTTAAAACCTTCTTATGATTGGTTTTTGGGATATTACCGTGACCGTGCTCTTTGTACAGGCCTTGGAGTAACAGCTTACGAAATGCTTTGCCAAGCGAATGGTAATGTCGGTGATACGAGTTCGCATGGCCGTCAGATGCCAGCTCACTGGGGTAATGTAAAACTTAATATTGTTAATAAGTCTTCTTGTACAGGCACTCAGTTTCTTCAGGCCGTTGGTCTGGCAGAAGGTGGTAAATACCTTCAAAAGCTCGACAGTGAAGGCGTTGATATTGGTGATCGCAAATATCATGACGATGAAATCATTTATGTCTCAACTGGTGATGGCACTACTTCTCAAGGCGAATTCTGGGAAGGTGTAACTACAGCTTGTGTGAATAAGCTTCCTGTTCTTTTTATGGTGGAAGATAATGGTTATGCCATTTCGGTTCCTGTAGAAGTGCAAACCCCTGGCGGTTCCATTTCAAAGGCGCTTGCGAATTTTCCTGGTCTGAAAATTTTTGAGTGTGATGGAAATTGCCCTATTGAATCTTACGCTACTATGAAAGAAGCAGAGGCATATCTCCGTGATGGAAATGGTCCTGTTCTTGTTCATGCTCATGTGACTCGTCCTTACTCTCACTCAATGAGTGACGACCATTCCATGTACAGAACCAAAGAAGAGCTTGAGAGAGAAAAAGAGCAAGATGTCTTCAATAGTTATCCAAAACTTCTCGTTGATGCGGGGATTATGAGTGAAGACGAAAGGGCTTCTCTCTATGATGATGTTTCAGCTGAATGTCGTCAGGCCATGAAGGAAGCCATCGATACTCCATGGCCAGAAAAAGGAACAGAGCTTGATCACCTTTACTCTCATGACGTCGATATCGCGGGAAGTGATTTTGAAACGGAAGGAAGTTTTGAAGGAAAAGATGATATCCCCATGGCAGGAGCGATTAATAAAGTTCTTCAAAATGAATTTAAAAAGAATCCACTTCTTCGTATGTGGGGGGAGGACGTTGCAGACTTTTCTCAACTTGAGAAACTTGAAAACTCAGACCTTAAAGGTAAAGGTGGTGTTTTTAAGTTAACTTCCGGGGTTCAAAGAGCGAGTCGTGAGGGTCAGGTTTTTAATTCTCCTTTAGCAGAGGCGAATATTGTTGGCCGAGCTGTCGGTCAGGCCATACGTGGAATTAAGCCAATCGTAGAAATTCAATTCTTTGATTATATTTGGACTGCTTATATGCAGATTAAAAATGAAGTTGCTACAACACGCTATCGCTCTGGCGGAGACTTTAAAAATCCTCTCGTGATTCGTGTACCAATTGGTGGTTACCTTCGCGGTGGTTCTATTTATCATTCACAAACAGGGGAGTCTCTTTACACTCACATTCCAGGGTTGAGAGTGGCTTATCCGTCTACTGCTGCAGATGCTGCAGGTCTATTAAGAACGGCTATTCGAGCAGATGACCCAGTTATGTTTTTAGAGCACAAACATTTGTACTATCAAGGTTACAATCGTAGCGCTGATCCAGGTGAAGAATATATGATTCCCTTTGGTAAAGCGCGAATCGCTAAAGAAGGAAAAGATGCCACAATCGTTGCTTGGGGTGCTCTAGTTCAAAAATCTATCGATGCGGCTAAGAAAGTTGAAAGTGAAACAGGAAAGTCTGTAGAAGTTATTGATCTTCGTACCCTTGCACCTTTTGATATGGATGCGATTAAAAAATCATTAGCAAAAACAAATCGTCTCATGATTGCTCACGAGGAACAGAAAACTTCCGGGTTTGCTGGAGAAATTGCAGCTCGTGTAAATGAAGAGTGCTTTGAAGATCTCGATGCACCAATTCTTCGTGTGACTAGTATGGATGTTCACGTAGCTTATTGCCCTAATCTTGAAGAAGAGATCCTTCCTCAGGTCGATGATGTTTACAAGCAAATCAACAAACTACTCGATTATTAAATAGTGGGGAGTACCTATTGATAACAATGGGTACTCCACTCATCTCCTTTTAGTCGACTATAGCATCTCATTTCATTTTCATACTCTAGCTTATAGCCATTCTTTAATCGCTTTATTTTCTTTGCCCCTTTTGGTGGTGGGCTGATGAATGCAACGGTTTTGGGTCGTGGAGTGAGTGTGCCATGATAAAAAAGGAAGCTAGTAATTAAGGAAAATCCTATCAGCCTTTTTTGATAACTCATGAGCAGGCACGGAAGAAGAATAAAGAATGGAAGGTGAAATCCATAACCTTTGATTTTGTATAGAGCTTTTAAAAGATAAACCCATATTTCTGAAAAGGGTAAAGCTTCCCAAAAGGCCTCTAATAAAAGTAAGGGAAAAACAAATGGGCTAACTAAGCTTAAAATAAGTCCAAATAAAGTACCAACTGGATAAAACTCTCTTGAAAACCACTCGCTAAGTAGTGCCTGAATAAAGAAGAGGCAAAGGAATGTTTTTATTTTATTTTTCCCAGTCAAAAGAGTTGCTAAGAAAATAAAAGAAAGGGAAAAACTCAAGGGATTCTCAATATATTGGCCTCCTATAAAGGCGAAGGAAAAAGTAAGTATAAAGCAAAGAAATAAGTTGGGTCGCCATAGAGGATTGGTACGAAACATTCCAAATAAAATCATCCGCTTAAAACTATCAAGTCCATCATAGGGAAAAACCAGATATCCTAAAAATGTTATGAAAAGAAAGCGCCAACTTCTCCTTTTAGTAAAAAGACCCAATAAAAAGAGTAAGCTCCCCAGATGCAGCCCAGACGGGGTCATAAGGTGTTGGAGATTGAGATCTTTATGAATGTTTTTAATGTCTTTTTTGAGTTTGGTTTTATTTCCGAAAATATAAGCGTGAACGAGTGGGTTGTTTCCCCATGTTGGAATTCTCTTCTTTTCTCGATAGCTCCACGGTGGTGTATGGGAAACCAGAAGAACGATGAAAATTGCGATAACAATTCGAAAGGCCATGTCTAAGGCTTTGAAAGGACATAAAGCCTAGGTTTTCCCTTAACTTATTGATTTTTCTGACCTAAAAAGAAGCTGTTCTCATAAATTGATGGAGTCCAATATGGATTTGACCCAAATTTCTCTCAAAGAAGATATCGCCCACTACTTTAAGGAGGATGATCTCTCTCGAAATCTCTTTTACTTAGAAAAACTCCCTGAAGATGAAGTTGATTGCAATCTATTTATTAAATCAGATTTAGTCTTAGCTGGCCTGCCCTGGTTTCAAGGGACTTTTGAATATTTAGGAGAAAATGGTTTTGCTGGTGAGGCCTTGTCTCAATTTGAAGGAAATTATCTTAAGAAAGGATCGGTTATCCCTCTTGGAAGCCTTCCCTTTTCTAAAGCACTTACAGGAGAGAGAATTGCTCTTAATCTTCTTCAACGGGCTTCCAATATTGCGACCTTTACCAGTCATTTTGTGGCAAAAGCGAAAAAATATAATGTAAAAATACTTGATACAAGAAAAACAACTCCGGGCCTACGCTCACTTGAAAAATATTCTGTGCGTATCGGAGGTGGTTTTAATCACCGTCTTGGCCAAACAGATATGTGGATGATTAAGGATAATCATAAAACTTTCTTTGGAGGGATAAGAGAGGCAATTGCCTTTTTTAAAGGGGTGGGTGCTTTTTATACTCCCATCGAACTTGAAGTTCATGATGAGGATGAGTTTCAAGTAGCCCTTCAAGAGGGAGTTGAGCACGTGATGCTTGATAACTTTTCTCCTGATCAAGTGAGAAAGGTAATTCAAAAGAAAGCTCCAGGTATGACGATTGAAATTTCAGGTGGAGTTACTCTTGATAAACTTGATAGCTACTTAATTCCAGGGGTTGATGCTATTAGTGTGGGAGCTCTTACTTATGGCGCTCCAGCAGTCGATATATCTTTCAAGTATCAAAGGAAATCATAATTGAAGACTTATGAGTTTGATGTTCTGATCCTGGGAACGGGAGTGGCTGGACTTGTTTGTGCCTCCGAATGCGCTGAAGAAGGTTTAAGTGTTGGAATTGTCACAAGAGAATTTGAACCTCAGTACACAAATACCTTTTGGGCTCAGGGGGGGACAATCTTTCCTTGTGAAGGGGAAGTACATCAAAATTTAGTCGAAGATATCCAGCTTGCCTCTTCTCATACTTCAAATATTGAAGCAGCTAAAATTTTAGAAGAGGAGTCGGGACCAATCTTAAGAAAGGTTTTACTTGAAAAGGTTGGTACCTCTTTTGAAAAAGATAATGAGGGAAGATTATTGTTCACAAAGGAAGCC
>JASBRV010000110.1 GCA_030149295.1 Bacteriovoracales bacterium | reverse complement strand
TTTATTATAGAGGTATATACTATAGTAAGTAAAAGGAGTTCTTATGAAGAGTTATGTTGTATTAATTTTGATATCTATTTTCTTTACCTCCACTCATGCTGAGATGATTGATAAAAACGAACCTAGATTCTTTTTAGTCTTCAAATTACTTAAAACAAGTGGACCGATCTCAGGGGCAAAAATAGACCTTTACCAAAAACCTAGTCTTGAATCTAAACTCATCACTCTTAGAAAAGATGAAGAGTTTAACAGGGTTGAGTTAATGACTCGTTTTTATAATAAAAAAGAACCATTTAAATTCCTAGTTGTTGCATCCACTGAAAAAAAAGGTAAGTTTTATAAGGTCTTTTATGATGGTAAGTATTTGTGGGTTAATGATGAGGACCTCGTTCACGCTCATAATGTATATGATTACTTTCGGCATATCGGCCCGTTTGGTATTGAAGGCGATTCCTACAAATGGGTCTTTGATAAGGTCGGTGGTAAAAATATAAAAAAGGAAAAATTTTTTCCAATAGAGTCTCTTTATACGCAAGAAGAAATTGAAAACACTCGTGCTTTGGACGATCCATTAGGTAGCGTAGAGGATATTCTTGTTAAGAATAAGCATGTTTGGATTAAAATTAATTATTGTGACACTTTCACTTACCATGGGCTGGATTGTCGGGGTGATTTTACGTTTTGGTTTCGTCCATACGATGATAACGGCAAGATAACAAATTGGGCATATGCTCACAAAGAAACGAGTTTGGAACATTAGTAATAAAAAATGAAAATTTGTATAGACGCAAAGAATCTTGTTAGAAATTAAGCTTGAGAGTTCTGCATTGAATTTTTCGCTAACAAGTAGAATGAACCCATGTTCACCACTAAGATTCAAAATCGTAACTTTTGAAATCTGCCCCTACGCCTGAGTAATTGGCCCTAAATTTTAAGCTCGCATAAACTAGCCTCAAACAACTTAAATACAAGAGGTTAGCATGATGCTCACCAATTCCTCTCCCTTTGAAATCGAATCAAAAGAACTTGCTTACTATGGTCTGATAAAGTCATTAATGGATCGTCTAAAACTGACTCAAAGGTTGGGACAAGTACTGCCCCAAAAGAGTCGACATCACAAGCTTTCTCACTCTGAAATGGTCACCTCTCTCATTTACAACATGCTAGGGCAGGGGAGTGGAAGGCTATATTCTTAATTAACCAATCCACTCCTTTTAAATCAATTTTCTCTTAATTTTCCAATCGATGTTAAAATAGTTCCCATAATATGTATTATGAGAACCTACAAAAGAGGCGTTTATTTTTTTTCTCGAATCATCATCCTTATTCTTTTATTTCACTCTCTTCAGGCAAAAGAACCTCTCGCGTATCAGCTTCATGAGCTTCCTCCCAAAGTGCAAGCAGAGATCGTAAAGACAGGCTGTTCAATTCCCAAGCTTGGTTACATTTACAGAAGAATAAAATCTGGAATCATTAAAGGAGACTTTTCCGCTAAAACCAAGGATGACTTTGCCTTCATATGTAGAAAGGGTGAGTTTTCAAAGATCGTCATTATTTGGAGTGATGGAATGCCCTGCCCGAGTGAAATTCATAGAGAAAAAGATGACTACTTTAAGAGTAAAAGAAAAGACGGTGCTTATTCTCGAAATCTAAGGAAGGTAATACCTGAATCTCTTAAAGATAGTCTTATAAGAGAGAAGAGAAATCAAAATGCTGTTTTTCCCATCCCTGTTTACCCTGTTACGAAAAATGGAGAAAAGACTTACGTTAAGTTAGAAATCTACGGTGGCGATATGAGAAAAGAGGCCATTAATAACGCAAATGTTGATATGAACTCTCTCAACTACGATGGCATTAATGATTCTTATATTGACCAGGGCTCTATTTTCACTTTTTGTTATCAAGGGAAGTGGCATAAAACTCGTGGTGCTACTCAGTAAAAGTGAACAGAACGGCTTTAATCTCTACTACTGTAGGGCCTTACACTCTCAGCCTAAATTTCAACCATAAAGCGTTTTTCTTAATTCGATTGTTTTAGGTTTTTTTCTACATCTAGAGTATGGTCCCTGTGGTTTTCTTCAGGAAGTTCTCTCTCAAGATATTTTGTTCCAAATACATAATCAAAAAGAGGATAGACAATACAAAAGTTGTAGCGACTCATTAACCTGTGGTGGTGATGGATTCTGTGGTGATGCCGCATTGACTTTAACCCCGGCACCTTTAGCCACCAATGATCTTTATCAAGATGACAGCTGAGATGAACGACTTCATAAAGTGTGAAGTAAAATGCTGCACAAAAGACAAAGAACCACCCACCACTCACTCCATTGTATATAAAACCCAATCCCCAAAAAACAGGGCAGGCCAAAACAACAAATGAGGCAATGATAAACCACGGAAAGAAAATGTTAGCAAAATCTCTTGGGCCCGTAAGGGTAATATTAGCAAAGTCATAATAGCGGTGGTGTTGAACTGTATGTTCGTCGTATGGAAAAGGAAAAAACTTCATCCTTCTATGGAGAGGATAACGGTGAAGGAGAAAAACAACAAGGTTTCCGAGAAGAAGGGTTAAGGGAAAGAGTAAGACAGTTTTTAAGTTTAGAGGGTCAGCCTTAGAAATTGAAATAACACAAATTAAGGTTAAGAGAGCAAAATTAAAGAGGGGATGAAGCCAAGGAGAGTGTTTTTTACTAACTTTGTTCTCTTGATACCACTCTCTAAACTTAATTGTTCCCAGTGATTTAGAAACTTTGAGATCTTCTTGAATAGAAATTACCGTATGATTTTTCATTATTTAATTCTACTCCTTTATACAAATTAAATGAATCAATCTAAATTTAGTTAGGTTAAGCGGTTTTTAGTAACAATAGTGAGAGTTTCATCAGTAGCACTTTACTCTATCAAGACCAAGTAAGAAGGCCATTCGATTGAATGGCCTTTATTTTAAAATTACTTAATGTCTACGAAACGTAAGTAAGGTCTAAGTTCATCAAAACCTTGAGGGTATTTCTTCTTGGCCTCTTCGCTTGTGATACTTGGTGGGATGATGGCACGGTCACCAACTTTCCAGTCCGCAGGAGTGGCAACACCATTCTTTTCAGTAAACTGAAGCGCGTCGATGACTCTTAAAATTTCATCAAAGTTACGACCTACACTCATTGGATAGGTCATGGTGAGTTTAATTTTCTTATCAGGGCCAATGATAAAGACAGATCTGACAGCAGCTGTTTCACTCGCTCCTGGGTGGATCATTTGATAAAGATTCGCCACCTTGTTGTCAGTATCGGCAACAATAGGAAACTGAAGGTCAGTATTTTGTGTTTCATTAACATCTGGAATCCACTTGTTGTGCTCTTCGACAGAGTCAGTGGATAAGCCTAAGGGTTTAACGTTTCTTTTTTCAAACTCAGAAGCTAATTGAGCTGTTCTCCCCATTTCTGTGGTGCAAACGGGAGTGAAGTCTGCTGGGTGAGAAAAAAAGAACACCCATGAATCTCCAATGAATTCGTGAAAATCAATCATTCCTTTTTGAGAATCAATTTGAAAGTTTGGTGCTGTATCGCCTAGAAGTAATGCCATAGTAAACTCCTTTTAAGTTTTATGGGTTATTGTAATCCTTGCTTTTATCCTCGACTTTCTTAGGATCAAAGTAAAGTATCCTTCACCTATACCTTGATAGGCTTAAAGTATGTTTGATCTAGATCAAACTTTATGAGTGAGGCAAAAAGATTTTACTTTAATTTGGGCTCTGGAAGAACAAGAAGGGCTCCTCCTAAAGTTCCTTGCTGGCTCTTCCCAACTAGGGCCACAAATCCTTTTCTTTTTGTTACATTTTGGCGAGCGTAAACGATGTCATTTTCACCTATATTAAATTCTCTTGGGTAGAAAAATCCTATGCTTTCTCCGTTTTGATAAATTCCTGCGATTTCTGTATTCGTTAATTGAGTAAATCCACCATGAACTCTACCATTTCCTACACCATCACCGCCTCCGAACTTTGATTCAAGGGGAACTGCTCTTCCATCGGGAAGGGGCAAACGGTTGTATTCATCTGGAACTTTATTGTTTTCGTAATCGGATAAAGAAAGCACATAAACCACTTGGACGCGCATCTTTTCATCTATTCTGTGGGTAATATAAGAATTAGGATAACCATGAAAGTAGTGTCTCTCACCAAGCGGAGGAAAGTCATCAGTGTCTGTGTTTAGCCCTGTGATGACAAATTCAACGCGATCACCTTTTAAGATGAGAGTGACCTCATAAATACCATCGTTTCCCTCTCCACAGGAAAAGGTAATAAGGGTCGACAGAAGGAGAACGAGGGGGAATAGGAGGCGTTTAATGCTCATGATGATCCTGAATCTTGGTGTGCCTAAAGAATTGAAGGGAGAGTTGATGAACTTCTTCTCCTTCATCGTTAGCAAAGCGTTTGTTAAATTCTTCTTTAAATTCGCGAATAAACTCCTTCGCAGCAGGCATCTCGCTCTTCTTACAGCGAAAGGTGAGACTTTGAAACTCTCGATCTTCTACTACATCCTTTAGAACATGAAGCTTTGCTTGATCGAGCATCTCCATATGATGTTGAGCGATAGCAGATGATGGAATATCTGAAGGAGTGTTAAAGCCTTGTTTTTCAATTTTAATAAAGCCAAGCTCATCCTTTGAAAGAAATCCTAGCTTAAGCATATGATTTATCGCCTCTTTCACTTGGGAAAGAGTAAGGGAGTTGTTAAAGATCTTGGGAATTTCTGAAATTCTTTCCTCGTGAAAGGGATGAATAAAGAATTGTCGCAAGGGGATGTAATACCAAGAGGATATAGGCTTAAACTCATCGAGATTAAGAGTTTTAAAAGATGAAAATCTTGGATTTATTTTTTTTAGAGACTTGATATCTTCTTTTGTAAGCTTTCCCTTTTTTTTCTTTCTCTCTAGCTTTAAGAGGGCAAGAAGATAGTCTCTTTTCCTTCTGTTAAGCTTGAGATACTGAGAGAGAGAGTGAATCATCTCTTCACTGGGAAGCCTCTCTCCCTTAACGACCATGCCAAAGGAGCGAGGACTTTTGTAACCAAGCCGCATGGCCCACTCCCCATTTGTCTTAGGTCCAATGGGGGCAGTTCTAAAGTGAGTCACAATTGCTTGGAGAAAGTCGACAATACTTTCGTATTGAAAGGGGCTTGGAAGAAGCTCTGTTGATTTTGTTATCATAAATGTATTTTAAAAAGCCTAGGGCTTTCAAACAATGAGGCACAGGTTTCCCAAGAAAAGGGCACAACTTGTGCCCTTGATGAATAAGCTCAACTATTAGTAGAGATCGAGATCTTGATCTTTAAGATACTCTCTTGCCATAGCACCAGTGTGACGAAATGCCTTTTGACTTGGTCTCTTTATATAGTTTGCAAGTTCCGAAGTATTAGCACCTACCGCTTGGCTAAAATCGATGAAGAGGGCAAATCCATTTTGACCAAACTCATTTCCAAGATAGAGCCCCATTGTGCCTGAAACCTTTTCTTTTGCGAAAGGAACAAAGGCATTGAGGCCTCCCGGCATTTGAGTAGGGGGAAGCTGGCTAATATTGAGGGCAAGACCTAAAACGGCTTGGTCATTATCAAAAGCTAAATAGACCCTTGAATTTGTTTGACCAATCTGAAAGTAAAAGGCTTTCGTTTCTGGTTTAAGAATATAGGGAATGGGGCGACCATTTGGAAGACTCCAATCAAAGCCCATTCCAACTCCTTGGAGAACATCCGTTTGTAGGCGCATATTAATAATATTGTCACTGCTTACGCTAATATCACCAACAACAAGTCCTTTTGAAAAGTCATAGAGGGGAAGTGAAAAAATAGGCAGACGATAGCTATTGGCATCGACTTTGGTCATGAGATCAAAGTATTGCTTTTCATTATCTTCCTCAATACTAAAAGAAAAATCGCTAACTTTTCCGCAGGATGAAATCCAAAGGCTAAAAACGAATAAGAATAGAATGTGTTTCATAAAGCTCTCCTTGAGTTTGTGTGTGTGACCTCCCTATCGAAATCACTTTAAAAACTCTGAGCCTTTTGTAAAATTTGCGCGGACAACTTGTGCCAACAGGAGAGTGAAAAACTCGGTTTCGATAGATCGATTGTCAAAGAGATGGAATTCTGGAGTTTATGACTTACTTAGAAGTAAGGCCTTGGCACTACTCTTCCAGCTCGTAGCCCATCATTTGTGCATCTTCTAAATACTTAAAAAAGACTCGATTGGAATAATGCACCTTGAAGACATCTACTGGTTGGTAGAGGATCTTACTTTGGGAGTCTCCGACATAGTTGGTTCCCTGATAGTCTTGAACTTTCATTCTAAACTCATAAGGCATTTCTGTTTCCAGGTAGATAAAACCTTTTCTGTTGGCAAGAGCATTACGTGCAGCTTCTTGATAATCTGTCAGAGTTCTCTTTTAAAAGGGATAGATAAAGTAGGGGGCAGCATAGCCCTCTGAGATCATGAGAAGACCAATGTCCTTTCCCTCATAAAAAACTTTGCCAAGGAGTCGGTTGTAATTTTTACTACTGTCACCAAGCTCAACTTGTATTATGGCGCCAATGGGAATTTGTGATCTAAGAAAGTCCCTTGCTTGGAGGGCAATCGGCCCTTGAGTTTCACCTCGAAAATCTATCTCAGGGGTGTCTACTCCTCTTAAGCGGACACTTTTTGGTTTTTCATATCTGTCAGCTTTAATCTTAAGAGTGTCCCCATCGTGAATACTGAGAACTGTTCCTTGAATTATCTCTGCGCTGGATGAAAGGCACAGCAGGATAAAAAACAGAGCTAGGCTTGATAATTTTACTAATTTTCCCATAGAAAAACCTAACTCAAGAAAGGTGACTTTATATATACTTTTTTTCTAGTAACTAAAAGTTACATAGTTTTAAGTTTATTTCCTAATTTGTCGATAAGAGAATAGACATGAGCTTTATAATGCCGTCACTTTTGGCAATACTATTTTCTATAAATACCTCTCAAGCAAAAACCTCTATTGTTAAGAGCTTACTATTAAATAAATGTAATGCTTGGACCAAAAGTACTAGTGAAAACAAGGTCCCATTAGAGAAGATTGCAAGGAACATCTGTCATCAGACAGTAGAGAGTGGTTCATTTCAAGAAGGGGCTTACCAGGTTTGCTTAAACCTTAAACGTTCAAGTCGTTATCTAGATTCCCATCCTATATACTCATTTGAGAAATGCTTAAGTGCCATAAATAGTAGGACATTCTCTGAAGATAATCTCGCTGTAATCAGTGAGTATAGTAACAAGCTATCTCTATATGCTTTGGTGAATGCATTTGAGTCGGCTGATAATATAAAGAATGTTCCCCCAAGTAAGAGCTATGTTTCTTGTAGAGAAGTCGCCCAACATTGTGAGAAGTGGGTAAAAGAAAATCAGGGAGAAGATGCTGAACTTGGAAAAGTAGCCCGAAATCAATGTATTGTCACTGCAGTGAGTGGAAACTTTCATAAAAACAATTATGAAATTTGCTCGTCTTTACCTGTAGGTACAAGGACTTCTGAGGCACACCCGGTTTATTCATTTCAAAAGTGTTTAAAAAGTATCATTAATCAGGAAGCTAATTCTGAAAAACTAGAATATTCAAATCGTCGCTGTAAGCAACTACAGCTTGAAACTATTTCACCTCAAGTAAAAAGCGAATTATTTGAAGAACTCCTTGGGCATTTAAAATAAGTCCCTCTTTTCCCCAAACCCTAACTCTTAGGACCAAATAGCAGCCTTGTAAGGTGTTGAATTTACTAGGAAGATTGATTCCTCATAAGTAATCCACCAGGTGAATGTCGTTAGAAAAATAACACGTTGTAAGACTTTCAAAATTTAGAAAAAAAATCGAAATAACATTTATTATTATCAAAAGAGACTCATTACGACTTGGAGAGGATTTTGAAAAGGATTATCAGTATTATTTTATTTTTAACGTTATCTAATACTTATGCATTGGCAAAGCTTCATGTCCTTGAGAACTGTGGCCCTATAAAGATGATTGGACTGAACGTAATTACTGGAACATCAATTGGTGATCAGTTGAGCTCTCTGAGGTATTCATTTGAGGATACAAATAGAGATGAGATTCAAAAAGTGATAGAGGAGGGCTTTGATTTTGAGCTGAGCTTTGAAGCTAACCCTCGTTTTGATGAAGAATTCTATTGTCTTGAACGTGCTAGATGGGTCTATATTTATGATCATAAATTCGATGATTTAAAATCTGTAACATTTTCTTATCTGTTTGATCTAGGTTTAAAAAGGCCAATAGTTGATGGAAAAACTTTAAGTTGTCCTTTCATCGGTGATAATGGGTCTTATGACCATGGGTCTATTACTGATAGCGATATGTGTTTAGAGTATCTAAGTGATATTTATGTAAAAATAGAAAATGCACGTTTAAATAAAAAAGAACTTCGTTTTTAAAGGAAATTTTTAGTCGAGTGATCATTTCTTGAAGTCTAAATAAAGATTGAAAGGCTACCCTTATGAGGTAGCCCTTTGTTTTTAGAGTTTTGAGAAAGAAAAGAGGGGGGGGGTGCATTTCACAAGTATTAGCACTTCCGTCGCATCCAGCAGCATCAGTATTACATACTTTACCTGTACCATTATTATTTAATTTCCGTAGTTTAAATTATAGGATGAGTTTTTAAACTGCTGATCAATGATTGGGGCTAACTTTGAAGCGATGATTTTATCTCCCTTAATCTTAACATGCATCTCATCCATCCATATGTCCTTATTTTCTCCTTCTAAAGCAAGTGAAAAATCAATAAGGCTAACTTTATT
>JASBRV010000101.1 GCA_030149295.1 Bacteriovoracales bacterium | reverse complement strand
TAGACGCCACTCTTGATAACCAACTTAATAAACTAAAATCGGAAATTCTTAATTCCTAATACAACGAGGTAATGTGATGTCCATTAATCCAGAAGAAATTTCAAGCATCATTAAGGACAGAATCTCAAACTTTGAAAACCGTCTTCAGGTTGATGAAGTAGGGACTGTTCTTACAGTAGGTGACGGTATCGCCCGTATCTTTGGCCTAAAAAATGTAATGGCCGGTGAGCTCGTAGAGTTCGACGGTGGTACAAAAGGTATGGTTCTTAACCTAGAAACGAATAACGTTGGTGTTGCGATTCTTGCTGACGATAACTCTATTAAAGAGGGAACAACAGTTAAGAGAACTGAGCGTATTGTTGAAGTTCCAGTCGGTGAGCCTCTTCTTGGTCGTGTTGTTAATGCAATTGGTGAAGCCATTGATGGACAAGGTGAAATTCAATCTGAGCATACACGTTTCGTCGAAGTAAAAGCTCCAGGTATTATTGCTCGTAAGCCAGTACATGAGCCTCTTCAAACAGGTATTAAAGCTATCGATTCCATGATCCCCATTGGTCGTGGACAAAGAGAGCTTATCATTGGTGACCGTAAGACTGGTAAAACAGCAGTTGCCCTCGACACTATTATTAACCAAAAAGGTAAAGACGTTGTTTGTATCTACGTAGCTGTTGGCCAAAAACAATCTACAGTTCGTCAGGTCCACCAAAAGCTAACAGAAGCTGGTGCGATGGAATACACAACCATCGTTTCTGCAACAGCTTCAAACTCTGCACCTCTCCAATTTCTTGCTCCTTATACTGGTGCAACAATGGGTGAGTACTTTAGAGACCTTGGTAAGCACGTTCTTATCGTTTTTGATGACCTTACTAAACAAGCAAATGCTTACCGTCAGATGTCACTTCTTCTTCGTCGTCCTCCTGGGCGTGAAGCTTATCCTGGTGACGTTTTCTATCTTCACTCAAGACTTCTTGAGCGTGCATGTAAGCTCTCTGATGAATTAGGAAATGGTTCAATGACAGCACTTCCTGTTATTGAAACTCAAGAGGGTGACGTTTCGGCTTTCGTACCTACAAACGTTATTTCAATTACAGATGGTCAGATTTATCTTGAGTCAGACCTTTTTAACTCTGGTATTCGTCCTGCGGTTAACGTTGGTCTTTCGGTATCAAGGGTTGGTGGTTCAGCTCAGATTAAAGCGATGAAAAAAGTTGCTGGTACTCTTCGTCTTGATCTTGCTCAGTACCGTGAACTAGCTGCCTTTGCTCAGTTCGGCTCTGACCTTGATGCCGCTACACAAAGACAGCTTGCTCGTGGTGAAAGACTTGTTGAGCTTCTTAAACAAGGTCAATATGTTCCTATGGATGTTATTGATCAGGTTGTCGTAATTTACGCAGCTACAAAAGGACTCTTTGACGTTGTACCTACTGACAAAATTCAGGAAGTTGAAAAAGAGCTTCATGAGCACCTTAAGTCTCAGCATAGCGCTCTTGTTGAATCAATTAGAAACGACAAGGCGATCTCTGATGAGAACGGTAAAACTCTCACTGACATCATTGAGAAGTTTTTATCAACAAGGAACTTTAACTAATACAAGTCAATTAGGTAGCTAAAATGGCAAACATAAAAGACCTTAAAGCAAAAATTAAGAGTACCAAGGGAACGCTGAAGATTACTTCAGCGATGAAGTTGGTCTCTGCTGCGAAGCTTGCGAAGGCCCAACAGGCCATTCAAAGTTCTCGTCCCTATGCTAATGAGCTTGAATCAACAATTAAGACCATTAGTGCGTTAGTTGAAAACTACTCTCACAAATACCTAGAAGGTAACAAAAGTAACCATGAAGCACTTTTGGTTATCTCTTCTAACAAGGGTCTTTGTGGTGGGTACAACTCAAACTTAACGAAAGAGGTGAGAAAGTATCTCGCAGAAACAGACAAAGATGTAAAAGTTTACTTCATTGGAAAGAAGGTTAAGGACCTCATTAAAAATGAAGTAAATATGGGTGAGTTTTATACATTTGAAAAAGCGGATCCAACTTTCTTGGAGCTAGAAGCTGTAGGTAATGAGTTGGCGAACCTTTTTAGAATGGGTGAAGTAGGAACTGTTAAAATTGCTTATAACCAATTTAACTCAGCTATCTCTTTTACACCTATGGTGAAGCAACTTCTTCCCATGTCATTAGATGCAGAAGAAAGAAAAGAACTTGAAGAAAAGTTTCCTTTCGACTTTAAATACGATCCTAGTCCAAAAAGTATTTTGGACACGCTTATCCCAGAAGCTTTTTCTACAACACTTTATACGTGTTTTCTGGATGGGGTTGCGGCTGAGCATGGATCGAGAATGGCAGCGATGGATAATGCTGTAACCAACTGTAAAGAAGCTATTAGAACACAAACATTAAAAATGAATAAGTTGAGACAAGCTGCTATTACAACCGAGCTAATTGAGGTTGTATCTGGTGAAGAATCTCTTAACGGTTAAGGAGCCTAGAAATGTCGCAAAATGCTGGAGTAATCAAACAAGTTATGGGTCCAGTTGTTGACGTTGAATTTGCAGACGGTAATCTTCCTGAGATTTACACTGCACTTCGCGTGACCAACCAATTTATTAGCAAAGAAGATGACAACCTCGTTCTCGAAGTTGCTCAGCACCTTGGAGATAACGTTGTTAGAACCATCGCGATGGACCAAACTGAAGGTCTAAGACGTGGTCAAGGCGTTAAAAACACAGGAAGACCAATTCAAGCACCTGTTGGTCGTGACGTTCTTGGACGTATTATCAACGTAACTGGTGATCCTATTGATGAGCGTGGACCTGTAAAGTACACAAAAACATATGATATCCACAGAGAAGCTCCTTCTTTTGAAGCTCAATCAACTTCAAAAGAGCCCTTCTATACTGGGATTAAAGTTATCGACCTTCTTGCTCCCTATCTGAAAGGTGGAAAGATTGGTCTCTTTGGTGGTGCAGGTGTTGGTAAGACGGTTCTCATTATGGAACTTATTAACAACATTGCTACTCAACACGGTGGTTTTTCTGTATTCGCTGGTGTTGGTGAAAGAACACGTGAAGGTCGTGACCTTTACGATGAGATGAGTGAGTCAGGGGTTATCGATAAGACAGCTCTTGTTTACGGCCAGATGAACGAGCCACCAGGTGCACGTGCCCGTGTTGCTCTTACTGGTCTTTCAGTTGCGGAATATTTTCGTGATGAAGAAAAGCAAGACGTTCTTTTCTTCGTTGATAATATCTTCCGTTTTACTCAAGCTGGTTCAGAAGTTTCGGCCCTTCTTGGTCGTATTCCTTCAGCCGTTGGTTATCAGCCGACACTTGGTACTGAAATGGGTGCCATGCAGGAAAGAATTACATCAACAAACGACGGATCAATTACATCTATCCAGGCCGTTTACGTTCCTGCCGATGACTATACTGACCCTGCTCCTGCAACTACCTTTGCTCACCTTGATGCGACGACAGAGCTTTCTCGTCAAATTGCAGAGCTTGGTATTTACCCTGCGGTTGATCCACTTTCTTCAACTTCTACGATTCTTGCTCCTGAAATTGTTGGTGATGAGCACTATGGTGTTGCTCGTGCGGTTCAGGCAATCCTTCAAAGATATAAAGAGCTTCAAGATATTATTGCCATCCTTGGTATGGATGAATTATCTGAGGAAGATAGACTTATCGTTGCTCGTGCAAGAAAGGTTCAAAAATTCCTTTCTCAACCATTCTTTGTTGCTGAGCAATTTACAGGTCTAAAAGGTAAGTTTGTTGAGATTAAAGACACCATTTCTGCATTTCAAGCAATACTTGATGGGAAGTGTGATGATCTTCCAGAGCAAGCTTTCTACCTTGTAGGTAACCTGGACGATGTATACGAAAAAGCTCAATCACTTCGTTCATAGAATAGGCTTTAATTAAAAGGTATATAGCATGAACTATTTTACAGTTGACCTTCTTACACCAGAAAAAGTCGTAGCGAAGGACATTCCTGCGGAATCTCTTATTATTCCTACAGTAAGGGGTCAGATAAATGTCCTTCCGCACCACACCCACATTATTAATAGATTGGGTACTGGTACACTTTCAATTTTTGGTGGTGCAGACGATCCTGATAGACATTTTTCAGTCACTTACGGAATTTGTAAGGTTCTAGAAAATAAAGTCATCATTATGTCTCACACTTCAGAAGAAAATCATGAAATTGATGTAGAAAGGGCAACTAGGGCCCTTGAAAATGCCAAGAGTCATCTAAGTTCAGAAGAGCCTATGACAGATGACGAGGTTGAAAAATATCGTCGTAAGGTTGAAAGAGCTCAGCTTAGAATTCAACTGGCGGAAAAGGCGAAATAAAAAAAGATGACTAGTCATGACTACTCAAAAGCCCTTCTGTTTTAGAAGGGCTTTTTTTTGTCAACTTTTTGGGACTTTGGTGATGACTAGCTAAAAAGGAGGTGAAAAAGGTGCCCGGAGGTAGAAATTTTTCTGGTCTTTGTGACAATAGAAATGATGAAAAAGGTTTTAAGTTGGGGCCTATTAACAATTATTTATCTTCTCGTTTTGGGGCAGGGTTGTAGTGCGCTTAAAGAGCAAAGTAATTCAATAACTTTAAAAATTCCTCAGATTGAAGGTTTTGGTTCTAAAGCCCTGCCTAGATTAAAACTTAAAAAAGCTCCTGAGAGTAAAAGCCTTTTAGAGAAACAGGAAGAGAAAGAAACGTTAGCAACAGTTTTGAAGCGTGCTTCAAAAAAGAAATTAGAATTAAAGCCTAAAGTTGAAAAACAAGTTTTTGTTCAGGAAAAAAAGAAAACTGTCGCATACGAAGTTCCTGTTAAAAAATCCTATGAAGTTCAGGTAGAGAATCCAAAAAAAATTGAAGAGGTTAAGCTAACAAAACCATCGCGATTGATTGAAAAAGACCCAAAAGAGCAAGCTCCAAAATATGAAATAAATAATAACTTTCCAATAGAGCATTACGGATTTAAGTCGGAATCAAAAGTAAAGCTTGTAACCTGGCAGGACCAATTGCCATCGAATTTAGAAGAAAGGCTATTGGCGTTAAACGAACAAGAATTGCTACCAGAAAAAACAACTTCACCTATAAAGGATGAAGTTATTGTTAGCCAGGCATCATCAGAGAAAAAAGCATACAATCCCACTGATCCGGAAATGCTTGCCATGTTTCAACCTGAAGAGATCACCATAGATCCTGTAAAACCTTTACCAAAAGGAAAAGCTTCTAGCGCAAATGATGAATTAGTAATGATCGACTACAAGGAAGAAAATGAAAATATCCATGATGTAGCAAAAGTATCCCTATCAAGTGAAGTAAGAAAGGTTATCGAACGTGAGATGGGTGGATCTTTGAACCAAAAACGCATAGTTCCTCAGGTGAAGCCACAAGAATCTTTAGCGGATCTTCTTGGCGATAAACTTACAGAAACAAGAGACGACAACAATCCAAGCGAAAACCAAGGTAAAAACAGAATCAGTCTTTTTGCAATAAACGCTAATTTAGGTGTTAGCCTCGATGGCCTAGTTAATAACTTCAACTTTATACCAACTTATGATGATTCAAAAGTTTATGAGGATTTTAATGAGGGACGAATTAACTTTGACTACTCACTAGTGGGAAATGCTGGAGTTTTAAGAGGTAGTATTGCAAAGAATTATTATATGCGAACAACTTTTGAGATTCCTCTAGGTAGTGAGTATTCAAAGTTTGAAATACCAATGATCACTCAGGAGTCAATGTTCAAATATTTAGAGGACCATAATCTTGATGGTTATGGAGGCTATTATCTTGTCGATTTAGGGGACTTTATTGAAGATGTAGAAATTGAAAAAAGTGGAGTTAAGGGCCAAATTTATCAGCACCGACTCCTTTTGAATGAAAGTTTCTCTAGAGCAAAAGAAAACGAAACAGTTCAATACATCCTATTCTTTGGTGTCGAGCCTGGAAATATTAATACAAGGTATCTCGGCATTAATGGTCAAGAGACTTCAAAAATAACTTTTGTAGCTCCAGATGAAATTACCTACGACTTTAGTAAGATGGTGGCTCCAGCAGAATTCAAAATGGAAACGTTCATTCGCCACACTCTTGGCAGGGAAAGTAAGCCACTTCCTATGTCACAAGATAAAATTATTGATTTCTTAACGGGTAATCACCCTGAATTAATTGTTCCGGGTGAATTCAAAGTTTCTACACCATGGATGATTAAAGGGAGTAGAACCTATCTTGAATTTAATCATCTCAGTGACTCAATCTTTGTTGGTATCGACGGGGATAGAAAAGTTACAGTACCTTCTAGAGAATTTATAGGGGAGATTCTTAGCGCTTTTCAAATTGAAGGCTTAAATCAAGAATGTCTAGTTCAAATAAACCTAAGAAAACCCGTCAGGGATATTAGGGTTTTTGGCGAAAGTGACAGAGGACCTAGCGTCTACGATACGGCTTATCTTGATAGTGAGGGTGTCTTTTCATCTGAAATATCTCAAATGAGTGAGAAGCTTTTTCTTTTAGGTAATGAAGAAGGAATCTTTAATCTTCGAGTTGATTATAAAGATGGAACCCAAGACTTTTTAAGAACCTATTGTTCTCCTTCGTCTTATTTACTTGAACAGCTTTGATTGCTTACATAGCGTCTCAAGTTCTTGGGATATCTCTTTCTTAGATATTTATGGTCAAGCTTTAAATATTTTCTCTCTGTTAGTTTTACATCAGATAAAACCACGGTGCCTTTTGGAAAAGAACTTCTTCGATATCGTCGGCTGAGATGATTGTTGAGTGCCATGATATTGTGTTTGCTACTTTTAAGTGATGGTAAAAGTTTTAAAAGAGGGATGCGACACTTTGTGACATAGACATCAATTAAGCCATCTTTTTCGATAAATTGTTTATTATAAATTTCATTTTTATAGGCAAGAGTGTAAACAAGTGCCAAAAACTCAGAGTAAAAGTTTTTCGCTGCAAATCCCCAGTTCCCATGTTTAAAATGTTTGATAAGCTCAGGGACACCGGGATCAGAAAAGCCACGTCTTTTAAGGGATTTAACTCCTCTTCGTAAAAGGCCTGTGCCGCTATTATAGGCATTAACGGCCAAGTCCCAGCGATCCATAACTTGAAGGTTTTGCTTCAAAAGGTGAAGGGCGCCAGAAGTACTAAGGACAGCACTTTTTCTTTGATCGACGAACTTGTTTTGAACAAAAAAGTGTTTTCCAATAATCCTCATAAATTGCCAGGGACCTGTAGCACCAACTTTGGATTTAGCGTGAATATTAAAACTTGATTCTAGGAAACTAATGGCCAAAAGGTCATGGGGAAGGTCAAACTCTTGAAAAAGCTTTTCAACTGTTTCTTGATAGCCACTGAGATTTTTAAGTCCGGTAAGTATGTGATCCTTTTGGCCGGTTTGAGTTCTTAGGTTTTTGGAAAGATTGGAAAAAAACTGTAACCTTTTTCTTTTATTTTTGGGGATGGTGAAATTTACGTCTTTAATCGCCTCAAGGATTTGCATGCATTTCTTTTCTCGACAATTACCTTTGCTAAGTTTTTTAAAGGCTTTTTTGTAATCTGCAATAACACCTCTCATTGCTTTGTTTTGAAGACTGTAACGAGTGTTCTTGTTCAAGACGGTCTTTTTAAAATCGCTAAAATCAATGACATCGTAAATGAGACCAAGGTTTTCGATATCATGAACGACAGAGTTATGACTCTCATATTGAGTATAAACGCGAAACCAAAACTCGACCCTTTTTTTCAATGCATTGGGTATTTTAAAATCTTTAAAAACTCTATTTTTGGGGTCTTGGAGATAGGATTTAAAAACAACTTCGGTTGTATTGCTTTTTTTAATACCGCTTTTTTTCATGGTGAGACTATCTGTAAGCGTTAAGTCGTCCTGAAAAATATTTTGTGGGTTAAAGCCAAACACCAAATTTGTGAAAAGTATTAAAACTAACTTTCCCATTCATGCCTTCTGAAAATTTCGATAGTTCTTGTGTAACCAAGCTTAACAAGCTCTCTCATTTTATCGGGATTGAGTGAAAAGCTATTTTTAAAGAAGATATCATAATTTTCATGGGTTGGATAAATATCTACGTAGTGAACATTAGGATTATGATTAAGTTTTCTCTCGAGAATTCGAAGGATATTTTTACGGTGTTCTTCACCAAATTTATTTCGTTTAAAGTATTCATTGACGGTGTTTAATATATCTTCGCTTGTTGCTCTTCTAGCCCTTGAAGCGACAATTTTCTTTTGAATCATTAAGTAAATGGATTGTGTCACAACTGCAGGGAGCCCATAATTAACGAGGCTGCCAATAGCATCTTGGTAATGATAAGGAGTATGGGTCCAGCTGCTTATGACAAAGTCACAACTATTATCAATGGCAACATGGGTGCTTAATGTTTCCCTAATTTCTCCGTCAATATAATAGTCTAAGTTACCGGTTACTGGATTGGTAACAGGACTAGGGCTGTAAAATGGAGGAACTGACATAGAAGCGGCGACACTTTCGCTGATGGGTGTTCCGGTATAATAACTGGCTGTTTTATCGTGGTAGGGACTAGGGTATTTAAATTTAGAAAAGATAACTTTACGACTATGATCTAGCTGAGTCGCAACGACAAAGACATCGGCTTTGTAATCATTAAAGTTATTACTAAGAAGTACTTCCCGCTCTAGGTAATTTTTAAGCCCAATGGTGGAAAAAAGACCATTAAAATTAAGAAGCGGATTGATAAATTTTTTTACGATTCCGGGAAATTCGTAAAAAGGATCGTAGTTGTTACCTCTAGGCGGGTTTAAAACCTTTCTTCGAAAGGTAAGCATGTCTTTATATGTCACAGGTTTGATCACACCGTTCTTTGGATTGAGATGAGAAGAGATAATATCAATAGGTTTAAAACCAGAGGCAAAATATAAACTAATGAGTGCTCCGGCAGAACTACCAACATAAGTAGAAATTTCTAATTGACTCTCATCACTGTGGTTACTTTTAAGGGTAAAACCAAGTTCTTCAAGAGCAAGCCCTACTCCAATATGCCAAGCTGAGGCCTTGACGACTCCACCACTCATAACAAGGGCAACCTTCTTACCCTTGAAGTTCTTTAGATCTACTCTTCTCATAAAGTTCCTATCGGAAATCTAAGAATAAATTCAAATACTTATCTTTAAAAATGGCTAATCTTATTTTAATATTAACTATGGAGGTCATCTATGGAAGGTAAATGGCTATCAATTGCTGAGTACTCACAGTATAGAAACATCTCTGTTTCTACCATTCGACGCTATATAAAGGCAGATAGGGTTAAGTACAAACTAGAGGGTGGAAAATATCTCATTTATGTCTCAGATGAAAATTATACAATTAGGGTCAACCAAAAAGAGAGGGAAGAGCTTTCTCTGAAGATGACCATAGTTGAGTTAAAAGATCGGATAAAGGTCTTAGAAGAAGAAAATAATGACTTAAAAATGCTGGTAGATCTTTATGAAGGCAATAAAATAGATCAAAGCCAGAGTCTTCCCGATCTACCAAGGCGTTAAATTGAAAAGATTTTTAATCCTACTATTTTTTTCACTCCTCTTCATACAAGCTGAAGCGAGTATGAGAAGGTGCATGTTACTTCCAATAAGAGATAGCGTTGGAGGAGCTCTAGGGTTTAAGGTCTTTGAGGATGTTGAACGTTATCTAAAAGACTCTGACTGGTGTTATTACACAAGTAATAGTGAAATATTAAATATCCTTTCAAATTATAAAAGAAATCTGGACACAGTTTTGACAAATCCTCGTGTCCTTAAAATCATAAGCGAAAAAACAAAGACAGGTTCACTTATCAAGGTTGATATAATCAACGAAGTTAAAGGTGTTGATCTGACGATAAAGGTTCTAGGCGAAAATGGGACAGATATTTTCTTTAAGGAACAAACAAAATTAAATACTGATGATCCAAAGGTTCTTTCGCAAACGATAAAAAACTGGCTGTCAGTTTATGAGAAGCAAATCCCCTACGATGGTTTAATAATTGGCGTATTGGGAAATCAGTTTTCTGTTGATGTGGGTACCAATAGAAGTTTATTTCAGGGAAATGAAGTCTTTATTTCCAGACCAACTAGAAAAAGAAAACATCCGTTACTAAAAGAAGTAATAGATTGGGATAGTGAAAAGCTAGGTACAGGAAAAATTATACATTCAACAGAAACCCAGGCTCAGGGGAATGTTCTTCAATATGACACAAATAAAAAATTAAGGAATGGAGACTGGATCATTTTAAAAGAAGATGCCCAGAGAGGCTTAGTTGAGCAAAAAAAATTTGTTGAAGATAATGAATATGAGTTCGGAAAGCTAGGGGAAGTTTCACTTCTTTTTAATATAGGAAAAGGCTCAGCAAGTAGCGAGACGGATACGACCACGAAGAAGCTGGGTGGTACCGTTCTTGGTATTGATCTTCAAACTTCCCTTTGGATCACAAGACAGTATTGGATAGGGTTAGACATTAGTAGAGTCGTGGGATCCCTTTCCCCTGAAGAAGGCAGTTTAACGAGCACATCAAATAGTATGGGTAATTCTTTCTTTAAAATGAAGGCTGGTTATAAATATCTACCCATGGGCTTCTTTTATGGACCACAGGTAGATGCCTATATAGGATATGCTAATTATACTTATGGCCTAGATACATCTTCTGCAGATGGTTTTACAGAGGTCAATTTTACAGGCTTACTTTTAGGCGCAAAAGGCTCCATACCGATCCAAAAAGTTTTTCGTATTTTTGCCGAGCTTTCATTTATTTTTAATCCAGGATTTGAAGAGGAAACTGTTGTTTACGGAGAAGATGATTCAACGAGAAATTATACATTGGAGATTGGAGGAAAATATCTCTACGCTCCTAATATGACATTTGATCTTTCTTATGGTGTAAATTCTAGTAAGGCTAGCTTTGTAAATCCTGTGAAAAGTATAACAGTGAAGCAATCTACCTTTAAACTAGGAACAACCTTTACTTTTTGAGATCACCAATGAAAAGAAAAGAAGAGCTTGAGGAACTAATTAAGTACCATAAAGCTAGGTACTATCAAGGCAACCCCGAAATACCAGATGCACAATACGATAAGTTAGAGGACGAACTCAGGGAGATAGATCCCGAAAGCTATGCCTTAAGTCTAATTGGGGCTTCTCCTAAGGGCTCTAACAAAGTAAAGCACGATACTAAAATGCTATCACTCAATAAAACTTATAAGTTAAATGAGCTTTTAAGCTGGAAGGGTGAAGGTGAAATCGTATCTACGTTAAAAATAGATGGTGTAAGTTGCTCTTTAGTTTATGAAAAGGGAAAACTTTCTTTAGCTAAAACAAGAGGTGATGGTTCGGTTGGAGAAAATATTACGGATAAAGCTTTTTGGATGAAGGGAATTCCATCGCAAATTAAAAACCAGAATAAATTCGAAGTTCGGGGAGAACTGTTTTGTACAGAGGAAGACTTTTTTCATTTAAGTGAGGAAATGGAAAAGGCGGGTTTTGAAAAACCAACATCTCAAAGAAATATTGTAGCAGGCCTGATCGGGAGAAAAGAAAATATTGAGTTTTGCCGCTTTATACAATTTAAAGCATTTGATTGTATAGAAGAGAAAAAACAACTAAAGCGAGAGAGTGATAAAGAGAATTACCTGACTTCTCTTGGTTTTTCTCCTGAAGAAATAATTGTTCATAGAGATAAAAAAGATATTGAAAAGCGATTAAAAGAAGCTCAAGTATTCATGAGTGAAGGAGAATACCAAATTGATGGTTTGGTCTTTAGCTTTAATGATTTAAATCTTCATGAAGAACTTGGAAGCACATCACACCACCCTAGGTTTAAAATGGCCTTTAAGTTTGAGGGCGAAGCTAAAGAGACAAAAATAAATTCGATAAGTTGGCAGGTTTCACGAAATGGTATTTTAACTCCCATAGCAAACGTAAAACCAGTCGATTTATCTGGTGCAAAGATTTCAAGAGTGACCCTTCATAATTATGGAATGGTTAGACAATATAACCTGAAAAAAGATGATAAAATAAAAATCATTAGAAGTGGCGAAGTTATACCAAAGTTTCTCGAGGTTATTGAATCTGCTGCTGGTGAGTTTGAAACTCCTAAGGTGTGTCCATCTTGTGATAAAAAAACAACGGTAGATGATATAAGACTATTTTGTAAAAATAGCTCTTGCCCTGCTCAGCTTAAGGAGCAAATTCTAAATTTTATCTCTAAAATTGGTATTGATGACCTAAGTTCTAAAAGACTGGAAGAACTCATAAAAGTAGGCTTAGTTCATGATATTGTGGATTTATATAAGCTCGAAAAAGAAGAGCTTCTCAAACTTGATAAAGTGAAAGATAAACTAGCTAATAAGTTGATTGAGTCCATAGAGAAATCAAAAAATGTGACATTAACAACCTTTCTAGGTTCTTTAGGGATTCAGGGGGGAGCATTTAATAAATGTGAAAAGGTTGTTTTAGCAGGATTTAATACTTTAGAAAAAGTAAAATCTTTAACAGTAGAACAGTTAATGAATATCGAGGGATTTGCTGAGAAATCAGCTACCGAATTTCACAGAAGTCTACAAGAAAAAATTCCCTTAATAGAAAAGCTAGAAAAATATGGGTTTGAATTCAAAGAAACTTCCATAAAAAGCGACACAAAAATCAGTTTAAAGAAAATCTGTATAACAGGTACTTTAAGTAGAAAACGCTCAGATATTGAAAAGGCCATTAGGGAAAGTGGTGGTATTGTTGTCGGCTCTGTCTCAAAGAATACAGACTTCTTGCTTACCAACGAAGAGAATTCATCTAGCTCAAAATTTAAAAAAGCAACAACACTTGGAATTTCCATAATTACAGAGGAGGATTTGTTCAACTTAATAGAGGAGTAAGGTTGAACAAGATATCCTTCATTTGTATTTCGTGTGAAAAGGTAACTAAAAAATGGGTTGGTAAATGTCCTGCATGTAAAGAGTGGAATTCTTTTGTTTCAAAGTCTGAGTACAACCCCAAAAAAGCACTTTTATCTCAAACAGTAGACGATATTTTAGAAACCTCGTCTAAAAATGGGAGGATGTTATATCATCCACTTAATTGGCCAGAATTTGAGAAGGTGCTGGGTGGAGGTCTTGTGCAGGGATCATTTTCCTTGCTAGCCGGGGAGCCGGGTGTTGGCAAGTCGACCCTCATTTTAGAGTTGTTAAAGCGCATCACTATAAAGAACGCCAATGAAAATATTCTCTATGTTTCAGGAGAAGAGTCGTTAGCACAAATAAGTTTAAGGGCAAAGCGCCTAAAGGTTAAAGGAAGTCATGTCCGCTTTTTGGCGGAAACAGATATTAGAAAAGTTATTGCAGAAATCAAAAGCCTTAATGCTAGCTTCGTAATTATTGACTCTATTCAGACGATGCTTTCACCAGAGATGGATTCAATGCCTGGAGGTGTTGGTCAAGTGAAAGAGATAACCCAAAATCTTTTAACAGAACTAAAGGAAAGAAATATCTCTTGTATTGTTATAGGTCATATTTCGAAGAGTGGAAGCATTGCGGGACCAAAGGTACTCGAGCACATGGTGGATGTTGTGATGTATTTTAAAAATGGAGAGAAATCTAATATTAGAAGTATTACGGCTAATAAAAATAGATTCGGGAAAACAGGTGAGATAGCAGTTTTTAAAATGAAGGACAATGGGTTAGAAAGTTATACATGGGAGGAAGAATTTAAAAACATAGACATTAAAGAACATGTAATTGGACAAAGCTATGGGCTGGCTTTAAATGGCTCGCGTCCTCATCTTTTTGAAGTCCAAAGTCTTGTCACTAAAAACCCGTTTGGTATTGGAAAAAGGGTGGCAGACGGGCTTGAGATTAATAAGGTCCATATTTTAATAGCTATAATGGAGCGTTCATTAAAGATTTCTCTTTCGGATCATGATATCTACGTTCGTTTAAGTGGAAATTTAAAATTGAAAACAAGAGACTTGGATTTGGCGATTTGTTGCTCAATATTATCAAGTTATAAAAACAAGGCCATGGTTTCAAAAAATTTATTTAGCGGGGAGGTTCTGCTTACAGGAGCTTTAAAAAGAAAATTTACTACCAAAAAAAACCAGATTAATGAATTAAATGAAGTTAATGATCTAACCGAGTTAGATCTTTTGTTTAAAGATAGAGCTTCTTAATCGCTTCTTTCCATTGGGTTTTCTTGCGAGAGAAATATTCACTTTGTTTCGGCGAAAACTGCTTATTTTCTTTCCACTTTTGTGCCATTTCTTCTTTAGAAAAAAGCTTAGCTCCGATACCTGCGGCGCAGGCTGCACCAAAAGCCGTTGTTTCTATCACTTCAGGACGAATAATTATTGTATTATTCATGCTTGCCTGCAACTCCATAAGATAATCATTAACAACGGCACCACCATCGACGCGAAGCTCTTTCGTAATAATTCCACTATCTTTTTCAAAGCTTTCTTTTAAGTCATTAATACTTAACGCAATTCCCTCAAGGCATGAACGAGCAATTTGATTCTTTCCCGTGTCTCTTGTAATGCCCAAAATGGCGCCTTTGGCTTCACTAACCCAGTAAGGGCTACCAAGGCCTGTGAAAAAAGGTAGGAAAAGAATATTTTCCATAGTTTCATCTGTAGCTTGTTTTGCTAAGTCCTCTACTTCAGAGGCCTTTCCTATGAAAGTGAGGTTGTCTCTTAGGTATTGAACAGCAGCACCGGCTATATAGCAGCTTCCTTCGAGTGCGAAATAGTCTTTTCCATTTTCTCTATAAGCCACAGTCGTAAGAAGACCATTTTTTGAATGGATAAGCTCATCGCCGGTATTAAGAAGATAAAAAGCTCCTGTGCCATAAGTACATTTACTCATGCCCTTTTGAATACCAGCTTGGCCAAAAAGGGCGGCCTGTTGATCACCAAGGCAGCCCGTGATGGGGATGCCATCAGGTAAAAAGGATAATCCTTTGGTTTGTCCAAAGTTTCCAAAGGAGGATTTTATGGATGGAAGACTCTCTTTGGGGATATTAAAAATCTTAAGTAGTTCATCATCCCATTCTCCCTTATCTAGATTATAGAGAAGGGTTCGTGAGGCATTACTAGCTTCGGTTACAAAAGATTCACACCCTGAAAGTTTATAAATGAGAAAGGTGTCTATTGTGCCAAAAAGGGAGTCATTTTTAGACAGTCCGCTTCTAATAGAATCGATATTCTCAATGAGCCATTTCATTTTGGTGCCACTGAAGTAGGGGTCGAGAGGGAGACCGGTTTTTTCCTTTAGAAGTTTTTCGTATTTTGGCTTATTTTCATTACAAAAACCTTGCGTTCTTCTATCTTGCCAGACTATTGCATTATTTAGCGGTTTGCCTTCTTTATTAAATGAGCAAGTTGTTTCTCTCTGATTGGTGATGCCGATTGCTGCAATATCGTGAACACTAAGGTCGCACTTGGTTAATACCTCAGTAATTGTTGTAGCTACGGTGGCCCAAATATTTTCTAAGTTATGTTCTACCCATCCTGGTTTGGGAAATATTTGAGGAAACTCTTTATTTACCTTACCGAGAAGGTCCAGTGTTTTACTGTCAATGAGGGCTGCGGTTGTTCCAGTGGTTCCTTGGTCGATAGCAAGTATTGCAGTCATAAAGATTCCTTAAAGTTCAAAATTATCGGTGTCATTTGGTATGGCAATAGCATTGACGATGGCCTTCCAGCGTTCCCCCACACTTCCATTAAAGCCGGTCACCATGGCTATGGAGAGGCCCATAAGAATAAGAAGTAAGAAAAGAAACTCAATGAAGGATTGCCCCTGTTCGTTTTTTACCTTTCTGCCTAATTTGACCATTTTTGTTTGAAATTTTTGCCTGATATGCTTTAAACTGAATAATGACATATAACTAACCTTAGGCTTAATATTACTGCCTTTAATTATAAATGTTTAAATGCTCAGTACAATGAAGAAATACATCCCCATATTTATAGCAATCTTTGGTCTATCTTTTTATCTGGTAAGTCAGGGTGTCTTTAAATTTGGTGATCCAACTGCAACATCTGCAACAAAAACTGAAAAGCTAAACTCTCATTATGAAAAAGTTTTAAAATCCTTTAAAGGCAAGACCATAGATGGGAAGACTGTTCCTGAAAAAGGCATGCCTAAAGTGGTCATCCTTAATTTTTGGGCAAGCTGGTGTACACCTTGTTTAGAAGAGTTTCCTTCTTTGGTGAGTTTTAACGAAAAGTTTAAAAATAAAGATGTCTTAGTCGTTGGCATAAATACAGATGAAAAAAGTGATTTGAAAGACGTAAAAAAAACCATTGAAAAATATAAATTAAACTTTCCAATAGTCCTTGACTCAAAAGGGGATTACATAAATGACTTTCTTGTAAATGCTATCCCTGTTTCGATAGTTTTTCACGATGGAAAAGTAAAAGAAGTTTCCCAAGGTTCAAAAGACTTTATGTCAGGGGAGTTTCTCGATAATGTTGAGAAATGGCTAAGGTGATACGCATTCACTCATATCAAGCTGGGTAGCACCAGAATTCACAAGTGAACATTGATCGTTATATATTCCAGGCGAGGGACAGTTGTTTGGATCTGCACAGGCGGGTTGACCGCAGACATCTTTTATTTCAGGATTGCAAGAAGCAGTTTCCTCACCCGCCTGACATGCGCCTTCGGTATAAGAAAAGCCATTACATTGAGCAATGCAGGCGTTTAAAAAAGTCATAGAAAGTTCACCGCTCGTACCACAAACATAGTCTTTATTGTCACTACAACTGCACATTAGTGGCGATTGGCTATTAGAAGAAGCTCTTCCGCTATTTCCCCTACCCAGGCTACTTAGATCCTGCCCACAAGAAAAGAGAAAGAATAATGTAAAAATAAAAAGACTCTTCATGAGGGTCTTATCGGTGTATTAAGAGAAAGCTTGAGCTAAAAGATCGGAATTTGCAAGGTTATGTCCCCAATTATAGGTAATTTCATCAATAATTTTCGCTCTAAAAAGACTGAATCGAGGGCGAAAGCCCTTAACGAGAACACCCTGTTTAGTTAGCCCTAGAGATGCAGCGGCGTTGTAGGTAATGCCCGTCCAGACCTCGGCCAGATTAAGTTTTAGCTGAGGGGCGGCTAAGCTAGCTATGAGGATTAAGTTGTCACAATGACAACTACCAGGATTGTAATCAGAGGCGATTGATAGCTTAGCTCCCTGTTCGATAAGCTCTTTTGCGGGAGCTTGGTTTTTCCCCAAAAAGAATCCTGTTCCTGGCAAAATCGTCGCAATGGTATCGCTCTTAGATAAAGCCTTTATGCCACGTTTTCCAACACATAAAAGGTGGTCTGCGCTAAGTGCTTTATAGTTATGGGCCATCTCGGCTCCACCATTGTCATTAAATTCATCGACATGCATTTTAATAGCAAAGTCTTTTGATTGGCACCACTCGAGGTATTCTTTTGTGATCTTTGAACCAAAGTATCCTTCTTCATGGAAAATATCGATGGCGTCAAAAAGCTTCTCTTTGGCAGCTTGTTCTGTTGCAGGGTAAACCACATCTTCCATATATTTTTGAGGGGAAGACCATGTCTTAGGAATAGCGTGAGCGGGCATAAAGGTTGAAAATATTTGAATTTGAGGAGAGAAAAATTCCTTTAGTTTTTTTATCACTCGGGAGCATTCAATTTCTTTTTCAATATTAAGACCATAGCCACTCTTGATTTCGATAGTCCCAACTCCGTATGAATGAATCTTTTTTATTCGCTCTTTCGCACTCTCAAAAAGCTCATTAAAAGACGCTTCATTGGTCATCTTCATGGAGGAAAGAATTCCTCCCCCGGCGTTGGCAATTTCTTGATAATCAGCACCATCTAATCTCATACCATATTCTCTTGCCCTATTGCCTCCAAATACTAAATGGGTGTGGCTATCAACGACCTCAGGAGTGAGAATGTGACCTGAACCATCTATAAAGGGAATGTTTTCATATTCTTTGGGTATATTTTTCTGAGACCCAACCCATAAAATTTTATCTTCATCAAAAACAATTGACCCATTTTCAATGATACAAAGGTCACCTCTAAGCGGTCTTCTTCCACCTTTTTTATGTACACCCTCTAGGGTAATGATTTGACTGAGATTTTTAATTCCCTTCATTTATGAATCGATACTTGGAAATTTAATGTTAGTTCGCTTTCTTTCTTCTAAAGCAATGTCATAGCCAGCGTCTGCGTGACGAATAATCCCCATGCCAGGATCGCTATTAAGAACTCGACTTAATCTTTTATCCATCCTCTCACTGCCATCTGCACATATAACCATTCCAGCGTGCTGACTAAATCCCATGCCAACACCACCACCGTGGTGAAATGAAGTCCAAGAAGCACCGTTCATAGTATTGATTGCCATATTGAGAATCGGCCAATCACTGATAGCGTCGGAGCCATCTTTCATAGACTCTGTTTCCCTATTAGGAGAGGCAACACTTCCACAATCAAGATGGTCTCGTCCAATAACAATAGGTGCTTTCACTTTTCCATCGCGAACTAGTTTATTAAATAGTAAACCAGCTTTTTCACGATCGCCGTATTTCAACCAGCAAATCCTGGATGGAAGACCTTGAAATTGAACCATTTCCCCTGCTTTATCAAGCCAGTTGATAAGTTTTTTATCTTCAGGAAAAGCTTCTTTAAGTGCCTGGTCAGTTACCCTTATATCTTCAGGATCACCAGAAAGAGCGACCCACCTAAAGGGACCGGAGCCTTTACAAAAAAGAGGTCTAATATAGGCTGGAACGAAACCAGGAAAATCAAAGGCATTTTCTACACCTGCCTTTTGAGCACCAGCACGAAGATTATTTCCATAGTCGAAGACATGACACCCTTTCTTTTGAAACTCAAGCATGGCCTTTACGTGAACCGCCATAGTTTCATAAGAGAGCTGCATAAATTTTGCAGGATTTTCTTTTTTGAGTTTTTCCTTTTCCTCGTCACTTAGGTGATGAGGATGATAGCCATTGAGTGGATCATGAGCTGATGTTTGATCAGTAACAAGATCAGGAAGTATGTTTTTATCTAAAAGATAAGGGAAAAAGTCAGCAGCATTTCCAACGACGCCAATACTAATAGCTTTCTTCTCTTCTTTCGCCTTGAGCGCCATAGCAATAGCTTCATCGAAATCCTTAGCTAATACATCGAGGTATTTAGTTTTTAAGCGCTTATTAATTCTCCACTCTGCAACATCACAACACAAACATACTCCACCTGCCATTTTAACGGCAAGTGGTTGTGCTCCGCCCATTCCACCGACACCTGCGGTTAAGGCAAGTTTTCCTGTTAAGTCAGAGCCCTCGCCGTAATGCTTTTCTGCTGCCGCCATAAAAGTTTCATAAGTCCCTTGAAGGATTCCTTGGGTGCCAATATAAATCCAACTACCCGCGGTCATTTGACCGTACATCATAAGACCATCGTCTTGTAGTTTATTAAAGTATTCCCAGTTCGCCCATTCTGGGACTAAGTTAGAGTTAGCAATAAGAACCCTTGGTCCCTCTTCATGGCTCGGGATTACGGCCACAGGTTTCCCTGATTGAACCAAAAGCGTTTCATTGTCTTCTAGATTTTGAAGAGAGCGAATAATGTCATTAAGAGCTTTTTGGTTTCGGGCAGCCTTTCCATTACCACCATAAACAATGAGTTCTTCTCTGTCTTCAGCCACATCTGGATGGAGGTTGTTAAGGAGACATCTTAAGGCCGCTTCTTGATGCCAGCCTTTACATGTTAGCTTATTACCAGTTGGTGGAAGGGGAATGTTACTATTGCTCATTCTAATGCTCCAATATTTCGTTCTATTTCTGAGAAGATTTCCTCTGTTTTAATAACTTTAATTATATTTTCAATATCAACATGAAATGTCCTGTCTTCTTTGATGAACGGAACATGTTGTCTAATGATTCGATGGACAGCTTCAAGGGCAGGAGAGCTTTTAAGAGGCCTTTGGAATTCAAGTGCTTGGGTGGCACAAAGTAGTTCTATGGCAATGCAATTAAAAGCGTTATCAATAACCTCGTGGAGTTTTCGACCAGAGGTTACACCCATTGAAACATGGTCTTCTTTATCTGTTGAGGTCGGAATACTGTCAACACTTGCAGGATGGCACAGGTATTTATTTTCCGAGGCAAGTGCTGCGGCTGTGACGTGAGCTATCATCAAACCAGAGTTCAATCCAGAGGACTCAATAAGAAAAGCAGGAAGTTCTGAAAAAGTTGGGTTCATCATTTTTTCGACCCTTCTTTCGGAAATATTGCAAATTTCTGCGACACCCATTGCGAGATAATCCATTGCGAGTGCAATTGCCTCACCATGAAAGTTTCCTCCAGATATAACATCATCTTCTTCAAGAAAAATCAGAGGGTTGTCCGTTACCGCATTAAGCTCATAACCAAAAACCTCTTTGATATGTCTTAGGGTTTGTCTGCAGGCACCGTGAACTTGAGGAACACAGCGAAGCGAGTAGGGGTCTTGTACTTTTCCACATTCTTCATGAGAATTCATGACTTCACTATTTTCTAAAAGTTTTCGCAGGTTGTTGGCAGATTCTATTTGTCCTGGATGAGGTTTTAGTCTTTGAATTTTGGGATCAAAGGCCCTTAGCGTTCCTCGTACACCATCACACGTTAGAGCTGCAGTGATATCAGCAAGCTTCATTATCCTCTCGGCCTTTTCAATCGCCAAACTTCCTAGGGCCGCCATAACAGCAGTGCCATTGATGAGGGCAAGGCCATCTTTGGGGCCAAGGCTGATTGGTTTTTTACCTATTTGATCAATAGCAAAATCTGCGCGAACGGTTTTTCCGTTAAAATGAACATTCCCCTCTCCAATAAGACAAAGGGCGATGTGACTGAGAGGCGCAAGGTCTCCAGAGGCACCGACAGATCCTTTAGAAGGCACAAGGGGAATGATATTGTGGTTAAGAAAATCGATAAGTAGGTTCACTGCTTCGGGATTAACACCACTGAAACCAGAAGCTAGACAATTTGCCCTTAAGAGCATAATGGCCCGAGTGACTTCATGGTTGAACGGTTGGCCTACACCAGTACAGTGGCTTCTAATGAGATTAATTTGTAGTTTTGCGAGATCTTCTTTTGGAATATGTACATCTGATAAGGCACCAAAGCCAGTATTAATTCCGTAAACGGCTTCACCTTTTTCAACAATTTTTTCAACGTAAGCTTTACTAGCTCTGATTTTGTCTCGGCTTTCTTCGCTTAATGAAACTATTGTTGAGTTGCCAATGTTATAGGCAACAGTAGCAATCTGCTCTGTTGTAAGTTCATTTCCATTAATGATAATTTCCACTTAACCCTCTTTAACGAATGCTTTTCACTTTCTCTAAGTATTGAGAAGGATGATTTTTAAAAATATAACTACCGGCTACAAGATTATCAGCCCCGGCTTCTCTGACAATCTTTGAATTACTGTCGCTAATGCCACCATCAACTTGAATTTGGAAGTTGGCGTCAAGTGACTTTCTTTTTTGTGCCAAGTCTTTAATGCGAGAAATAGAATCTTCAATGAAGGATTGACCACCGAAGCCAGGCTCAACGGACATGACAAGAATAAGATCTATAGATCTAAGAATTTCATCGCTAAGTTGAGATAGTGGAGTCTTCGGTTTAATGCTTACACCAATTTTTTTATAAAAGGGCTTATACTTACTTATTAAGCTGAGACAGTCATTTACTGTCTCTAAATGAAAGGTTACGTTTTCCAATCCAAACTCTTTCATTTCCTCCATGTGAAACTCAGGATTGTTGACCATGAGGTGAGCATCAAGTGGAAGTGTCGTTTTCTTACTAATCTGCTTGATGATGGGAATGCCAAAAGTTAAATTTGGAACAAAATGGCCGTCCATGACATCGAGGTGGATCCAAAGGTCTTTTTCTTTCTCAAACCAAGAGATTTCTTTTTCTATATTAAGAAAGTCACAGCTAAGTATTGATGGAGAAACGATATTAGACATAGTGTTCCTTGTTAAGAAGAGGTGAAATTCCCTTACTCTTAAAACTGTTTAGGAGATCTTTATCTGTTTGTGATTTTTTACCTTCTGGCTGAACTTCACTAAGACGAATAGTACCTTCTTTGGTGCCAAGTAAAAGTGCACCATAGTCGATAGAAAAATCACCGGGAGATAATACCTTTGGGAAAACTTCGACCTTGTTTACTTTAAGCCTCTGATCGTTAAGAAAAATAAACTGTCCAGGCCATGGTGAAAAGGCCTTGCTTTGATTAAATATTTCCTTAGCGCTGTATTTAAAAGGATCTATTAATCCATCTTGTTTCTTTATTGTCGGAGCAAAGGAAACAAAGTTCTCATCTTGTGGCTCTAGTTTCAAATTTCTTGGAGAAGAGAGGAAGATTTTTAAAAACTCAGCAAGACCAATAGCTGCTTGTGACTCTAGTTTTTTAAATAATGAACCAGATGTGTCGTCATTATCAATTGTTACTTTATGAGAGTAAGCAATATCACCAGCATCCATTTTAGAAACCATCTTTTGGATGCTAACTCCAGTTTCTTTATCGCCGTTTAGTAAGGCATATTGAATCGGGGCTGCACCTCGGTATTTTGGTAAAAGACTGGTGTGAATATTGAAAGCGCCATACTTAGGTATATTTAATACTTTTTTACCTAAAAATTGAGCGAAGGCTAAAACGATGAAGAAATCGATCTCGAGTTTGTTAAGCTTTTCTATAGCGTCAGAATCTTTATTGATATTTTCAGTTTGAATTAACTCTAATCCCTTTTCTTTTGCAAAGGCAGCAACAGGGGGTGTTTGTAACTTTTTACCTCTACCAGCTTTTCTATCAGGCATGCTGACGACACAGGCGACATCTATCTCTGCATGCTCATGAAGTAAGCGTAGGCAGGGCACTGAGAACTCAGGTGTACCAAAAAAAGCGACTTTCACTAATTCCCCTTCTTCTTTTTCTTTAAAAACTTTTTCATAAGAAGGTTCTTCTTGAGAAGACTAAGCCTTTCGAGAAATACAACTCCATCAAGATGATCATTTTCATGTTGAATACAAACAGAAAGTAGATCTGAAGCTTCAAGAGTGTGAGGGTTTCCTTCCCAATCTTGAAATTCAACAGTTATCGCTTCAGCCCTCTTAACGTCCTCGAAAATACCGGGGAAGGAAAGGCAGCCCTCTTGATATAGAATTTCTCCAACCTTATTTTTAATTTTAGGGTTAATGAAGATGAGAGGGTTAAAGTCCTTAAGGACGGTGTCAGAGGTCCCGTCTGCTCTTGTGACTTGTTCCCTGTTGTAATCGATATCCATGACAAATATTCTTTTGCTTAAACCAACCTGAGGAGCGGCAAGACCAATTCCAGGTGCTTGGTACATGGTAAAAAGCATATTTCGACATAGAGTTTTTAATTCATCATCGAATAATTCCACAGGTTCTGCGACTTTTTTGAGAACGGGAGCAGGGTAAGTATAAATTTTTAACTTCTCACCTTCGGGTGAGTAGTTTGTAAAAGCCTCATTGTAGGCCGCAACAGTAGTTTTCATGCGCTTCTTATAGCATGGGGGCGTGGAAAAGGTCTAATTATTGTGCGGGGCGCATGATGGCCAACTGTTCAATTTTTTTGAACAATTGTATAAAACTCTTGAAGGGGCTTAAGGCTACCTTGTCTCAGTGCGCCAAGAATGTCTTTAGCCCGAGAACCCCTTATCCACACTTTCCATCTTTTTAATGGGGAAAACTCACGAGAATTTGGATCGTTCTTGAAAGTTTGTTCATTGATAAAGACGATGTCGCCGCTTTTAATGGAGGAGCTCCCGAGTCCCTTTGGCGGCAGTAACTTAACCTCCTTTTCTACACTTTCCATAACGAAAAAAGGCTTTCGATAGCGAATGAAAACGTCCTGAGATGTTTGATTGATGATGGAGGCGATATCATTTGGAACGACTGGCAAAATTCCAATGGGAAGTAAAAATAGCCATAAGAGTTGTAGTGGGAGTACGAATCTAAGGAATGGATAGGTCACTTTTTCTCGTTGGTTTAGATAGGTCCACAACCCGAGAACAAAAAAAGCTCCAAGAAAATACTGTTGTGATTGAATTAGTGCTAAATCTTCCCTGAAGAAATAGAGAGCTCCTAATAAAATACCAAAGATGCCTATGAGGACGTAAAATGGTTTTGCTATGAAAGAGAAGTAGCGAAAACCTTTACCTTGGACTTCGTGAAAATTATAAATTACGAAAAGACATAGAAGTGGAATGCTAGGAACAGCATAGTGATGTGATCTTTGTTTAGGTAAAAACCAAAGAAAAAAGAAACAACCAAAAGTAAGTAGAAAGAAAAGATTGATGTCCTTTTTGAAAAATTCACCTTTAAGTTTTTTATAGAAACCTGGAATTAAAAGCCAGATGGGGAAGGAGTAAATAATTAAACCTTGAAGAACGTGTCGCATGGGATAAGATTTTGACTCAAATTTTCCAAGGTTTTCTCGAATAAAGAAGTAATTAAAAAACTCATCACCAAACCTAAAATATGAGGCAAGAAACCATAAGCTTCCAAGAAAAGTTGAAAGAACCATGTATTTGAAAAACTTTAGACTACTCTTTTTGCTATACAAGCAAAAGACAAAAAGAGGGGGAGCAATCATGACCAAGCTAACGGGTCCTTTAACAAGAACACTTAACCCAGTAAAGATTGCACCAAAAATTAAATGGAAAGATTTATTTCTCTTTAAGTAGCTATATAGATATAAGGCGCCGAGAGTAGAGAGAAGCGTGAGTGCCGATTCCATCATAAAAATACGGGCATACTTTATAAAATAAAATGGTACCAGAAGGGCTAGAAATGCCTCATGCCAATTTCGTTTAAGCTCATCTTCATACCAACGACTAATAATTAATAGGCATAGAAATGAGAAGGTTAAGATTGAAAACCTTGCCCAATAAAGATAACTACCTCCAAATAGTTTGAAGAAGGCCATTGGAAGCCAAAACTGAAAGGGCGGTTTACTCCAATGGTAATCTCCATAGATGCGAGGAGTGAGTAAATCGCCCGCATTATACATTTCTTGACTAATAAGAAGATAGAACCCTTCTGTTCCCTGCCTAAGACCATTAATATTTCCAAGATCATAGAAAAATAAAGAAAGGATTAAAAAAAAGAAAAAATATTTTAATGATTTCATGTAAGCTTTCTGTTTTTAAAAAATTGGTAGAAGAGAAAAAGTGTAAAAAGGGCAGGTACACCAAAGCAGGCAAGATAGGGATTAATTTTTCCCGATTGTCCAAGTCCGATTGAGTATGAATTGATAAGCCAATATAAAATAACAAAAACGAAAACAACAAGTAGGCTTTTGCCAAATGAGGAGCCTCTACGGTTTGGTCGAAACGCACCAATAGAGGCTACTAATGCGAAAATGATACAAATAAAAGAGATGCTAAATTTTTCTAAAAACATGACAGAGTATTCATTTACATTGATTCCACTCTCATCAAGCTTAGCGATATATTTATAGAGATCAAAAACATTGAGTGTCGTTATGTCTGCCTCGATTTCTTTAAAGTCAGCTGGAGTTTCTAAAATCGCGATGGGGTAATCGTTGGATCGTGAGATAGCTGGAAAGACTTTCTCTGCCAGGCGATCTATCTCAACAACATCCCTACCAATCCAAGCGTCACCAATATAACGAAGTGTTTTAGCTGTAATTTTCTTTGACAATAGGTTGTCTGAATTAATAAAGAAAATGGCTACATCATTGAGCTGATCTAGTTTTTTATCAAAAGAGCTAAAGCTAAAAAAATATCTTTGAGACTTAAACCAAAGCCGACCAGACTCAATAGTAGAGGCCATGAGTCCTTCTGATTTTAGATTTTTAAACTTGGACTGACCATCCTCTATGAAGAAATCTTTCTTTGACTTAGTGTAAGGCTCTAGAAATCCACTGATGAAAAATTGAGCACAGGAGATGATCATTGCACCAATAAGAATATCTTTAAAGAATCGTTTTCTAGAATATCCTGCAGCGAAAATGGCGGTAAGTTCATTTCGATTTTTGAGTTTGTTTATAGCAAAAAGAGATGCCATAAGGCAGCTAACAGGGGTAATAAGTTTAAACTTATTTGTAATTTCAACAATATGATTTAAGACAACCTCTGTCGCTGTGACATTGCTTCTAAGAAATCCTGAGATGAGCTCAGCAACGGTAATGAGAAGAGTGAGTGCAAGAAAAGCTCCTATGAAAAAGCGAAACCACTCTTTTAAAATGAGATTTCTTAAACTCATCTGGACTTTACCTGTTTTCTTTTTGTTTTAAGGGGATACTGAGAAGAATTTGTCTTATCAGTCTTTGAATCCATACACCAAGGTAAGGAAGACCTCTTGTTTTAAAATAAATGGGACAACAAATGTTGTAATAAAAGGAAACAAAGTACTTTCCAAGCATAAACTTTTGCCAATAAAACTTTCTTTCACGCAAACGTTCTGTTTGAGGATGACTACTTCCTAAAACATCACTACTGATAAAACAGCCTTTACTTTCAACTTGAATGCGCTCATATGCTTGTTTGAAAGCTTTGGGGTTGTGAGCGAGTCGCTTTCTGATGAAGGCTCTCATGGTTCTTGCATTAACGTATTGGTACTTAAAACCAATTGTGAATTTGACAAATTGGTCAAGACACCGGATGGACTCAAGATGGAGGTTAGGGCTTCGATCATATGCTTTGGCTAAATCCCAATAAGCGTGACTAATAAGAAATAATTCTGCTAGGTCAGTTTCGGGATTAAACAATTTGGGGTCAAGTTTTGGCTCTTCGATTTTAAAATAAGTCGCTAGTGCGTTGAGATATTGGCTGTATAGTTCAACGGCTTTAGGTATGTCATCGGCAGCACTATACTCCTGAGCTTTTTTTAATAGCTTGAGACGTTCTTGATAAACTTTGGGAACAGCTTCAGGAGCTTCTTTTTTATTGCCTTCTTTCTTTTCGGTCATTTTAAAACCTGTAAGAAAGACTGAAGCTAGTCTCTTTTACTTCTTCGCCTTGTTGGTTAAGGAGATCATCCTCTAAAACATCGAGGTTTTGTACTGCAAGCTCAAGAACAAGCTTGGGCTGAATCCACCCTATACCGGCACCATTTCCTTTTTCCTTACGGCCTTTGTCATCAAAAGTACCAAAGCGAAGAAAAAAATCATCAAAAACTTTTAACTGAGTCGCCGCTCTCCAAACAAGTGTGTCACTAAGATTTCTGTTGTAGTCCGCTCCGACATCAAACATTAAACTAATGAATCCTTTATAAACATATTGAAGACCTGAAACTGCGAGGGTTTGATTTTCTTTGTCTTGGAAAGGGTCATAGACAACTACGCCCATGGTAACAGATTCGCTAATGGCATGGGCGACTCCAAAAGTGACCTGTTTATAGTCTTCTTCAATGACCTGATTGTTTTCGTTAAAAAGTTCTTCCTTACTGTAGGATAAGTTGACACCAAAGCTAGATTTTTTGCCAATGGGTCTGCCAAATGCCGAAGATATTCGCTCTACTTTTTGTCCTGCAAACTCGACGGTATTATAACTCAAGGAACCCCCGGTCACGCCCTTAGCATCACTGGCAATAATACTCATGGACTTAAATTCCTCTGTAGAACCAGAAGTCGCTTGGGTGGTTTCTAGTCCTGATCTTTGAAAAAATACACTTGATTGTTCATAGTAGGCGATTGTTGCGGGGTTTAAAAAAGTCGCCTCGTCCATTAAAAGGCTAGCTACACCTGCACCGCCTGTTGATTTCATCCTGGTCGTTTCAAACTTAGGAATTCTACTGGAAGCGAATGTTGGATTTGATAAAATTGCTAATAACAAAATAAGAGAATAAAATCGAAACCAGTTTGAATACATTGGGACCTCAAAGACCAAGTTGTAGGATAGGATTATTATAATGAAGATAAAAAAGGCCGTCATCCCTGTCGCTGGAAAGGGAACACGATTTCTTCCAGCTACTAAACAAATCCCCAAAGAGATGATTCCTATTATTAATAAACCAATGATTCACTATGCAGTTGACGAAGCGATTCGCTCGGGTATTGAAGAGTTGGTATTTGTAACAAGCACAGGAAAAACAGCGATAGAGGACTATTTTGATCGGAATTTAGAGTTAGAAGGCTTCTTGGAAAGAAATGGAAAAGCTGAACAAGCTAACAAGATTAAAGAGATAGGCTCAAAGATTGAAATTATAACTGTAAGACAAAAAGAGCAACTTGGCTTAGGGCACGCTATAAACTGTGCTCGGCACATAATAAAAGATGAAGCTTTCGCTGTTATCTTAGGTGACGACTTGGTCTTATCAGATATACCAGTTACTAAACAGCTGATGGAGATAAGCGAAAATAATGGAGGCTCCTCCGTAATCGGCGTCATGGAAGTTCCTCCAAGCGACACAACAAAATACGGAATCATCGATGGTGTTCAGCTTAAAAATGATTCATCAACTTATAAGATGAGCAAGATGATTGAAAAACCACAACCTGAGATTGCGCCAACCAACCTCGCCACACCTGGTCGGTATATTTTAAAACAAGAGATATTTGATTATTTGGAGCAGATTCCTCGGGGTGTCGGTGGTGAATATCAATTAACCGATGCCATTAATTTAATGGCAGAAAATAACACCGTTTTAGCCCATATATTTAAGGGGAATCGCTTCGATACTGGATCAGTCTCCGGTTATTTAAATGCCACAGTCCAGTTTGCTCTTAGAGACCCTTCTCTTAAAGACCTAATGCTAGAAATATGTAAAAAAGGTATTCAAGAACATGGTTAAAATAATAATTGCTTCCATTTTGTTTTCTGCCTCCATTTACGCTTCTCACCCAACACCTGAGGGCCTTTTCAGGAATGGAAATAATGCAGACATCACAACCGATCTTATTTTGGTTAAAATGATGATAGAGAGTGGTCCAAGTGAAGAGCTTTTGGAAATGCCGGGCGAAGCGGTGAATCTTGCAGAAGAGACAATCGTAAACAAGGCAGAAGATAGGAAACCATATTTTGTAAAATTCCTTTTGTCTCAAGAGGGCGAAAAGCCCCTGCAAATGATACAAGTGTTGTATAGCAATGGAAAAATGGAAGACGAGTCTATCCGAGATGTTTTATATATTTCTAATTTAAAAACAAAAGTTACACAGTTGCCCCAAAAGAAAGCTCTTTTTTATTCAATGCTTTCAACGTTAGCAATGAATAGAAGTGATGAGATGAGCGCATTCTTAAAGCTAAGTTCAAAAGAATACAAGACAAATGCTGAATTGGTAGATCCGGAGAAAAAGGCGTTATACGCAAAATACAAAAGCTATCTTACTCTAATAAAGAATGATGAAACGATAAAGGAGACACTCGACAATCCGATTCGTCCCCAAGATCCGGAGGTTTCAAAAACAGTAAAAGCAATTCTTCAAAAGTCCTATCTTAAAAAAGATAAAACACTGAGCCTTATTCGTGCGCAGCAAGGTTATCAATGGCAGCTAAAAAATGATGTATTGGAAGCATATTTTGAAGCAGATACTCTTAGGATAGAAAGTCTGACTTTTCAAAACATGACTGGAAGAACCAAGTTAAGTTTTGATGACTATATACTTTTTAATGGAACTCATGAGTTGCCAAAAAATATTACTATTAAAAATGATAAAGTTGAAACAAAGGTAAGGGTTACAAGCCTTACTCATCTGTTATTAAGAGATAAGTCCATGGCCAGGCGTTATGGGGAGTATCGAGAAAAGTATTCTCAATTAAACCTAAAAGAGGATGATCAGATAAAATCTTTTCTAAAAAATTAATGCATTATTATGAAATCGCAGTAAATACACCTTTCAATAACTCATTGCTCACATATTCTTTTGAAAAAAAACTCAACAGGGGAGATATTGTTCTTGTTCCTCTCGGAAGAAGAAAAGAGAAGGGGTGTGTTCTAGGGGAGTTGAAGGATCATGTTGATTCTCAAATTGAGATAAAATCAGTTATTGAAGTTTCAAAAGAGTTAAAACTAGATGAGGATTATTTAAGTTTTTTAACTTGGGTTGCAAATTATTACCAATACCCAATAGGTCAACATATTTTTGATATATTGCCTAAGCCCTTAAAAAGACCAAGGTTAACATCATTAATTACGGGAAAAGGTAATCCTCTGCCTTTTGAGTTAACAGAAGACCAGGTTAATTCTTTTGAATCAATATATAAATCTTTAGGAAGTTTCAAAAAATTTCTTCTTCATGGTGTTACGGGCTCTGGGAAAACATCGGTTTATTTAAAACTTTTTCAAGAAGTTCTCTCAAAAAATGGAAATGGACTTTTTTTAGTTCCCGAAATAAATCTGACACCACAATTTATTGAAACGTTTAAAGAACATTTAAACGGTACAATTCTGACTTATCATTCTTCAATGTCTAGGTCTGAGAAAAAGCGAGTGTGGGATTTTGTTCAAAATGAAGAAGCGCCTTATCTATTAATAGGGGTTCGGAGCAGTATTTTTCTACCCTTTAAAGAATTAAATGTCGTCATTATAGATGAAGAGCATGACAGCAGCTATAAACAAGATGATCGTTGTCCGTATCATATGAGAGATGTGGCCATAAAGCTTTCTTCTCATAAAAACTGTCCCGTTGTGATGGGCTCTGCTACTCCGACAATTGAGACGTTATATGCTTTAAAGGACACAACAGCTTATTTAAGTTTGCCAAAGAGAGTTAAAAACCTGGCCTTACCTGACATTAAAATTATCGATAGTCGAAATTCACAAAGATCTGTAGGTGAGGATGACATTTGGCCTTTTACTAATGAGAGTTTAAATGAAATCAAGACAAGACTCAGGGATGGTGAACAGGTCCTCGTATTTGTTAATAGATTAGGCTTTGCAAATTTTGTTCAGTGCGGGTCTTGTGGAAAAGAATATAGTTGCCCTAATTGTCACTCGAACCTGAAATATTTTAAAAATTCTTCGCAAATGAAATGTCAAATCTGTGACTTTAAAATGCCTTATCCCGACTCATGCTCCGATTGTGGAAATATGAAGTTACTTCAAAAAGGATTTGGTACTGAAAGATTAGCTGAAGTTTTGAAAAGAGAGTGCGAAGGTTTTGTCATTGGTCGCTTTGATCGAGATGCAGTTAAAACATTTAATGAACTTGAAAAAATCTTAGAAAGGTTTAAAGAAAGAGAAATTAACGTTTTAGTTGGGACCCAAATGTTGTCTAAGGGACATAATTTTCCAGGTGTAAATCTTGTAGTCTTATTAGGTGTTGATGGTCAGCTAAATTTTCCAGACTTTAGAAGTAATGAAAAAGTTTTTCAGCTAGTTACTCAAACTGCAGGTAGGCCAGGGAGAAGTGAAAAGAGAGGACTCGTATTTATAGAAAGTCTTTCCCCTGAAAATCAAATTTTTAAATATATTAAGAGTTATGACCAAACTGCCTTTGTAGAAGAAGAATTGAAGATAAGAGAAACTTTGGGTTTCCCCCCTTTCTCTAGGTTGGTTGCTATTTATTTCATTTCTCGATTTCAAAATGACTGCGCTCAAGCTGCAATGAGTACTGGAGATGTAATTTCTCATCTTATTGATACCCACTTTAAGAATGTTGAGATTTTGGGGCCACGGCCGGGAATCATTGAAAAGCGTGCAAACAAATACAATTGGACGATTCTTTTAAAGTCGGCTCAGGTAAACGAGCTTCACAATCTCATTAAAACCTTTAGGGCTAATATAAAATTAAAGAGCAGTGTGAGCCTTAAAATCGATATAGACCCTCAAACCTTAGGCTAAACCCCTAAAAACACATTGAACAAGGTCTTTTCCTCAAGAATTTCACTAAAACGCCGATAATTCCAAGGTGAAGTAATGGTAATTAAGAGGAATCAACCATGAAGTTTAATAAATTAACTCTTTGTCTGATAACTTTTGGTCTTTTTGCAGGCCAGATTAATGCTCGAATACCTGGTCGCGGGGCTTCTGGTGCTGCCATTGGAGATGGTACGAGTGTTGATATCTCAAACCCAAGTATAGGAGTTGATGGCACCGTTGTAAGCGCGGGTCGTTCTGAGAACTGTGATCCTAGAGATACTGGTGGATATGTCAGCATGAATTTTCTAAGGAACATTGTTGATCCCTCAGTTTCTTCACCAAATGAAGTGAAAGTTGTCGAAGTTAGCGATGGAAATTACCAAGTTCAGCTCGGTAAGCATATTACTGCTTGTACAGATCTACAATTTGAGGTTACCAAAGCGAATCATAATTATTTCATAAGAGTAAAAAATAATTTCGAATTCACTCCCGAAAATGTTCCCGTTAAAGACGGCGAAAAGTTTGAAAATCTTTCTTTTGACGAAAAATATTATCGATGTGTTGAAGGAAAAGGGCTTTTAAAAAATGGAAACTTTGACCGTATAAAAGCAGAGCAAACAGGAAATATTTCTTACGGTCTTAATTCTAATGCCTTTGCTCTTGATTTGGGAGATGGCAAGAAAAGTATAACAGCATTTTTTGGGTCACCAAAGGCAACAGCTTATGGAACTGCTTATAAGGCAGATAATGTTAACCCAAAGCCAGCTGGCTGGAATTGTGTGAGCTATGAAAATTTTGGAGAAGAAGAGAATAGACTTTTCACATCAAGAAGAGATCGTGTTTATGACAGAGCTCTTGGTGTATGTGAAAAGGAGAACGCAGAAGAAATCCTAGAAGAACTCTCAAGGCTAAGGTCATCAAGTGCGGGTAATTTTCGTGATCTTGAAAGAATCCTAGAGGGAGCTTATGAAGAAGCTAAAAATAAAAGAGTTAAAGAGATATACGATGAAATGGATCGTATCGAAAAGGCCATGAAGCCAGATTCAAAAGGTGAAATGGTTTCAGAGTCTGTAGCCGCTGACTACGCTAAAGAATATAGCTCTCTTGCCAAAGAACTGAGTAGAATCGTTATTCAGCCAGCAACAAGAAAAGTTAATGAACTCTTAGAGCAGAGAACTCCAGAGAATAAAGATGCCATCGATGCAAAAGTGAAGCAACTTAATGATCAAGTGCAGGAGTTTTCAAAAAGGGACTTCAATAGCTTAGAGCATATGTATGATGTTTTAAAAGAATATAACTTAACAAAAGAAGCCAGAGATATTGAAGGCCTTAGACTTGCTTCTCATCATTATGGCCGTGTCTATAAAGATGATAAAGAGCAGGGAAGAGGTAAAGCGCTTTCTCTTGATGATGCTACTGAAAGAGTAAGGGATAAAATTAATGACTTCGAAGATAAGGTTCTTTCTGATTGGACGGCCCAATATGAAGTTAAGCGCGGTAATAGAAGAGTTGTGACATCTGCTAGGCGTGAGTTTGAAGAAAGAACAAGAAGTCATAAGCGACTCATACAAAGACTTGTCAAAAAAGAAGAAGATGCATATCGCAAGGCTTGTGGTTATAGCATGCCACCTTTTCAAAAAAATCCAATGGCTTGTAAAAGATGGCATGAAAATAAGGACAGAAGGGCTAGAAGTATACAGGCTCAGCTCAATAGAAGTAGTCGTGGTCTAACTTCTTCAAAATCAAAGTATTTCAGCTATTCAAGAATGTTTTCAGATTATGAGGCTCAACTTGAGGAGTCCAATGATTATGAGCCCTTTTCTTACTATGGTGCTGACAATTATGACTTCAACTATGAAGGGGATTCAAATTATGAATTTGATCCTTCATGGCAATTTCAAATGATGCCTCAACAGGGGATGAGGGGACCGGCGCAGCAAGGACTTTATGCTCCAGGTTTTAATTCAGGTATGGGGCCAATGATGATGGGCCCAATGAATCCAATGATGATGGGCCCGGCGACTTCTCCCATGAGGGGATTCTAAAAGCGAATAGAAGTTCTTAATTGAAGGATATAGCTGTCATTGACGACATTTTCAGTGGCAGTATTATTAAAGGCGAAATAATCACCCGCTAACAAGTAACCAACTTGTCCTTCGACAGTAATTTCTGCGTTCCAAAGATATTCAAAACTGGAGTCAATCTCAATACCGAGGTCATCTGATTGATCAAAGTTCGCGGTAAAAGTCTCGTTTCTCAAGTGGTTGTAGGACCTGGTTCCAGCAATGGCAACTTCGTCCGCCTTTGCATAAATAAGACCCATATTCCAGCGCCACTTTTCAGTGGAATATTTGGCATGAAGCTTTAGGTAAGTGGCGTTATTGATATAACTATCAAAAACATTGTAGTTAGCGTTGTCCGCGATACCTCTTAGGTTGTAGCGAAAAAGAAGGTTAGCCACTTGGTAATTAGGATTTAGGTACATGGCGTCAAAAGAGTTATCAGCTCCGTCGTCACCATTTACCTTTCCAAAGTTAACCCCAAGGTCCCAGCTGTTTGAAAAGTCATAATCAGCTTCAATGATAATAGCCTGGCCCTTATAAGAAGTGGCTGAGCCAAAAACATTGCCAATCTCACCAGAGAGAATAGGTACTTCTGCCGCGATGGTGAAATCACCAAAAGACTTTCGAAGATAAAGATCGGTCATTTTAACATCTGTCGGTCCGAGGCTCGTTACTTGAGAGGTAACGCTGTTACCCGAGTCGACAGTTGTCGTGTAGCCACCAGCTGATGCATTTGTCGTTTGTTTTTTACTGTAAAGAATTCCAAAGGAGAGGTCTCTCTCTACACTGTCATAGGAAAGTGAGGCCCCATAATCCTTAACTCTAGTTCCTTTTGTTAAAGAAGACCCTCTACTGACTCGAGTCCAAAAGGGCTCAAGCTTGAAATTACCAAGTTTAATTTTGACAGTAATTCCGTCTCGTAAATAAGAAAAGCGATCCCAAGTGTCTTCCCCAGAATCGACAACTGCACCTAAACCAAAATGTTGAGGCTGCCGACCAATAACGTAGGTTGCTGTATCAGAATAAAGTTCTGCATAAAGCTGATTAACAACAAGCTCGTCATTGCCTTGGCTAAAGTTTAACGGATAGAGTTGGTTAGCCACTCCACTTTGTTGAGAAAGTGTAGAGTTGTCGCCAACGAAACCACCTCTCGCATAACCACTTGAGAGTTCTGCTTTAACAGTCGCCGAATCATTAATGACAATATTGGGTTGCAGTCGAAAAATATAGCTTTGGAAATTTGCATTGTTCGTGCCGTTACCGAGCTCTATCTCCTGAGTGCCCGCAGTATTTCCAGCAAATGTTTGAGACTCAATTCGTCGATAGCTATCAATCATTGTGGTATCGAAACCTAAAACTCCATGCCAATCAATGGGAAGAGCAAAAGAAGTTGAGCAGATTAATAAAAGTGAAACTATCACGAGGGAATTCTTGAACACCGGGTTCTCCTTGGGGACTTAAGATTCATTCAGACACTTGTCTTAAACTTTGTTACTATAGGATGCGACTGTAAATACGTCAAAGTTAAACACTGCAGCATCTCGGTGAAAAAGTGGGTCTGAAAGTTCCAAAAATTTCTTTGAAGGCATTTTTTTATGTGGTTGTGATACCACTCTTTTCCTTTGGGTTGTTTGCTATGCTTTTCTCTTTTCAAGTTATAAAAGAGCTCGATTTAGACAAAATTTCCCAAAGCTCATCACCGAGAATGATGGAGAGATCTGCCGATGACACGATAGATCAGGGGGTCGTTCTTAACCGAGAGCATTTGAAGCTTTTTTTAGCCTGGTCAGAACTACCCCAGACCTTAAGTCAGTTTATTGAACAAAACCAAAAAAGCTTACAAGAAAAAAAAAAGGGACTCTTTTTTACAGATTCAGTGCTGTTACCAGAAATAAAAAAGAATGATTGTAAAAGAGTCTACTGTCTTCAGTCGAAATTAAATTTTCCTGAAATTCCAAGTCTATTATGGCGAGGACTTATAGGAATTGAGGACTATCGTTTTCTTGACCATGCAGGAGTCGATCCTCGCTCTCTTTTAAGGGCTTTGTGGCATGACATAAAAGTACGGCGCTTAGAACAAGGGGGCTCCACCCTAACCCAGCAATTAGCTAAAAACCTTTTTTATTCTAATGAAAAAAAGTTTTCAAGAAAAATTAAAGAGATGATTGCGAGTACTTATATTGAGGCGAAATTTGGAAAGGAAGAAATACTACAAGCCTATTTTAATGAAGTTGAATGGGGAAGTCTTCAAGGAATAAAAATAAAGGGAGTTGCTACTGCCTCCTTATTCTATTTTCAAAAACCCTATAGTGCTCTTACACCTTTTGAGGCTTCTATTTTAATTAGTCTTCTGAAAGGACCCTATTTTTATAGTCCTATTAATAGATCAGAGCGCCTAAAAGAAAGGGTCGGCATTGTTTTTAATAAGTTGAAAGAATTGAATCTTTTCCCTCATGATGCCACGTTTTGGAGTGATAAAAAGTGGAATAATTGGGTAAGCCATTTAAAGAGTTTTTCAAAAAAGACATCACTTCGCTCACTCTATCTTTTGTCAAAAAAGCCAAGAGATCAGCAGGTTTATGCCAATTATATTCTTATTAATGAGGCCGAAACCCTCAACCAAAAATTAAAAGAAAGATATAAGAATAGTGATCTTGCGATAAAAATAATTAAAATTAAACTGACCGAAGATAAGAAAGAGATAGAATTTAATTACTACTCTAAATTTGAACGTGATTTGGAAACCGCAATAAAAAAAGAAGCCCATCAAGTAGGCAGTACCTTAAAGCCCATTATTTACGGTCTTCTTAGTGGTGCAGGTCTTTCTTTAGACGATGAAATAGAAACTGCATCAGTGACCCTTGATCTAGTCTCTGGACAATGGAGTCCACGGGAATCCCATAGAGACTTGCCACCAAAGGTGACTTTCCGAGAAGCCTTGATTCAAAGTCTTAATCGGCCAGTTATTAGAGCGGTAAAAAACTTTGGTTTTTCTGAATTTGAGCCTCTCTTTAACAAAAGTATTCCTAGGCTTAAAAAACCTCTCTCTGAATATCCTGCCCAGCTTTTAGGAAGTGTGGAGCTTTCTATAGAAGAGCTAGGAAATGCTTTTGCTCAGTTTTTGAGAAATGCTTGCTGGAAGGGAGTTGGCACAGAGGTTTTGGATGCTTTGTCTGATCCATTGCTTACAACAATACGCTTTAGAGTTGGGGATAAGCTTGGTCAAATGAACTTTTTTGGAAAAACAGGTACCTCAAACAATGGCTATGATAATTGGTTTGTTGGTTTTGATGGCCGTGAACTTCTTATCACTTGGGTTGGGCTCGAGGGGGATAGGACTAAAAATAAAGAGTTTAAACTGTACGGATCTAATAGTGCCTTTTTGGTGTACAAGAATTATTATGAGAATCGTGGAAAATTATTCAATGAAATGGCGTGTCAGGGCCAGTAAAAAGCCCTCTCAGCTTGCCAAGCGACTTAAGTTTCAGTATAAATTTTAACTCAGCATCACAGGGGTGTCGACAAGTGGTTAAGTCAGCAGATTTTGATTCTGCCATTCGCAGGTTCGACTCCTGCCACCCCTGCCACCTTTTAATCTTAAATTCAAAAAGGTTCCGCCTATGAAAAGAATAGTCCTCGTATCCGGAAACTCTAACAGGAACCTTGCTGATAAAATATCTGACTTTCTCGATGTCTCTCTTGTTGATCCTCAGCTGGTTCGTTTTGCTAATGGAGAGATATTTTGCGAGATGGAGAAAAATGTTCGTGGTGCAGATGTTTTTGTCATCCAATCAACATGTACCCCGGTAAATGACAATCTCATGGAATTGCTAATTATGGTTGATGCTCTTAAGAGGGCTTCCGCCGCTTCTATTACTGCAGTGATTCCTCACTATGGATACTCAAGGCAAGACAGAAAAGTAAGTCCAAGAACTCCTATATCTGCAAAGTTAGTTGCTGATCTTCTAACAACTGCGGGAACGACAAGAGTTATAACCATGGACCTCCATGCTGGTCAGATTCAGGGCTTTTTCAACATTCCCTTCGATAATATTTATGCTTCTCCGGTACTCATCAATTATATTGAAGAGTCACTTATTACTGACAACTCAATTTTTGTTTCCCCGGATGCTGGTGGAGTTGAAAGAGTTCGTCATTATGCCAAAAAGCTAAAATGTGACATTGCTATGATTGACAAGCGACGGACTGGAAAAAATGTGGCAAAGGCCATGAACGTTGTTGGTGATGTTAAAGGCAAAGAGTGTATCATAATTGACGACATGATCGATACCGCAGGAACGCTTATTGAAGCTTGCAAAACCCTTAAAGATCATGGCGCCACTAAGGTCTATGCTTGTGCAACTCACCCTGTTTTCTCAGACCCAGCACTTTCTAGAATTCAAGAATCTCAAGACTTGGATCAAGTTATTGTTACAGACACAATACCTTTAGCAGAAAGGGGTTTAGAAATTGATAAGATTAAAGTTCTCTCTACTGCGGAACTTCTCTCTAAGGCAATCCATAGAACGTTTAATAACGACTCTGTGAGCTCCCTTTTTGTTTAGGATCTTGTTTTGGCCAAGTTGATTGTAGCCCTTGGAAACCCTGGCCGTGAATATGAGGACACCCGTCATAATATAGGTTGGATGCTATTCGATAAGCTACCCTTGTTAGAGGGCGCAAATTGGAAGGAAAAATTTAAGGGTGAGTTTACCCTCGTCAATATCAAGGGTGAGCAGGTAATTTTTTTAAAGCCACAAACCTTTATGAATTTAAGTGGTGAGAGTGTTCGTCCGGCTATGGACTTTTATAAGGTTGGCATTGACGACATTCTTGTCGTTCATGACGAGATTGATTTACCTTTTGGGACTCTTCATTTGAAAAAAGGAGGAGGCTTAGCGGGAAATAATGGCTTGAAGTCTATGGCACAACATCTTCCCAATCAAAACTTCCTAAGACTTAGAATGGGGGTGGGAAAACCGAAACACGGCGATGTTTCGGCTCATGTTTTGGGTAAATTTAATAAAGATGAAGAGGAGCCTTGGCTCACAGACTTTCTAGAGTTGGGGTCAAAAGCAATAGACTTTTATTTAAAACAAGGTTTTCAAAAAGCACAAAATAAATTTAGTAAAAAATCTGTATTAGAAAAAGGAAATTAAGATGGGTTTAAATTGTGGAATTGTAGGACTACCGAATGTAGGAAAGTCTACTATCTTTAAAGCACTTACCGCTGCTCCAGCAGAGGCGGCTAATTACCCTTTCTGTACAATAGAACCTAATGTAGGAATAGTTAATGTATCAGACGAGAGGCTTGATAAAATTACAGAATTTATTAAACCTCAAAGAACCGTACCAACCATCGTTGAATTTGTAGATATTGCGGGCCTAGTTAAAGGCGCCTCTAAGGGAGAGGGGCTTGGAAACCAATTCCTTGGTCATATCAGACAAGTAAACGCCATCGTCCATGTTATTAGATGTTTTGATGATGAAAATGTTGTTCATGTTCATGGAAAGATTGATCCAATAGATGACATAACTACAATTAACTATGAGCTTGCGTTAGCAGATCTGGAGATTGTTGATAAAAAGCTCCAAGGCATACCTAAGGTCCTTAAGAGTCAAAATAAAGATTTGCAAAAAATCGCTAAGATTCAACAACCGATTCTAGAAAGACTTAAAGATCATCTTGAAAAAGGTGAAAGGGCATTCTCGTTGGGTTTAAGTGAAGAGGATAGGGATGCGATTAAAGATTTAAATCTTATTACGCTAAAACCCGTTCTTTATCTTTGTAATGTTGATGAGGATAGTGCAACAGATGGAAACCAATACACATCGCTTGTTTCCGAGCATGCTAATAAAGAGGGCTCGATAGCTCTAGTGATTTGCGGAAAGTTAGAATCTGAAATCTCTCTTCTTGAGACGGAGGAAGAAAAAGCCGAATTTCTTGAAGCCGCTGGAATTGAAAAGTCGGGGCTCGAAACATTGACAAAAACGGCTTATGATCTTCTTGGCTTAAGAACTTATTTTACTGCTGGCGAAAAGGAAGTAAGGGCATGGACCTTTAAGGCCGGGTCAAAAGCTCCTCAGGCTGCAGGTGTAATCCATACAGACTTTGAAAGAGGTTTTATTAAGGCAGAGGTTTATCACTGTGATGACCTTTTTTCTCTTGGTAGTGAACAAAAAGTTAAAGAGGCTGGCAAGCTAAAGATTGAAGGTAAAGAATACGAAGTCAAAGACGGCGATGTCGTTCACTTCAGATTTAATGTTTAGAATCGAGGGTTATTTTAAAGCTATTTTGAACAGGGGATAAGAGGCTTTCATTTGAGCCCTCAAGTGCTGAGTAAAAGAAAAGATTGCGATAAATTAGTTTCACGTAATTTCTTGTCTCTTTGAAGGGAATAAGTTCAACGTTGGTTAGTTCATCTGTAGTAAAGGGAATGGACCTTTGCCACCTGGAAACATTGCCCATCCCAGCGTTATAAGCAGAAAGGGTGAAAATGAGATCACCATCATATTTTCGTAGAAGTTCATCTAAAAACTTTGTTCCAATTTTAATATTTAACTCTGGCTCATAGAGCTGATAGGCTTTTAGACTTTTTACGAATTGCCTGCCGGTTGCGGGCATAATTTGCATAAGGCCTCTGGCACCAACGGCACTTCTCGCTCTTTCATTGAAGGCAGATTCTTGTCTAATAAGACTTAAGATGATTTTATTTTCTATATTAGGTGCGTATGACTTTGCTAGGTTTTGATATTTAATGGGAAAGAGGCTTTCTACGACAAGCTTATTGAGCTTAATTTTACCTTGTTTTAGGTTTGAGTAAGCAACCTTAAAACTATGGAGGTGGCTATTACTTTGACTGAAAAACTTTATGAGAAAGTAGGGCTTAAGAGCTTTCGCTTTATGGATTCCCAAATTTGGAAAAAACTTAGTTTCATCAAGAGCCCTTAACTCATAAGCAAGCGCATTGGATAATGTTGTTGTATTGGCTTGAGAAAAAAGATTAAAGAGGGCTATTTTCTCTGAAGCTTTTTTTCCAATCTGTGTATTTAGACTAGGAATATCTTCATTAATAATGAGAGAGACTTCCTGTGAGGGAGAAAGGGATTGAAGTTTTTTAAGGCTTAGGATCGAATAAAAACTTAATGGATTGATTTCAATTTGCCTTTTGAAGAGAGTTTTTGCTTTTTTGTATTCTTTACTTTCTGCATAAACTCGAGAAACCCAAAAACGAAGCTTTGAATTTAGCTTATCGAATTTTTCAACAAAATCTTCTTCCTTAATGAACTTTCTAGCATCACTTAGTTTTCCTTCCCTGTAAAAAGCAAAAAGGGTTTGGAATTTAGATTCAAATACCTGCTCTTCATCACCGCTTTTTTCACTCAGTCTAAACAGGTCTAGGGCAAGAGGGTAGTCATCTCTTCTAGCTACTTTTTTTCCAGAGGTTATGAAGAGTCTCCAGGCCTTTGAGTCATTGATTTTATCTTTATTAGACTCATAAAACTCGATTGCATGTAAAAGAGATTCTCTTGCGCCCTCGTTATCTCCTTTAATATAGAGATTTTTAAATTCTTTGACGAGATTAGAGAAAATCTTTGAGTAGTTGTGGTAGACACTTGAAGCAAAGAGCTGGTTTTTTTGAATAAATCTCGTAACCTTATGGTCTAAGGCAATATATTCTAAAAGCTCTTTGTGGGGAAGTCTTTTGGTTTTTAGAATGCTGTCAGTTAAAGCTTTTGAAAAAGAAGCGATAGTCTTTTGATCCCATTTTTTAAGCTTCTCTCGTAAGGGTTTAATATTCGTTCTTTTTGTAAATAAATCGAGGTTGTTGTTTAAAAAGCTGATTTGCGAATCGGTTAGCTTAGAGCTAGCGAGTACTGCTTTTATATTATTATTCACGCAATACCTTTTATACTCACGGGTAAACTTTTTAAAAATAGAATCAGTAGGGTCAATCTCTGGGCAAGTTGATAAAAACTTCTTTTTTTTAATCTGTTTGGCGAGAACTAGGCCTTGCTCCAAAAGAGGAAGGTATAATGCCAATTTGGATCCGTGTCTTTTTTTAAAAAGGGAATGGTTATAATTTAGTCTTTTAATGTCTTTCTGACGAACTGCCCAGTAAAAGTCTTCCAAGTTTTTTGCCGCTAAAATTTCTTTTTTTGAAAACTCATGACTACTTACAGATTTCCAGTCCAGATAGTTAGCCTGAACACTTGTTAATGTTAAAAAAAGAATTACTACGAGAAGATTCAGAAAAACTCCATTTTTTCTAACACTCAAAGAGAAAACTAATCTGCTGACTCAAACCTACTTTGAATTTGATTGAGCCTTTGTGTTATCTCTGAAAGCACAGCTCTTTTGTCTTCGGGGACAACCATTCCTAGGTTGCTAATGTAAGAATTAACTTCATTTAAATACATTAAATCTTGATGATGTCTTTCTTCGAGTTCATTAAAAGCGTCATTAAAATCATCTGCAACCTCATGAAAGTAATCCCCCTTTCTAAAGAAAAGCTTACCATCTTCATTGCCGTCTTTTTTTGCTCGTAGAAATTTTTGCAGCTTAAACATAGGCCCTGCAATTTTATGGCTGAAAAAGATACAAGCGATAAAGACCAGCGCTGTAAATCCAATCTGCCAGAGTGTGAGAATCACTATCAGACTGGTTCTTTTGTTTTGTAGCTGAGCTGCAGCTTCTGGTGATTTCGAACCAATGAAGGCAATGAAGCTAGATAAAAGATCAAAAATTGTCAGGGGATAAATGATCGAGGAGACGAAAACTAGCCCACAGACATAGAGACTAAACTTTATTTGGAAGTGAGGGTTAATGAGGTAAGTATTTCGTTTATATCCGGCCATCAATTGTTATTTTAAAGGGTTAGAGTCTTAATGATAAGGTCAATTGTCACCTTGCGCTAGGGATTTATTTAGCGGAAAAGTTTGTCCAATTGTACATTGCTGTTAGAGCTTTAAATTCCCATGGGAATGGTTTAGAAAGTTCTTAGGAGAATTTTATGGAAAATACGATCAAACTACTTGGAAATATCTTAAACCCAACCTCTGGCAAGTCTTTATCTGACGAAAAGAGATGGGTAAATGCTGAAGCTGACGATAAAGGTCAGGTTACCATAACTTACCGAAGAGATGGTATTGGACCACAGGAAAAGAGGAAAATTGAAAATGATATTGTTGAGGCGCTAAATGGACAATATGAAGAAGATAAAATTCTAGTTAAAACAATTTCAAGTGAGACTAATATTGGTAATCAAAACCCTCCAAAATCGGAGGAAAAACCAACTTCTGCCCACGCGAATCTAAAGGTGGGCCATGGTGTGAACGGTAATAAAAAGAGAATACCTAATGTTAAAAATGTCATCGCTGTTTCGAGCTGTAAGGGAGGAGTTGGTAAGAGTACTGTCTCTGTAAATTTGGCCCTTAGTTTAAAAAAGCTAGGATATAAAGTCGGTCTTTTGGATGCAGATATTTATGGCCCTTCACTCCCAATACTTCTTAACAAAAAAGGAGCAAAGCCAGAAGCAACGGCTCAAAAGAAAATTAAGCCCTTGGAGGCTTATGGTTTATCTTTTATTTCATTTGGTCTCTTCATTAACGAAAGTGATCCAGTAATTTGGCGTGGACCTATGTTGGGAGGGGTATTAAATCAGTTCTTCTTTGATACGGATTGGGGTGAGCTGGACTTTTTAATTATCGACCTTCCCCCAGGTACTGGTGATACGCAGCTATCCCTGGTTCAAAATACAGAGGTTGATGGGGTAGTTGTCGTTTCAACACCTCAGTCAGTAGCAATAGCTGATACGATTAAGGGACTAAAGATGTTCCAACAGGTTAATACTCCTGTTATCGGAATGGTGGAGAATATGTCTTATTTCTCACCTGAAGGCAAAGAAGGCGAAAAGTATTATATTTTTGGAAAAGATGGCGTTAAGAAGGTTGCAAAAGAACTTGAGGTTAGCTTTTTAGGAGATATTCCATTAGAAATGGTAATGCGCGAGGCTGGAGATAACGGCAAACCCTATATGGCAGATGAATCTTATCAGAAGAATACCGCCTACAAGTCTTATGTAGATATCGCTGAAAAAGTTGCTAAAATGAATAAAGAAAAAGGATTTTTGGGCAAGCTTTTCAAGTAGGGCAATTTGGCATTTTTAAAAACTTTATCCGATCAGGTCGTTTTGAACTTCACGGGTAAGATTAATGTTCTCGATAAAGACAATAGGAAATTTCTTGGAAGAGTAGCCCTTCTTGATGGCCTCATTGTAAATTCTAGCTATAAAGGAAGGATTGGAAGGTCCACCCTTTATAATATAGTAATTGAAGATCTTGAGGATGAAAGACTTACCTTTGTTGTTGAACCTGAAATTGTCACATTGTCAGAGGCTATTTTTGAGCTTACTTTTGACGAACTTCAAAAAAGCGCAAAAATTATTTACCAGCAATATAAAGATGCCTTAAAGAAGATACCACCACCCCAGTTGAGACTATTAATTAACCCTGACTTTGTGGCGAGGGGTCCAAGTGTCTCTTTTTGGGAATTTGAGACTTTGACTGTTATTTCAGACTTTAATAAAGTATCCGATATATTTTTGGAGTCACCTCTAGCAGAGTATCAAACAAGTTTAGCTTTGGTGACTTTACGGAAAAAAGGCGCTCTCAAAGTAATTGGGCAATAAAGGACGGATTATGAAATCACAAAAACACAATCAGGGGGACCTGAAAGAACTAAACGTCAAAATTGAAAAAGAGATCGTTGAATCTTTTGAAAATATGGCCAAAAATAGTGGAATTCCTTTGGAGGATTTGGTTGTAACGGCCCTTAAAAGGTTCCGCGCCTCCCACGGCGACTATACGGGCAAGACACCAAAGCTTGACTAAGTCTTTGTGTAATAAATCCCTACCTGTTTAAAATCTATACACTAACCCGGCAATCGTCGGGTTTTTTTTGTCTAAAGCACCGACAATGTTTTATGTAAATTCAGTCACTTAGTCACTCTTTTGAAAAAAGGGTGACTTTCTCAGTTTTGGCATACTCGTTGCATCATTAAGCCTTAATAGATATTGGAGGATTAATGAAAGCGTTTAAGAACTTGGTAAAAACATTGTCGGTGGGGCTAGGTCTTTTGTCTCTGGTAGCAATGGCCGAGTCTTATTATGATCAACAATTTTATACAGCTGACTTTATGGACAGTGTGGTTGAGGTTGATGTTAATCTTTCTCAAACTTTTGGGGACAAGAGGATTGTTGCCTCTGAAAATATCAAGTATCCGCTCATTCAAAAAGTTGGAATGGAAGATTCATCTCTTGTTGATGGTGAATGGATCATTACAAAAGTTATCGATGATCAGGACAATGTCCAATACGACATGAAAGAGGAAAAAGATGGAGAGAGAGTTGTTATCAATTTAAAACTGATTGATTTAAGTACAGTAAGAGTTGATGAGGATTTTGGTCAAACCTTCAAAATTTCTCTTTTAACAAGAGAAGGTACGATTGCCCTTTTTAAAGAGTTTGGAGAAGGCTTTGAAATTGTTCAGGCAGTCAAGGTTAAGAAAGATACACTTGCTCCGCAGGTAGATGTAAATAAGCCAATAGCTGAAATTAATGAAGAAAAGAATGCCAACAGATATCATATCGAAGATGATTTATCTCTCGTTTCTGCGCAAGATCCAAACAGGAATAGAAACATTCTTAGGGGTGATAGCATGGAAGGGTATGCTTATCTTAAAAATGGTGAACTTATTATGGAAAATATTATTCTTCATGTAGGAACCAAAAACCAAACGGAAGCCCTTTCGACGGAAGCGAGAATTAAAAACCATGGTGTTTTTAACGACATGAGAGGAAATCAAGGAATTCTTACCAACGTAAGTAAAGATGAAGTAAAGGTTCGGTTTTCTACAGGAGTGCTTGCTGGAGCGATGTTAAACTTCGTGACTCCTGCTAAGAAGCAAGAGATTGAAGAAAAGTTTGGAACTGTAACTCAAAATATTGTCCCCAACGATGCTGCAGCAGAGGTCGCAACTCAACAACAGGCACCTGCTCAAGGTAATGATTCTGGTTTTAAGAGAGATGAAGAGTATCAAGACGAACAATATGAAAGATATGAACAAGATCATGGATATGGTGAAGAAGAGTATTATGATGAAGAATTCAATGAAAATGGTGCTAATGATTATGTAGAAGAAGCTGACGGTGAAAGAATAAATAGCGATGAGTATTTAGATATTGAGGGAGAAGCTGAATACTTTGAAGATCAGCGAAATGAGGGTGAATATGAGAGAGATCCTGCAAGTGACAAAATAGACCAAACAGGTTTTAGTTTCTAAAAAAAAAGCCCCTTTCGGGGCTTTTTTTTACATCATTTTTTTAAATTCTTCTGTAAGGATTGGAACGATCTTAAAAAGGTCACCCACAATTCCGTAATCTGCTTTTGTAAATATAGGTGCATCAGGGTCAGTATTGATAGCAACAATAACCTTTGAAGTTCTCATCCCAGCTAAGTGTTGAATAGCACCCGAAATTCCACAAGCGATATAAAGCGAAGGAGCCACAGTCTTTCCAGTTTGACCTACCTGCATTGCGTGAGGGGCGTATCCAGAGTCAACAGCAGCTCTTGAAGCTCCAACAGTAGCACCAATAACCTCCGCACACTCATCAAGTATTTTGAAGTTTTCAGCATTCTTCATAGCTCGGCCACCAGAAATAATAATATTGGCCTCTGTAAGATCAACCTTCTCAGATGCACCTTTTACAATCTCTTTTATAGCCGCTCTAATTTCGCCAACATCAGCATTAACGTCATTTGTGTTACCAGCTCCAGCTGAAGGGCTATCTGGCATACCAAGAGCGTTGGGTCTAACTGTTACAAAGTGTGGTTTTGGTCCATCAAGTTCTACTTTTGCGAGAACCTTACCAGCGAATAGTGGACGAGTTCCTGAAAAAGTTCCTCCATCCATGGTGAAGTTTGTGACTTCAGAAGCCATACCTGCATCGAGAGAACCTGCTAGTCTCGGCATAAGGTCTTTACCCAAAGATGTAGACCCTGCCATGACATAATCATAGCCACCATTATCAATTACGGTTTTGAGAGCTTTACTGTAGCCTTCTGGAGAATACTGCTCTAACCCAGCACCTGAAATTTTGTGTATATTGGCAGCCCCATGCTCGGCCAGTGCCTTCGCACCGGCTTCTGGAAGATTACCGATACACGCAACATCAACTTCTTGACCTGTGAGCTTGCCTAAAATCTCTAGGGTTACACTTTTAACATTATCATCTGTCGTTTCAGTGAATACTAATACTTTTGACATATCTGTTTCTCCATTAATTAAATTACTTTTGCTTCGTTGCGTAGAAGCTGAACAACTTCTGCAACAACTTCAGCCTGTTTGCCCTCATCCATAGCATCAAACTTTTTACCGGGTGGCTTCTCTGGTGGTAGTTGAAAGTTGCTATATTTCACCCGACGATCGTCAGCACTCACGCCTGCATCTCCTAAGGATATTGTTTGCAAGGGTTTTCTTTTGGCTTTCATGATCCCTGGGAGGCTTGCATATCTTGGAGTGTTCAAACCCTTGTTGCAAGCAACAACAACTGGAGTACTAACTTCATAGACTTCAAGAGCTCCCCCTTCAACTTCTCTTTTGAGAGTTACTTTTCCATCTGCATGGTCGAAGCCAACGACAACGGAGACAGATGGCATATCTAGCATTTGGGCTAAAAGTTGAGGTACTTGTAGACAATCATCATCGATTGCTTGTTTACCTGTAAAAACGATATCTGGTTTTTTGCCAGATTTCTCGATACCTCCCTTAAGAGCTTTAGCGATCATATAAGAGTCTAGGTTGTCTTCGCTTTCAACTAAAACAGCTTCGTCCGCACCCATAGCAAGAGCAGTTCTTAATGCTTCAGTATCTTGAGTAGAGCCAACCCTGACAACAGTCACGCTGGATCCGGCATTCGCAGCTTTAAGTAGAAGAGCTTGCTCAACAGCAAACTCGTCATAGGGATTCATGATCCATTTTATTGAACTCGTTTCGATAAAAGTTCCGTCCCCATTGGGAGTGACTTTTGTTTCCGTGTCTGGAACCTGCTTTACACAGACAAAAATATTCATACTTAATCTCCTTATAAAAAGAAAAATTTTCTTATTTTATTTAAGAACTTCTTTGGCAATAACAAGCCTTTGGATTTGAGAAGTTCCTTCGTATATCTGGATTAGTTTAGCGTCCCTCATCAACTTTTCCACAGGGTATTCTTTACTATAACCATAGCCTCCGTAAATCTGAACTGCGTCAGTTGCGACCTCCATAAACGAGTCGCTAGCAAAGCGCTTTGCCATACTGGCAAGTTTGGTATTTGATTGGCCATTGTCTATGAGCCAAGCTGATTTATAGACAAGAAGTCGCGATGCCTCTACTTTGGTTGCCATGTCAGCGAGCATAAATTGAATAGATTGGTGACCAGAAATCGGCTTTCCAAACTGAACTCTCTCTTTTGCATATTGAGTCGCATGGTCCAGAGCACACTGAGCTCCACCAACTGCAGATGAAGCAACCATTGGTCTTGAATGATCGAGAGTTTGCATGGCAATCTTCCATCCTTCTCCTGGTTTACCAAGCATATTTTCTTTAGGGACCTTTACATTGTTAAATGTCACACTTCTGGTGTCTGAGCAACAATGCCCCATTTTCTTTTCGGGAGCACCTACTTCAATTCCTTCTGTTTTGGCATCAATGATAAGAGCACTAATGCCTTTATGTTTTAATTCGGGATCAATTGTTCCGTAGAGAGTAAATAAGTCAGCATATCCAGCATTGGTGATCCACATCTTTTGACCATTGACGATCCAGTGATCGCCACCGTCTTTAATAGAAGTTTTTAAGCCGCCGGCATCACTGCCGTTGCCAGGTTCAGTGAGACAAAATGCTGCTATTTTATAAGACTCAGTGAATGGCTTTAAGTATTTCTCTTTTTGCTCCTTTGTGCCACCAATGACAATTGGCAAAAGTGCGAGGTCATTTGCCATAATGGCAGTATTCATACCGAGACAACCATATGCTAAAGCTTCTGTAATAATCATAGCATCGATAGTATTAAAACCATTGCCACCAAAGTCGCAAGGAATGCATGTATTTACTAAACCAAGCTCCCAAGCTTTCTGTAAGATATCCATAGGCATCTCAGATTTTAAGTCAAACTCTGAGGCATTGGGCATCATTTCATTTCTTGCAAATTTCATGGCCATTTCATGAATTTCTTTTTGTTCCTGAGTAAGTTCAAAGTTCATCATAAGAGGTCCATTTCCTAGTCTAGGTTTCAAAGGCTTATTATAGTGGGCGTGCTAAATTGGGGTCAATTTGAATATGTTAATCAAGCTACTGCTCAAATAACCAACAATCGTTGTCAAATTTATCAGAGAAGGAAAATTCCTTTTGAAGAGAGTTGAAAATGCGAAGGCTTTTTAGCGGTGTAATGATAAAACTTCTCTGGAATTGACGAGGATGAGGAATTTGCAATTGGTCAGTGTTTATTACCTTGAACCCATAAAAAAGAATGTCTATATCCAATGTTCGAGGTCCTTTATTAATGAACCTTTTTCTTCCTTGGGATTGTTCGATTTCTGAAATCCTGCTTAAGACATCATCAGGGGAAGTTTGGTTATCAATTTGAAAATGAATTACCTGATTAAGGAAATCGGGCTGGTCGAGGTAATCTACAGCGTTTGATTCATAGACAGGGCTTTCTTCTATAAAGTGAAAAGATTCACTAAGCTTTTTCTTAGCAATATTTAAGAACTCGAGTCGGTCACCCAGATTTGTTCCTGTGGATAAGATAAGATCAGTCATGGTGAGGAGGACGCCTCTTCTGTTTTTATTTTGCCTTTCTGGTTGGCTTTATTTTTTTCCTCATTTTCTTTTTCATGTATATCAGGCTTGTTAAGATCCTCTAAGTAATAAGCTTCAACAGATGGAAGCATTGTATCTCCGGGAGGCCTTGGGTCACCTTTTACACCACAGCCTAAAATAAAAGGGCAAAGTAAAAAAAGCGTTTTAAAATTCAAGGGAAAATCCAAAATTCATGGAATCTGAACCGACGTCTACTCTAGCAAACCAACCAGGGACAAGTCTTTTTAAAATTGTAACTCCAAAAATGGGTCCTGACTTCTCAAGTTCTGTAACTAATTTACGTTCTTCCTCTGCTTCTTCAGGAGTTAGATTTCCTGTTCCTGCCAAAGGACTGTCAGCTGAAAGAATTTGATAACCAGCATAGGGCTGGATATATGAATAAAAGGGTGCCTCTACAGTGTATTTGAGTCGAACCACAAGGTTGGTAAAGGTCGTGTCGACCTCTCCACCAGGGAAGTCAGTGATAGTATTTTCGCCATAGCTAATTTCACCCCAAATATTGTCATCTACTTGATAAGACCACGCACCAGAAATCTGAGTGTACCTTTTAGACTCTCGCCCAGCATCTTGCCCTTCAACCTGAGATAGAAAGAGGGAGATAATATTGTCGTTTTTAATTTTACGTTTTGTATTTTCCTCAAGTGAAAGGTCGTCCTCAAGTAGCGTCGTTTCATCAAAAAGACCCTCTTCATCTTGGATAATTGCTACGTTGTCCTCTGGGGTATCTTGTTGTTTACGATTGAGAAAATAACTATCATCACCACGAATGACTTTGACTTCCATACCAGGTTTGAGAAGTTTATTTATCTCAACATTGTAGACTTTAATAATTTTGATGCCACCTGATGCATTGGTGGTTTTAGCGACAATTGCCCTATTCACGAGCTTGTCATCAAGCACGAGTGAAATAAAGTCACCTTTGCCATAGCTAGCAGCATTATTTGAGAGAATCAGGACACGTCCACTAGCACTAATTTTTTCAATTTTTTCAGTACTCATCTCAGGAGCGCCAGGGCCACCCAAAGATCCTGAGAACTCATTTCCCCCCAAGTCATCGACAAGCGATTGAGCGAGAGAGGTTGCCATGAAAAAGAGTGTTATAAAGAAGAGAAGACCTTTCATAAAAAAATTTTACAATTTTAAGGTGATTAATGTCCACCGAGTAAAATTGACTATTTTTGTAGTCAATTTTCTCATAGAGAAAATTGTGCTTGTTGGGGTGGGCAAATTTTATTTATCTATATAAGTTGTCGATTTTATTTATAATTGAATAATAACCACAGGATATCTTTTTTTGCCTCAAGCTAAGGTTATGATGTTCCGACAAGAAAGCTAAAGGAAATGAATAGAAAACCTACTCTTAGGAGAAAATATGAAAGCGACTAATTACTTACTTCTTATTGCTCTCGTAGCAACAGTATCGTGTTCAAGAGGCTCAAAAAAAGAAGAAGTCTCACAGTCAGAAGACCCAATTATCAGCGAAGCCGACTTTATTGTAGACGCTGAAGACGAGCAACTGATCATTGAGGACGAGCCTCTAATGGCAACTGAAGAAGTCGTTAACAATGACAATATGGATGCAATTGCTCTTGATGATGCGCTAGCTTCATCTCCTGCAATCGAATTAAGTGGAGATGAGGGTCAGTATACTGTCAAAAAAGGTGAGACCTTGATGATGGTAGCTTTCAACCTCTATGGCGATTACAGAAAGTGGAAAATGTTGAGTGATCTCAATGGCCTTAACGGGGATCGAGTGGCTGAGGGAACTGTTGTAAGATATCAAAAACCAGCCCAAGAGTTCATTTGGAATCCTGAAGGACTTCCATATCTTATAAAGAACGGTGACTCTCTGGTCTCTATCTCTTCGGATAAGTATGGGACACCTAAGAAGTGGGAGCTTATTTACAATAACAACAGACCACTAATTAAAGATCCAAATTTGATTTTTGCAGGTTTCACTCTGTATTATATTCCTGAGAGAGAAATCGCTTCGGAATAACAAATGTTAAAAAAAAATGTTATAAAAGGGCGCCCTCTGTTGAGGGCGTTTTTTTTTCTTTTCCTTGCTTTGTTTGTGAGCTGTGCTCAAGTCGAATCTCTTTATAAAAAAACAAACCCTATTTTGCCGAATGATCAAATTAAAGGCGTATTTGATGATGACTTTGTAGATCATCTAACATTCCTAGATAAATCCTTAAGAAGTAACCCCGAAGTTCGCTTTAAGAGATTAGGCTATTGGGCGAAAAAATATCTAAATGAAGTTTTTAACAGAGTTATTGCGAATAACGAGTTGCTCTTACCTCAGGAGATAAAACCACAATTTAACTTAATCGTAGATAGCACTCCTTATATTTTTTCTTTTCCAAGGTATCGATTTTATTTTTCTACGGGGTTGATACGAAAGTATTTGAAGAATGAGTCGCTTCTTTTAAGTGCTTTTGCTTTTGAAATTATTAAGTCGGGTAGAAATATATTTGAAAAAAAGAGGATGCTACCGGTTGGTATAATTAGTGTTAAGCAGGCACTAAGCTTAACAAAAGTAAATTTTAGATCAAAGGTAGAAATTTATAAGTGGACCTATTTTGCTTTGAGGCGGTCCGAGTATGATGCTGCTGCGATTTTAAACTGGATACAATTACAAAATAAAAACTCTCTGGATTTCTCATGGCTTATCAGAGATCCAAAAGGGGTAACTCGAGAAGAGTCAGCATTTAAAAGTTTTCTTGTCGGGCAAGGGATAGAGCAGTTTGAAATTAGTGAATTAAACTCGTCTTCGAGCTTTTATCGTTTTAGGGATAGTATTTAATGAGCACAGATGCACAGATTAAAACAGAAAAGCTTTTTATTGATTCACTTTTTAATCAATCAATAAAAAAGGGAAATATTTCCAAGGGGGAGCTCTTGGAGGTTAAGAGACTGACTGGGGATGCTTCAGCAAGAAGATATTATCGGATCAGACAGAAAGAAAAAACCTATGTCGTTTGTCTTCAGCCTCCATCTGCAAGTGGAGAGAAAGACGACTTTTTAAGACTTCAAGAAGTTTACTTTAAAAATGAAGTAAGAGTGCCAGAGGTTTATGATTTCGTTTTAGAAAAAGGATATTTGTTACAAGAGGACCTTGGAGATACTACCTTGCTCAATCACTTAGCGGGTTTAAGTGATCCAAGGAATGAACTTGAAAGTTATGAAAAATCCCTAGGAGAGCTAGTTAAAATACAAAGTATTTCAAGGGAGAAGTATCTTAATGAAGGCTTTACGAAGAGGTTTTTTGATCTTGAAAAGCTTATGTGGGAGGTCGACTTCACAAATGAACATTTAATCAAAGGCTTTCTTGCCTCAGACCTTGGAAAAAAGGAAAAGCTCTTGAAGGAGGCTTTTAAAAAGATATGCCAAAAACTTACTGAAGGTAAGATGGTGGTTACCCACAGGGACTTTCATTCTAGGAACTTAATGGTTAAAAACAATGATCATATCGTGATAGATTTTCAGGATACGAGAATTGGTTTACCCCAATATGATCTTGTCTCATTATTAGAGGACTCCTATTACAAGATTTCATCGAAAAACAAGGCTAGTCTAAAAGACTCTTATTTTAATAATTTCGTCAAAGCGCAGAGACTACAGGATTCGAAAGAAGAGTTTGATTATCTTTATGATTTAATGACCATTCAGCGGGTATTTAAGGCCCTCGGAAGCTTCGCTTTTATTTATCAGCAGCGAAATGACATTCGTTATTTAAAATATATTGGATATTCCTTTGAACGACTGAGGGAGGTTCTTTTTCGACATAAAGAGTTTTACGACCTAAGAGTTGTACTCTCTGAGGTTTATTATGAAAACTAGATGGGCATTTATTCCCTGTGCGGGGCTAGGCACGAGAATGGGAGATGTCGGAAAAGAGATACCTAAACCCTTATTTTATTTTTTCGAGAAAACATTACTTGATCACCAGATAACCTTTTGTAAAAGCCTTGGTTTCGAGAACTTTATTATTAACACTCATCATCAGTGGAAAATGTTTAATAAATGGGAAGCATTAGCAAAATGTAATGTCATTAACCTTTTTGAAAAACAGCTGTTAGGAAACGGAGGCTCCTTTCATAATATAAAAAGACATCACCCTGAAATCGAGGATGTTTACATTTTTAATCCTGACACCTTTTTATTGGAAGATGACTTTTTTTGGAATGATTTTTTTAGACAAGCACATTTGCATCAACATGTGCTGATCTCCGTTCCTTGTAACAAAAAAGACAAATACAATAGATTGGAGCTGGATAATAATGATCAGTTAATGGATATCGTTCCACCGGCTTTAAATTCACCAAGAGTTACCTATGCAGGATTTGGCAAGGTTTCCTTAAAGGAAATTCCCCCTTGTGAAGGTTATTCTTCATTTTTTAAAACAGTGGTTGTGCCTAAGGTTCATGATATTAAAGTCATTAAATTAGAAAACAATTCAAACTTTTGGGACTTAGGAACTTTAGAATTGTATAAAAATCTCATTATTAGCATGCAAAGCATGGGAAATAGCTCTTTGTATAAATTCTTATTGGAGACTGGAGGTATTGAGCCCACAAATATGAGAGAGCAGGGATATAGGTCAGATATTCTCAATGTATATAACTTTGGATCCAAAGAAAACGCTGTGGAGAGTGAGCCAGGTATTTATTTTAATTGTTTCGAAAAAGAAGCTAATCTTCCTTTATATTAGTTTTTATCGCCTCTGTTGGGCATAGCTCTATACATAAATTGCAAAGACTACAGGACCAGCTGTCTATAAGATACTGAGAGTTATGATAGGTAATACTGTCTTCTGGGCATATGAGAAGACATACGTCACAATTGATACATCGAGTAGTTACCTCTAAACTAATATTCATAGAATTATTCTAGCACCTTTTGGAGTTTTGGTTGAGAGTTTTAGGAAAGTCAGCGGTAGTAAAAAACGTCATTATTTTTGTCGTGCTCTCCTTATTTTATTTATTGGTCATCAACTCTCTTGTTGGTGGTGTCTCCGCAATGAAGTGGAACACCTTTTATGATTTCACTAATCAGCATCATTTCTATGTGGGCTTAGGGTTTTTGGTGATTTTGGCAGTTGTAAGTGGTTTTAGGATGTCACCCTATGTGTTTCTAGCTTTTACATGCTACACCGCTTTTAAGTCACTGGGTGCCTTTATAATAGAACTTGATAAAGTGATTTTAGCGCTTAATTTTATCTATATTGTTGTTGCCTACAACCTGTATCTCTTTCTAAAGCTTGAGCTCGAAGAACCTTTCTATAATAGTAAGTACCCGGCCAATATAGTTCCTGCCTTTGAAAATCGTCTTTTACCACTCGTTATAAAAACTCATGGTAAGAGTTATGAGTATTATTTAACGAACTGGGGCAAAAGTGGCTTTTACTGTAAAGCCGCAAAAGATTCGACAATAGTTAGGGGAAAAGTTGATGTAGAGATAGACTGGAGGGGTTATTCGTTTCAAGCGGCAGGAATTGTCGTCACCTCCGGGGCAGGGGGAATTGGAGTTAAAATAATAAAAAATCCAGTACCAGAATTGGGATGGCCCGATTTCTATAATATTATTTCGGAACTTGGTTTTAGACCTAGTTGAGAAGAGGGTAGGAGATATGCTCAAGTATTTACCAATTATTTTTTTACTGTTGGCCACTGCATGCACAAAGAAAACAACTCCAGAGGGAGTTCTGCAAGATTTTGTGAGCTACCGGTTTAAAGATGGCCAAAATATGGAAAAACTCTATGAGTTAACTGCGTCTCCGCTCCAAGACCGCTTGAGAGACTTAAAAGATGAGGACCTCAAGAATTTCTTAGACTCTACTAACCTAAAAAAGAGAAAGTTGAAGGTTCTGCTCAAGAATTGTGAGGGTGAAAAATGCTTTATTACATATGTTGTGGGTTATAAGCAGAGTAAAGCTGAGCAAACAAATTTTGGTGTAGAAGTTAAGAAAATAGCTCAGATTGTGAGAACTGGTGAAAGCTGGAAAATTGCTGATGTTAATAATGTCAAAACCTACATTGAAGATAAAAAGGGCCTAGAAGTCTCAGATAAAGGTCCTGTAGAAAAACCCTAATATTCCTTTAGGATCCTTCCGAAAAGATAGTCATGGGATCTGAGGAAGATAAATTAATTAGTAAGCTTCTCAATGAAACTTATGACAAAGTTTCAAGTACGCATAAGAGCAATGTTATAAATCTGTCTGATTATTTCAACAGAAGAGAGACATATTTTAGCGATAAATCTAAGGGAATTGAGAGCGAGGGCTTAAACTTTTATTATAAAGACTATACAACCTTTAGAAGAGTTATATTCGGTGAAACCAGGCTGGACATCCCTAAGGGGCTTGGCCTGTTATCAATAGACCCTAGTTTTGGTGAAGAAATCTTATTCAAAATTACGGATGAAGCCTTTAAGCAAGTCATCTCCAAAAAGTTGGCGAGAGATGTCACTCATATTTGGTTAAAAGGGGGAAGCCGAGGGGTTTTCATGGGGTTAACTGAAGCAATTGAACTTAGAAAAAAAGTAGCATAAAAAAAGCCTCCTTAACGGAGGCTTTTTTAGTCCTATAGGGCCATGTAATATTCTTTTAACATTTTTGCATCATCTTCCAGATTGGGAGAGTTGCAAATCATATAACCTCTACAGTCTTCCTCTTTAAGTGCTTGCATAAGCTCTTTCCAGTTAAAGTCTGATTTTTCAAGGTTGATATGTTTAAGGTCACCTTTGGAGTTTGAGCTGATGCCTGATATATGGATGTGCATATTTTTAACAGCTTCTTCACCAAGGTCCTCTTTCAGACCTCCAAGAACAGCTTTAAATTCTTCTTTAGAATTGTATTGTCCAGTTCTTGCAAAGAGATGACTGAAGTCCATACACGGACGACAGCTAGAAACATTTTTTGTGAGGCTGATAAGTTCCTCGAGACTACCAAACTGACTCGTTTTACCAGTGAGTTCTGGACGAAGTTCGATTTCGATATCTAGCCTATTGAGTCTTTCCTCGATAACATTCATTGACTTCTCAACGAGGTCGAAAACATCATAAGGACTATCTTTCATGTAAAAAGCAGCGTGAAAAGTCATAGACTCAGCACCACAAAGATCAGAGATCTTGGCCGTTTGAATGATTCTTTCAACGGAACTATCGATTTTGTCTTGCTCTCTAGCATTCAAGTTAATGTAATAAGGGCCGTGGCTAGTAAGGGGAACTCCAAGTTCATAAGAGATCTTCCTTAAGCCACTACTAACTTCTTCTTTCATGCGTACGCCATGAGCGAACTCTAGCTGCATACAATCTAAACCTAATTGATGGATGGTTTTTACACCTTCAATAGGATTATTTTTCTTGGGTGTGCTGTTTGGAACTCCAGCTGTCCCGAATAAGAGACGGTCAAATCGCATAAACCCCCCTGCTAAAAGGCTGCTCAGGTTGTGTGTGTTGTGTATTTTTTTCGCGTCACGTGCTAAACTATCGAAAACACGAAGTTTGAGATGGCTTTAATTGCGGCGTGACAAGACGATTTATAGCCCTTGTAGCCTTTAATGTCTATAATCGAATACAAACCACGTTAATTATATAAACGCATGGCGTTATCGTGTTGAGGAGGCCTTATTCGCAATATAGCAGGCTTAACGATTTTGATTTTTACTCTTGTAGTATTTGGACTTACTGCTTTCTTCTTATTAGGTATTGGCGGAGAGTGGTTTGGTTTAGCCTTTGCTGTTATTGCTATTTTCTTAGCTACAACTTTGGGAGATAAGTTATTTCTTGTTTTAGTTTCCGCTAAAGAAGTTGAGGATAGAAACACTGAGATATATCGCTCACTAGAAAATCTAAGCTGTTTGAATCAGTTGCAAGGCGTGCGAATTTATAGAAGTTTTAAAATACCAGTTAATGTTCTTTGTATTCAGCCCTTGTTTGGCTCACCCAGCATAATCTATTCAAATGTATTTATAGACACTAAAGACATGGATTTAATAAGAAAGTCGATGAAGGTAAGCCTGCCTTTGCTTAAGAGGAAAGTTTTAAAGTTACCAACACTAGTTTCTTTTATCGTTAGCTTTCTCATGGTGCCACGTTATTTTTTGAAAAAGTATAATTTTGATAAGTTATCAATTCTTTATAGTTACTTTTTAGCGCCAATAATTTTTTTAAAAAACTATGTTGTTTTCGGGTCTTGGAAAAAGATGTCCAAAAATGAAAAAGGGAATATTAAAGAGATGAAATTTTTTTTAAGGAGATATCCGGCCCCTAAGTCAAGCTTTACAAATGATTTGTCCCAAGACTTTTCGATTATAAAAAAACCAGAAAATGGCTTATGGGATAAGCTTATCCATCAAAGTAAAATACCCCAGCAAAAAATAATTAGTCATGAAAGAGAAAACTAAAAAGTCTTTTGATTTTTCTCGTTACTATCCTCTCTTCTTCACAGTTGTATTTGTATTTATTTTATTTCAGTACTCCTTTAGTTCTCTAGAAGCGATTTTTTATGATCTAAGAGTTAAGTATGACATTGGTGTAAGTCAAAATACTGAGATAATTTTAATAGTCATGGATGAAGAGTCAGATGAGTTTTTAGGTGAAAGTTATCCCTACTCATTTGCCACTCACTATCACCTCTTTGAGAACTTAGCTAAGGACAAACCAAAGGTAATTAATTACTTTGTTGGTTTCAAGGGACCGACAGGACCATTAGATCAAGATAATTTAAGTCGTTTTAAAGGCTCAATCTCCTCTTATATTTCAGGGGGCGGTATTTTTCGTTTTGGTACGGCCATGGACTCTTGGGGTCAGCGTCTACCACCTGAAAGCTTGAGAACTTTCGGCTACTCCCTAAGTATAATAAATGAAGATAAAAATGTGTTTTCGAAAGACAGCGTTAGCCGCAGGGCCATATTGAATTATTCAGGTGAAGATAGTCTTCATCTATGGACTGCGAATGAGTACCGACAAAGCAAGGGACTAAAGTCATTACCGGCAAATTCTCACAAAGGATCTTATTATCTTAGAGAGGCAGATGCTACCTTCGCCCTGGTTCGTTTCTTCACTTCTCCTCTGGAGGCAAGTAAAAAAATAAAGAGAATCCCTTTTCATTCAGTAAGAGTTGGAAACTTCCCCGAGGGATATTTTAAGGATAAAATTGTTCTAATCGGTCCAAGTTATATATCGAACTCTGAAGATTATGTGGCCACTCCTTATGATAAGGAAACGACAAGAAGTTCAAAAATGGCATTGCATGCGGTTATCATTAATGCCCTCATCAACCAAGATACCGTTTATCAAATTCCCAAAAGAGTCACTCATGCCCTTTGTCTAATAATTGCCATTTTTCTCTCTATTATGATTTCTTGGCTAAAGCCAACGTATGGACTTTTACTTACGGTAGGCGTGATGCTTTTTTCACTTTTGGTAGCTTACCTTTTATTCATTACGTTTGGTCTTTGGCTTTATATTACACACATCGTTTTAACTGTCTTTGTTGTTTATTATATTTGGGTTCCCTTTCGTGCGATTGGGGAATACCAAAGAAGGTATGCTATCCAAGAGGAAACCAAGCTTTTAAAGAAAGTGGAAAACCTAAAGCAAAATTTTATCAGCTTGATGAGTCATGATCTTAAGACACCAGTAGCAAAAATTGCTGGTCTTACAGATAATATGCTTAACCAGAGACAATTTGCTTCACCTGAAGGTGAGAAAAACTTAAAAGCGATTGTTGATTCAACTAAAGAGTTGAATAAGTTTATTACAAGTATTTTAGACCTCACTAAAATTGAGTCGAGGAATCTGACTTTAAATATGATAAATAAAGATATCAATAACACGGTTGAGTCTGTCATTAATAATCTTCGGTTTGAGGCAACAAATAGTACCGTTATTGTGGAGCAAGAATTAGGTCCGCTATATCCAATTCAATTTGATCCCAACTTAATGAACCGTGTCCTATCAAACTTAATTGAAAATGCGATCAAGTATTCAGGTGAGGGCTCAAAAGTCTTTGTTAGAACATGGGATGACGATAAATGGGTTTATATTGAAATTGAAGATAATGGCGTAGGTATTCCTCCTGGGGATATCGAAAATATTTTTGAGAAGTTTTATCGGGTAAAGAATGATGCAAGTCATTCTATAAAGGGCACCGGCCTAGGCCTTTATCTGGTAAAATACTTTGTAGAATTACACGGTGGTTCAATATCTGTCTCCAGTGAAATGGGACAAGGAACTAAATTTCAGATAAAATTAAAGAACGAATAATCCACCAGTTGGGAGCATTTATGCATAAAGTTTTAGTTGTTGATGATGATAAAGTTTTACAGGGCTCAGTAAAAGAAGCTCTTGAGTACCATCATTTTTATGTCGAAACTGCTGACAATGGTAGGGAGGCTCTTAATAAAGTGACATCTGGAAGCTATGATCTTGTCGTCATGGATGTCAATATGCCTGAAATGGATGGCATTGAAGCCCTTGAGCAAATTAAAAAATTTAATCCATCAATAATTGTCCTTATTCTTACAGCTTATTCAAACGTTGGTGATGCTGTTAAAGCCGTTAAATTAGGTGCATTTAATTATTTAGAAAAACCAATTACCTCAGATAATCTTGTCGCTCTTATTAAGCGGGCCCTAAAGGCAAGGAGCCTTGTTGAGACGTCTAAGTTTTCAGCTCCAACCTTAAGTCTTGGTAATGATGATAAGTTTGTTGGTGAGTCTGATGAAATGGTAAAGGTTTTTAATGTTATTTCGAAACTTGCTCAGGTTAATACTCCGGTATTAATTCGAGGTGAATCGGGCACTGGTAAGGAGCTTGTAGCAAAAGCAATTCACTACAATGGTCCACGAAAAGATGAAAGGTTTGTCACAATAAATTTAGCAGCGGTACCGGACAATCTTATTGAATCAGAACTTTTTGGTCATGAAAAAGGGGCTTTTACAGGGGCTTCTGAGAGGAAGATTGGTAAATTCCAATATGCTGATGGTGGAACGATTTTCTTGGATGAAATTGGTGATATTAGCGCAACAATGCAAGTAAAGTTGCTAAGGGTTTTACAAGAAAAATGTTTTACTCCAGTTGGTTCAAATAGAGACGTTAAGGTTGATGTGCGAGTCATTGCAGCCTCTCACAAACCATTTGAAGAAATGATTAAAGACGGATCTTTTAGAGAGGACCTTTTCTATCGTTTGAATGTTCTTCCAGTATACCTGCCCCCATTGAGAGAAAGAAAATCAGATATTCCTTATTTGATTGATTATTATGTCTCTTACTTCAACAGTCTCCATAATCTTGAGATTAAGGGTGTGAGTGACGAGTCTCAAAATCTTTTAATAAACTATGCTTGGCCAGGAAATATTCGTGAGTTAAGAAATGTCATTGAGCATGCATTTATTATTGAATCGACCGAACAGATTCGCCCAACTTCGTTACCTGATTCCGTGAGAAAGGGAACGAGTCAAGAGGGTACATCCGGTGATTCAGAGGATGAACAAAGTAGAATTGATTTTAAAGGGATTAGAGAGTCAGTGCTTGATCGTGATATGAGTGATGAAGATATAAACCAATATCAATTTACCTTTGCTCAAATCACGGGAGATAACGATATTAAAATGGATTTTCAGGTAGCGAAGGATTTATTTGAAAAAGAGTTTATTGTTCAAGCTTTAAAGCTCAATAAGGGTAAGATCAATCAAACAGCATTAAAGGCAAATATACCTAAAAAGACTCTTTTAAGAAAAATTGAGAAATACGAAATTAATCCGAAAGAATATTACTAATGAATAATATATGGAAATACAGCCTGGTTTTGGCCTTTTCCATTATTTTAGACCAATTATTGAAAGGGACTTCACAAAGTCTAATCGCGGCTCCTGGAGAATTTCACGAAGTTTATTCGTATGTCTTTTTAGTTCGAGAGACGAATCCCTTTTGGCCATTCGGTATTGATATCTTTCCTTCCTATGCCAACACAATCTGCTGGATTTTTCACATTTTCCTAATTTTTTACTCTCTAAAAAAAATTGTTTACTTTAGGAATCGAGACCCTTTAAAAGGCTGGGCAATAACGTTTTTATTAATGGGTTTTTTTACATCATGGTTGGATCGTTTTAGCCAGGGAAGAACACTTGATTATATAGCCATAGGTAAGTCGGAGCCTTTTCTATCATTTAGTATAGGTGATCTTTCCTTCATAATAGGATTTTTCCTATTAGGGTTTACCTTCCTTAAGGTGTCTCCTAAATGAAGCCCATACTTTTTCACTTTTTTCATGAACCTATTTACAGCTATCCCCTATTGATGGGGCTTGGTTGGGGAATGGGCTATAATGTGACTCTCAGCTTGTGGGAAAAATGTGGTTTATCATCAAAAATATTAAAAATATATTTTTTCATTTCCTTCATAATGGCTTGGGTGGGAGCTAAAATATTTTTTCTTATCTTTTCCATGCCTGAAAAAGCCACAGATTACTCCTTGGAAGTAAATTTTTGGTTAGGTGGCGGCTTTGTTTTTTATGGAGGTTTAGTTTTTGCAGGTCTTTTCTCATTGGCCTTCTTTAAGATCAATAGGCAGTTAAAAATAAAACATCTAGGGCTAATAACGCCTGGCCTTGCGTTAGGTCATGCCATTGGACGACTGGGTTGTTTTCTTGCAGGTTGTTGCTTTGGAAAGCAGTGTGATTTACCCTTTGCGGTTTTTTATAAAGGATTAAATCGGCATCCCGTTCAGCTTTATGAAGCTATTTGCCTGATTTTGATTTTTCTCATGTTGAAAGAAGTATGGAAAAGAAAGCAGTCTGCTACCTTACTCGGTATTTTCTATCTTGTAAGTTATGGGGTCCTTAGATACGGTCTTGAGTTTCTTAGAGGTGACCTCATTAGAGGAATTTATTTTGGGCAATCCACTTCTCAATGGATAAGCCTTTTCATGATTGCTTTAGGTGTGACATCCTGGTTCTTATCTAGGGTCAAATATGAAGCTTAAGATTCGCTGTTCGCCTCTTCGACAGACTCTTCAGCTGGCTTTTCAAGACTAAGGTTCTCAGAGTCCAGAGCTTTATTTAAGGACTCCTCTGTAATGTAGAGTTCTGATTTCAGTGTCTCATTACCCCACGCAATGAAGGAGTCGTTATGCTCGTACATAGTGATTGTTTCCCAAGGACAGTCTTGAGAACAATTTTGGCAACCAATACAACGAGCGATATCAATTTCAACCATTTGCTGGAAACCAGGATTACTCGAATCTGGACCAGGTACTAGTTCAATCGAGTCAACAGGACACCCAGCAATACAAACTTCACAGCCTGTACAGCCGCTTTGGTGCACAACGGCAATAAGTTTTGGTGGCTTTTTACCTTTTCTTTTGGGCTTGAATCGCGCCGTATGAAAGGGGTTTTCTACCAAAACTTCTCTATCGTCATTTTGCTCGCTCATTACAAACCCTGTTTTATCGCGTGGTTAAGTGCATTCTATCTTATAGACAGCAATCGACAAAGCATTTTTGCTTGGACTTTTTTTTTAAGCTATATTGGCTCAGCTGTAAATATCCATAATTCCAAGGTTTGAAAATGAAAAAACTTCGTTTTGTAACTGCTGCTAGCCTCTTTGATGGCCATGATGTGTCAATAAATATTATGAGAAGACTTTTGCAGGCCAAAGGTGTTGAGGTTATTCACCTCGGTCACAATAGAACGGCTAGAGAAGTCGTCGATGCCTGTCTACAAGAAGATGCTCACGCTGTTGCCCTTTCATCCTACCAAGGTGGGCACATGGAGTATTTCACTTACATCAGAGAGCTTCTCAATGAAGCAGGTGCTGCTGACGTCCGCATGTTTGGTGGGGGCGGTGGAGTGATTACTCCTTCGGAAATTAAAGAACTTCATAAGAGAGGAATTAATAAAATCTATTCCCCTGAAGACGGAATGAAATTAGGTCTGACTGGAATCATTGATGACATGATTGAAAGGGCCACTTATGAAACGACAGAGAATGTTGATTTTAAAAACTTAGCAAGTAAAGAGCTATCTTTTACCGAAATTTCAAAGGTTATCAGCCAGATTGAAAATAGTGGCGATGCACCTTTTGAAACCGAAGAAAGGCAAGTCCCAGTACTCGGTATTACTGGCACAGGGGGAGCAGGTAAATCATCTCTTATCGATGAATTACTTCTTCGCTTTCACCGTTATTATAAGGACGCAAAAATAGCTTTAATTTCAGTCGATCCAACAAAAAAGAAAACTCAAGGGGCACTCCTTGGAGATAGAATACGTCTAGGGGCTGCAAGTTACGATCAATTTTTTATCCGTTCACTTGCTACCCGTGAATCAAAAACAGAGTTAAGCCCCCAGATTAAAAAAGTTGTCTCATTTTTAAAGAGCCAAGACTTTTCGTTGATTCTCGTTGAAACGTCCGGAATTGGTCAGGCCTCTGATGAGATCACTCAGGTCGCAGATAAATGCGCCTATGTTATGACTCCAGAATATGGAGCTGCTACTCAATTAGAAAAAATTGAAATGCTCGAGTCTGCAAACTTTATTGTTCTCAACAAATTTGAAAAACCGAGATCTGAAGATGCAATCAGAGACATTAGAAAGCAGTATAGAAGAAACCATAATTTATTTGCCGGACATCCGGGTTCTCCAACAGATGAAGAGCTGCCTGTCTTTGGTACAATGGCGTCAAAATTTAATGACAGTGGTGTAAACGCCCTTTTTTATGAGATTGCGAAGTCCTTGGATTTTGATGTTACTGAAGTAGAGTCTCTGCCACTAGAGAAGTTACCAAAAGTTAAAGGTAGCATTATACCTCCTGAGAGTACGCTTTATCTGAGAGATATTGCAAAAACATGTCGGGACTACAACAAGGAAACTCAAAGGAGAGTAGAATTACTTAAAGACTTTGAGGCTCTGAAAAAAGCAATAGAACTCGTTCCTGGGGAAAGGTCTTTACAGGATAAATTGAAGACCATTAAAGAAGATTTGGGTGAAGAGGCAATTGAGGAAGCAGAAGGTTTTTTCACTCTAAGAGAAAAGTATCGCTCAGGAGAGTTTTCTTACACTGTTAGAGGAAAAGAGATAAAGGTTACAACTCAGACCACGAGCCTTTCAGGTAACCAGGTTTCAAGGGTGGCGCTACCTCGTTTTAGTTCTTTAGCAGAGATCCATAATTATCAAAGAAATTGTAACACCCCAGGGTTTTTTCCGTATGGCTCAGGTATATTTCCATTTAAACGTGCGGATGAAGAACCAAAAAGAATGTTTGCAGGTGAAGGGGGACCAAAAAGAACAAATAAGAGGTTTCATTACCTCTCAAAAGATGATCCCGCTAAGAGATTGTCTACAGCATTTGATTCAGTGACTCTTTATGGAGAAGACCCTGATAAGAGACCGGATATTTTTGGAAAGATTGGTGAAGCAGGTGTTTCTATTGCAACACTTGAAGACATGTCAGACCTCTATAGTGGCTTTGATCTGACAAGCCCAAATACTTCTGTGTCAATGACCATTAATGGACCAGCGCCAATAATCTTAGCGCTCTATATGAATACGGCCATCAAGCAAAAGTTGTCGGGAGATGACTTTTGGGATGAAGAAAAAAGAGTTGAGATCATGAGACAGGTTAGAGGTACTGTTCAGGCAGATATCCTCAAGGAAGACCAAGCTCAAAATACTTGTATTTTTTCATTAGAATTCAGCTTGAAACTAATGGGAGATATTCAAGAATACTTTTGTAAAAATGCTATTAAGAATTACTATTCAGTTTCCATTAGTGGGTATCATATTGCTGAAGCTGGTGCGAATCCAATAACGCAAACTGCGTTTACTCTTTCAAACGGTTTTACTTTCGTTGAGTATTACTTGAGTCGTGGCATGCATATCGATGACTTTGCGACTAATCTAAGCTTCTTCTTTAGTAATGGTTTAGATCCTGAGTATGCGGTTATTGGAAGGGTCGCGAGAAAAATTTGGGCGGTCACCCTAAGAGATAAATATGGCGCCAACGAAAAGTCGCAAAAGTTTAAATATCATATTCAAACATCCGGTCGCTCACTACACGCCCAAGAAATTGATTTCAATGATATCAGAACAACTCTACAGGCTTATCTAGCTCTTAGTGATAACTGTAACAGTCTTCATACCAATGCATATGATGAAGCAATTACCACTCCAACTGAGGAAAGTGTTCGTCGTGCCATGGCCATTCAAATGATTATTAATCGCGAATTTGGCATCAATAAAACAGACAATCCTATGCAGGGTTCGTATCTAATTGAAGAGCTATCTCAAATTGTTGAAGAGGCAATTCTTACGGAGTTTGAAAGGATTTCAGATAAGGGTGGTGTTCTCGGTGCAATGGAAAGTATGTATCAAAGAGGGAAAATCCAAGAGGAATCTCTTCACTATGAGACGCTCAAGGACACTGGAGAGCTCCCGATCATCGGTGTTAACACCTACCTAGCGCCAGATATCGAAGAGCAAATGCAGCAGGAAATTGAGATTTCTCGTTGCTCCGACGGGGAGAAGCAGGACCAAATAGATAGATTAAATAATTTTAAAAAGAAAAATGCTGACAAGTCACAACAAGCATTAGATGAGTTGAGAAACGCTGTTCTCGAAAACCGAAACGTTTTCGAAGAGCTTTTAAAAACTGTTAACTTTTGCTCTCTTGGAGAGATTACTCATCTACTTTTTGAAATTGGCGGTCGTTACAGAAGGAATATGTAAATGAGTAGCAAGTCCAATATATACACCAAAATGGGAGACAATGGGGAAACGGGGCTTGTCGGGGGAACTCGCGTCTCTAAAGCAGATGCTAGGATAGATTTGTATGGTGAGGTCGATGAGCTAAACTCATGGATTGGTATCGCCATCACAAATATAGATGATAAATTTTTTAAAGAAGAAATAGATTATTTAAAAAAGGTTCAATGCTACTTGTTTGACCTTGGTAGTAATTTAGCTTGTGAAAAAGAACAAAGAGAAAAGTTTAAACTACCGAAACTAAGCGACCAGGTTATTGAAGGTTTAGAAAAACGTATCGATGGTTTAGATGGAGAGTGCCCAAAGTTAACAAACTTTATTCTACCTGGGGGCAGTAAGGCTGCGGCTTGCCTTCATTTATGTAGAACGGTCTGTCGTAAGATTGAGAGAAAAATGATTCAATTTCGCGTTCATCATGAAGAAGAGCTTCCTGTTCACGCAGCCCCTTTTATGAACCGCTTGAGTGACTTCTTCTTTGTTTTAGCAAGATATGTAAATGTGAAAAGTAATGTCGAGGAAGTTCCTTGGAAGCCACAGGTTTAGTCTTTCTTAAATAGACCCTTTAGTTTTCCCACAAGGCTTTCTTCTTTCTCGGAGACATCTTTTTTAGGTTTTTTGACTTTTTTCTTCTTTTTAACTTTTTCTTGTTTCATTTTGATACTAGCTTCTTGAAGAAGGTCGTTTTTACTGTCATCAATCTTGGTTGCTTTTGTTTGTTCTTCATTATCGAGTGATTTTTTTTGACGGATTTTAGCGAGTAGGTTTTTTTGCTTGAGTTGTCCAAACTCGTCTTCTTCCATATCATCGACCCCCTCAACCTGGGCGCCCATTTTGACAAAAGTTACATTTGTTCTTTCATAATCTCTTTGGTGCAGGCCAAGTTCCTTGGCGGACATTTCACTATCATCAAGTTCCATTGTGACTTTACCAACTTGAATAAAGTCATCAAGGTAAAGAAAGGACTCAGAGATTTTTGAGCCATTGAGATAGGTGCCATTAGTCGTTTCTAGGTCTTTGATAACAACTCTGTGGTCATCATTGATCTTAACAGCGAGATGACGCCCACTTACCATATTATCAACCAACGTCTTGTGACATTTACTACTTCTGCCAATAAGATAAGGTCGAGTGGTAAGACGCACCCTTTCTTCTTCATTATTTTCTTTAATTATCAAAAAAATTGCCATACTTTTACCTAATTTCAATATTATAGGAATATTGGATTTGTGTAAAAATGCTCTCTTGGTCTACATCAAATTTGCCGGTATTATAGAGATGTTGTAAATAGGTTAAAAAAGACCTTATTTAGAGAAAGGGTGACAATAAAATGAGTAACTCAACAAATATAGTTAATTTAACGGATAAAGCTATTGCTCAAGTGAAAACCATATTTGAGCAAGAATCTAAAGGTGATGATTACGGACTTCGTCTAGGTGTTGTGGGCGGTGGATGTTCGGGGCTTTCATATAAAATCGATTTTGATACCAAAAGGGAAAAGGACAATGTTCTGGAGTTTGATGGGGTCAAAGTATATATCGACTTAAAGTCCTCTATTTACCTTAAGGGTGTGACGTTAGATTTCAAAGATGGACTCAATGGTAAAGGCTTTGTTTTTGTGAATCCTAATGCAGCCAATACTTGCGGCTGTGGTGAATCCTTCTCGGTCTAGGCTAAGCTTTGATTGATCTATTCGACAAATGGTTCGACCTAACAACAACCCATGAGGTCTTCGAAGTTATTGGAGAAGATAGAGAGAGATTTCTTCAGGGTCAGTTAACAAATAATGTTAATGAATTGGATGTTGGTGATTTTCAACTTCAGGCTCGACTCGATAGGGCTGGGCGTCTCAAGAGTTATTTCTATCTCCTTAAAGAAGTTGAGAGGCTTTTGATCGTTATTGATAAGGACTTATCAGAAGGTTTTTACGAAGATCTAAATAAATTTATCATTATGGATGATGTTGAAATTAAAACGGTTAGTGAATCAATAAAGATTTCATGGCCACAAGAGGAGTCTCAAAATTCCTTTAGAGGAATATTGGCAAACTTTCCAGGAATGATTCATCTTGGGGAAACTTCTTTTGGTAGCAAAAATCAGCTTTCCAAAATTGAAAAAGAACAAGCCTTTCTTTTAGGGGCAGAGCCTGTCTTGGGGCAGACTGCCAAAATCGATACTCTCGTCACGGATTCTATTTTGAATTTAAGTGCAGTTTCGTTAAGTAAAGGTTGCTTTCTGGGCCAAGAAACGGTTGCCAAAATTGAAACGAGAAGAGGAGGAGCGTTTTTTCCTGTTTTATTAAAGGCTCAAGAGGGTGTTCCTGAATTAAAAAGGGATGACCAGATCAGTTTTGATGGAAAAGTTATTGGAAAGGTTTTGAATAGTCTGACTGACCATCGGTTGATTGTAGCCTCTCTTATTAGAAATCATAGAGTTATTGGAAAAAAAATGAATATAACTCTAGGAGATCAATCTTTAGGAGTTGAGGTTGATTATCTTCCTTTCAATGGGGAGTTTGATAAAAGAAAATTTGTTCAAAGCGTTTATGAACGAGCTGTAAACCTTTTTCAGCAAGATAAAGATGAGGATGCCATCGAGCTATTTAAAAAGGTGGTCTTGTTAGACCCCGCTCATGAAGATAGTTATGAAGCTATCGGTGTAATTCTCGGGCGTCTTGAAAGGTTTGAAGAGGGCATTACCTTTATGGATAAAGTTCTGGAGGCAAATCCTGATTCTGTGATGGCCCATACGAATAAAAGTCTTTTTTATATGAGACTTGGTAAGATTGAAGAAGCTGAAGAGGAGAAAGCTCAAGCCACGGTTAAAAGTTTTAGTTCCTTTGGAAAAGAAGCAGAACAGAAAAAAGCATTAGAAGAAAAGAAAAAGCAAGAGGAAGCTGAGATAGCTAGACGAATGGAAATGTTCCAACAGGTATTAGAAATCGATCCGGATGACAATCTTGCAAATTATGGAATGGCTGATATTTACTTTCATAAAAAAGAATTTCAAAAAGCTGAACCTCTATTAAAGAAAGTGATAGAGACGAATAATAAATATTCTGTCGCTTATCTTCTTTTGGGTAAAACTTATCTGGCCATGAATGAGATTGAAAATGCCAAGGAAGTTTTGATACGGGGTATAGAAAAAGCTTCAACTCAAGGCGACCTTATGCCAGCCAATGAAATGCAGGCTAAGCTAAACGAGCTCTCTTAACTTCCTCAAGCTGTTCTTCAAGCTTTGCTAAACTATCTTCTGAAAGCCTTGATTTAATTTCAGTTTCTAGCTTATGGTCTTGTTCCAACTCTTCAAAGATGAGGTCTGTTAGCTTTTTACCAAAATCAGAGACTTTTTCCAAAACATGAGCCTTATCCAGGTCTTCTTTGCACTCTCTAATAAGCTGTGCCTCTTCTAGAAAGCGCCAATAAACTTTTTGCATCTCTTCGTGAGTGTAATAGTCTACGGCCTTTTTATTAAGCGACAGCTCTTTAAAGAGACGATAAGCCCAGTAGAATGTGACAACAGCATGATAAAGGCCTCTAATGGGGCGTAGGCTGCGGCGCCAGGGTGAGAAAAAAATCTTATCATCATCTTCAAATATAAGGTCTTCTTCTCCTTCGATAAGGGAGTTTAGAAAATGATGGCCATTTTCATGAATAAGATCATCGATCATATCAACGAGATCTCTATTGTTCATATTAATGGAGCTATAAGCTGGCAAGGTTGCCATAGAAAAGCTTACAAGCTCATCTTCGAAAATGGGAATTATGTTTTTGGAATAAGTTTTAAAGAAAGTATAGAGGTCTGGGCAACATACTTCTAAAGTTTCAAGGGCTTTTTGTAGCTTTCCTTCGTGACCAAATTGATTATTTTGATCTTCAAAGCCCGGATAAAGCCGTATATCTTTAATTATTTTAAGATTATAGTCGCCAGTAATTGTGACAACTTTGTCCCCATCAAGTAATTGGAGTTCTTTTCTATCTGGGAAAAAACCAACAATGGCTAAAAAGTCTCCATTAACATAGTCGTGTCCGTCAAAGTGGAGTGCATCTTTTCCTAAAAAAAGATGCCCCCTGTTTTCTCCAATTTCTGAAATGAGACGATAACTTACTGGTCCGTTTGGTTGCCAATCTTTTGTTGAAATATGTAAATGATAAAAGGCAATAATTTGAAGTTCTTGAAGGTCAATAATCTGATTAAAGATATCATCAATTTCTACCTTCTGCTCTAGCTGATCTACGATAAAGCCAAGAAGGTCTGATTCAGAAAAAACCCCAATCAAATCACTAGGCTCGTATAAGTCCTCCTCAATAAGAGCAAGGGTATCAACGAGTTTATCGATAAGATTTAGCCAATAAAATTTTAGAGGATGATAGTCATTTAGCTCGTGAGAGAACACAAGTTGTCTGAACTCTTCTTGGAACTCTTCACTGAGCTGCTCATTTTCTTCGTCCTCTTCTAGATCTTCTCTAATCTCAGACAAGAACTGAAGATAACTTTCTTCGACATTGTTTTCATGATTTTGAAAAATTTGTCTCTGGGAGATGTTTTGAGATTTCATAGGAGAATATCCTGAAGGGCATGAGAAAGTGGCTGCCCTTCCCTGTTAGTAAACGAACATTTCGTCCCCGGGCCAGAAATCGAAGTATTCTCAGCGTTTATACCCTCTTTTTTAGGGAGGGACAAAGAGTTTCTCTATCGTGAATATGTGGAGAACGGCAAATCAATGAATCAAATAGCTAAGGAAATCGGATGTAGCCGCTCAACTATCGGTAAGTCGATAACGTCCTATGGACTTAGTAGGAAACTCGGCTCACCTAGACTCAGGAGTGGGCAGCTTGCCTTTGGAGAACGGTATATAAAGGGTCGAGTAGTTGTTCATAAAGAAGAGTCTCTGATCATTGATAAAATGAAGAGTATGAGAAATCAGGGGGCCTCATACGGTGAAATTTCTTCTTGGCTCAATGAAAAGGGTGTCCGGACAAAAAATAGAGTCAAAAGATGGGATAGGCCCACCGTTTATAAGATATTGCAGAGATTAAATTGCCAGTGAGTTACTGCTTAACATCTAGGGTCAACATATCGGTATCAGTGCCGATAAATATCATGACGCATTAGAGGCCCGAAACCATTAAAAAAAGCAAAAAACCTCTGTTGTGCAGAGTGTCGAGGCCTATGCAGAACGTTATTTATTTGAAATGATGATTTTCGAGGAGATGGATATGAGAAAGAACACACTACTTAGCGTAAAAACCCAATATGCAAATTTGTTGGTTTCAGGTTGTAAGACTGTAGAATTACGGAAAAAATTCCCGTCTGACATTGAAGAAGGTTCTAAGCTCTTTATTTATTCCTCGTCTCCACAACAAAAGGTTATAGGCGAAGTAGTTGTTGAAAGAGTAGTAGAACTACCCATAAATGAGCTTTGGAAAACAGCAGGTTACCAATCCCTAGTACCGTGGGCTGATTTTTGCGAATACTATCAAGGTAAAGAAAAGGGCGTTGCTATTTTTGTTAAAAACCAAAAAAAATACGAAACCCCTATATTGCTTTCAGATTTGAATCCAAGCCTCAAGAGGCCACCTCAATCCTATTGTTACTTGCCAGAAAATACAGCTGTAGCGTAGCCTACTACGGCTATGAAGATTAAGGTTTTATTTGCTCCTGATTCATTAAATTTACTATCTAGTAAAGACACCAACGATGTCTTTAGAGACATTATCTCTTTGGCTAAAGATAGGGAGTTGAGTTTATTAAAATTATCGACGACCAGTATTCCATCTGATGTTTCCGGTGAGTTCGGTAAATTATTTCATGATACAAATCCTCCTAAATATGACGAGAAAGATTTAGAAAAATCTTTTACTGCTTGGACTAATGATGATGAACGAGTGAGTTCAGAGTTATTAGAACTAATCAGAGTAGGAGAGGCTGATTTTTTAATTAGTGAAGATACTGATTTAATTAGAAGATCAGAGTTTTCCAACATCGAAGATAGTGTTCACTCAATAAGATCCCTAAGGGAATTTCTCTCAGATTTATATGAAACAAGGGACACGGCTTTTCATAGAGTCAAGGATGTACCCCTTGGAGATATTGATGTTAAAGATAGTTTTTTCACTTCACTTTTTGGAGACTACGGAAGTCTTGGAGAGGGTTTCCAAAGATGGTGGGACAAGACGGTTAAGTCTGGAAGAAGGGCTTGGATTGTTAAAGATGGAGACAAGTTAGCTGGAATAAATATCTACAAAGACTTAGACACTGATGAAAATTCTTTGGTTCCGGACTTGGGTGAAAAACCTTTTAAGATATGTACTTTTAAAACATCAGAGGCCTTTAGAGGTTTCAAAGTTGGCGAACTTTTATTGAAACCTGCTTTTAGCAGGGCTATAGAAATAGGTGCAAGTTCTGTTTATTTAACTCTATTTGAGGATAAACAAGCTGACCTGATTCAGTTCCTTGTTAAGTTTGGATTCCGGATTGCTTCAAAGAAAAAAGGTAAAGAAAGCATCATGTATAAGAGGATGACTCCTCCTAAAGACGTTGAAGAGCTTCCCGCCTTTGACTTTCATAGAATGTATTCGCCCTATTTTTATGATGACGACAAAATTTCTAAATATATTGTACCGATAAGGCCGGGTTATCATGCAGAACTTTTTCCTGATATTAACCCTGTTGTTGAAGATGGTGAGGCTTCGGTAACGGCAAATGTTCCCGGTAATACAATAAAAAAGGCGTACCTATGTAATTCAAATGTGACTTCGTTGGAACCGGGATCAATTATTTTGTTTTATAGGTCACATGATAAAAGGGCATTAACTACTATTGGGATTGTTGAGGAAACAAACCTATATAAGCATGGCCCAAGTGTGATTAAAAAAGTAACTAATCGAACGGTCTTCTCAGAGGAGCAAGTAAATGCGATGGTCACGAAGAACAAAGGCTGTGTAACGATTACCTTTAGGCTGGTTCAGCATTTGAATAACTTTATTACTTATGACGAGTTAGTGAGTTCGGGAGCATTGTCAGGGCCACCTATTTCGATTACTTCAATTTCAAATGATTCTTATACTAAGCTAAAGGGGTCTCATACTGAGTTAGCAGAATACTCATTTTAATTGTAGTTTAAATGCAATAAGTCCGTATTTTTTGATCTTTTCTTTAGGGTAAATTTCATAAATAAAGCCGGAGTTCATTACCTCCTCACGGGACATGTTCTGGAACCCGATATCTTTTGGAGTATAAAATTCTAATAAGTCGGATAGCTCCGGGAAGCGGTGAATATCGAGGACTTGAGTTCTAATACTTTTATCCTTATTTGGGAGTTCAAAAAATACGATAGTATCGTCTATGCTGATTTTGTCTCGTTTTGGTTCGGCTAAGCGAATTTCAACGGTCTTATTTCCAGCCTTTAGCAGATCGAAGTATTTTTTATATAGCTTTAAAGTATGTTCCATCTCTTTTCCTGAGGTCTTTTCTTACCGTAAGTAATTCAAAAAGAACACTAATTTGGAGGAAATGGCTGATGGGGTTAAGATTCGTGTAAAGTGGCATGTCATTGTAGTAGATAGAAAAATTCTTAACCGAGTTTAGAATTCCACCAAAAAACCGTGGCAAGGTATGGCATCCAGAGATGGTGAATAAGATGATTAAGCGGAAGACAAGATGCATTATAAGTGTTAAAGATTCCTTACAGATTAAAAGAGGTAAGGATGAGAATAAAGCAAGTTGAGGTTAAGAACTTCAGGTTACTCAAAGATGTAACCTTATTAATGGAACACACATCAACGGTTATTGTTGGTCGAAATAACTCGGGAAAAACCTCTCTTGCTGAGTTGTTCCGAAGAACGCTTTCAGATGGCACAACTCAGTTTCAATTAGAGGACTTTAGCATTGAGTCTCATGAAGTGTTTATTAAGGCCTTCGATATGTTCAATAAAAATGAACATAATGAGGAAATTAAAAAAGTTTTACCTGCAATAGAGTTAAAAATCTTGGTCGAATATGACAAAGAAGCAAGTGATATTGTTCCTCTAAGCGACTTCATCATCGACTTAGATCCCGATTCCAACGTGGCAGTTATTCAACTGAGTTACCAAGTGAAAGAGAGCGAGATTAAGTCACTTTTTTCTGATATTGAGATCGAAGCAAATATCGAACCAAAAGTTAGAGATGAGCAAATACTTAGAGAAGTTAGGAAACGTCTTCAAAAAGCGTACTATCTACAAGTCGTCGCAGTTGATCCAACAGATGAGAGAAACCAAAAAAAGGTGGAAGCCACTAAATTAAGGGAACTGTTGCGTGGTGATTTTATCAATGCTCAGAGAGGGCTTGATGACATAACTCACAAAGAAAAAGATTTTCTAGGAAAAGTCCTTGAGAAAATTTTAACAAACTCCGGTTTACAGGGGTCAACAGATGATGATAAATCAACGGCTAAAGAACTTGCAGACATAGTATCGGACATACAAAAGAAAATTGATGAAGATTTTAATAAAAGTCTCAACAAGTTTCTTCCAGCATTAAACCAGTTTGGTTATCCTGGTCTTAATGATCCAGGTATAAGAACTGAGACTGTACTAGATACTCAAAGGTTATTAAGTAACCATACTAAATTGAAGTATGTGGGAGCAAACACTCTTGGCCTACCTGAAGGGTATAATGGGCTTGGTTCAAGGAATCTTATCTATATACTTTTTCAGTTATTTGAATTTTTCAAATCTTATCAATGCGGAGGACTTGCTAATGGGGTCCATTTAATTTTTATAGAGGAACCAGAGGCTCATCTGCATCCACAGATGCAAGAAGTTTTTGTTAAGCAAATTGGCGATATTTCAAAAACATTCTCAGAAAAATTGGCAGATGGTAAAGAGTGGCCAGTTCAATTTGTTATTACGACGCATTCAACTCACATGGCGAATGCCGCATCCTTTGACTCAATAAGATATTTCCTAAGTAAGAGAGGAGATCATCAATATACCTGTATTAAAGATTTGAGAGCTGGATTTAGTGAAGATGTAATTGATGAAGAGATTAAAGGCATAGGAGATGAAGGGGAGAGAGAGGAGCGAAAAACAAAACTCACCGAAGAGATATCTTCTGATAAAGAGTTCTTACATAAGTATCTAACACTAACTCGATGTGATCTTTTCTTTGCCGATAAGGCGATACTAATTGAGGGATCGTCTGAAAGAATTTTATTGCCCAAGATGATTGATAAGTATGATGCTTCAAGTGGCCATGATAATGCTCTTGGTAGTCAATATATTTCCTCGATTGAAGTTGGAGGAGCCTATGCTCATAGATTTTTTCGACTATTAAACTATCTCGAATTGCCGACATTGATTGTGACAGATATTGACGCCGTAAAATACTCAGAGGAAAGCAAAAGAAATAAAAAGTCAAAAGTGGAAGATTCTACGGGCACTAGCAATGGAGTCCTAAAGGCTTGGTTTGAAAAAAATGATATTACTCCTAAAGAATTGATTGAGAAAGGTGAAGCTGACAAAGTGAAAGGAGAGCTAAGAATTGCTTTTCAAGTTCCTGAAGACGGTCAGCTATTATGTGGGAGAAGTTTTGAGGACGCATTTATTCTGGCGAATCAAGATAAGTTTGACGTTCCAGAAGGAGATGATGGGGTGAAATCTACTTTCGTTTGGGATTATGCTCAAGATTTGGATAAAACTGACTTTGCTCTTGAGTACGGCGTTGACAAGGATGATTGGAATGTTCCTCGGTACATTAATGAGGGGCTCAATTGGTTATTTGAACAAAAATAAATAAAGAGATTTTTATGGTAAACGAAGAAGTAACTAGCCCAGCAGAAAGAGCGTCTCTTCAAGCCCTTCAGAACCTTTTTTCATGTATTGATAATAAGAAGAGTTTTTTATTTGAAGCGGGGGCCGGAGCAGGGAAAACTTATTCTCTTGTCGAGGCATTGAATTATATTATCGCAGATAAGGGGGCATCTTTGATGAGGAATGCTCAGAAGGTAGTATGTATTACTTATACAAATGTTGCCAAAGATGAGATTTTTGATCGAACAGACAGTAACCCCTTGGTCGTGTCAGAAACAATCCATTCTTTTTGTTGGTCTTTAATGTCGAGATTCCAAAATGATTTAAGGAATTTTTTACCAGAGATTGGAAAGTGGAAGAATAGAATTGAAGAAGTTGGTAGTCTTGGTAGAAGAACTATAAAGTATGATCTTGGTTACCCCAAAATTGAAGAGAGTGAAGCCTTCCTTTATCACGATGACGTTGTCGAGTTGTTTAATAAGTTCATGGAAAAGAAAAAATTTCGTCAAATCGTATCTCAATCTTTTCCTTATATCTTTATCGATGAATATCAAGATACAAGTAAAAAAGTTGCAGAAGCACTTTTGAAACATTTCGTTGATGAGGAGAACTCAGCCACTGTGATTGGTTTTTTTGGGGATAGCTGGCAAACTATTTTTGGGTCGGCGTCATGTGGAAGTATTGAAAATAATAACTTGGAAATAATAGCCAAAGGTGCAAACTTTAGGTCTGAGAGATTGATTGTCGAGTGTTTAAACAAAATAAGGCCTGAGCTGCCTCAGAGCGAAAAAGACCCTCAGTCTGAAGGACACATCTGCGTTTTTCACACAAATTCATGGGATGGTGATCGTAAAACTGGTGGGCATTGGGCCGGAGACCTCCCAGACGAAACTGCCGCTCAGTTTTTTAATAAGGCTAAAGAACAGCTTGAAAATGATGGCTGGGAGTTTTCGGCAGAGTCAACAAAGGTTCTCATGCTCACCCATAATGTATTAGCCGACAAGCAAGGCTATAGGAGTATTACTAATCACTTCTCCAACACAGATAAATGGTTAAAAAAAGAGGACCCGTACATAGCTTTTTTTGCTGACGTCGTTGAGCCAGTGTCGATCGCATACAAACAAAAAAACTACGGTGAGATGTTTAGTGCTCTTGATAAGAGAACCCCGGTTATAACATCACATAGTGATAAGATTAGCTGGGCTACAGATATGGGAGAGCTGATTCATCTGAGGGAGGAAGGTTCAATTGGTGACGTTATAGATCATCTAGTCAAATCAAAGAGACCGAGATTACCAGATAAATTGGAGAAGCAAGAGAGGCGACGTAAAGAATTGAAAGAGACTGACTTGTCCAAACTTGATGACGACGAAAAGAGGTTTTTAGAAAAGAGGAACAATTTTCGGTCAATCCCCTACAAAGAGGTCATTTCGATATCTGAATTTATGGCAAGTAAAACTCCATTTGCTACGAAGCATGGGGTAAAAGGTGATGAGTTTGATAACGTTATGATAGTGTTTGGTCGAGGATGGAACCTGTATAATTTCGATAATTTTTTAAAATGGTCAGAGGAAGGCATCCCGAATGGAAAAGAAGGCAGCTACGAGAGAAATAGGAATCTTTTTTATGTTGCTTGCTCTCGGCCAAAAAAGAGACTAGCGTTGCTATTTACCCAAAAATTGTCAGCATCTTCGATAAAAACTTTGGAGAATTGGTTCCAACCTGAAAAGGTAGTTTCATTGTCATTATAGAAATTACAGTCTCAAAAGCTAGGATCGGAACCACCGATTCCTCCTCTATCTGCCATTGATCTACTACCAGAGTTTCCGGCACTATAGATGCCAATAGTTGCTCCCCCGCTTGAGGAATCGAGATATTTTGTATTTCGTATTTTTGCAACTCTTCTTCCAGTCTTTGAGCAGTGGACATAGTCACCTTTAAAGATTCCTATGTGATGTCCACTTGAGTTGTGTAGGTTATCTCCCTTTCTATACCCAATATACTTTCCGCTTCCTGCACCCCAATAATGATCCATAAAATCACCTCCGAGTAGATTTTAACGACTGAAATCTCATTTGTATGCACTTATTGGTGGCACGGTGCTTTTGGTTCGCAAGTAGGAGAAAATACGAAGAACCGATCGCTGAAAGGGAAACCGATAATAACTTGAGCCGATGGTCTAAATGTCGAGATGGTTTATGGAGGGTTGTGTGGCAAAGAAGAAGAAACCAACTCGTAAGAGAGTAGATAGTCCATTTAGTAAAAACTTAGCAAATGTTCTAGGAGAGAGAGGGCTTACTCAAAGGCAAGCTGCCTCTCTTGCAGAAGTGTCACAAGCAACTATCGCTGATTGGTTAGCGGGAGCAATGCCGGCTGACCCACGAGCAGTTCAAAAACTATGTCGTGCCCTGAATGTAAGTTTTGAGTTTATTTTAACAGGTGAGATGAGTGAAGTAGATTCAAGCAATCTAACTCTTGCAGAATTATTTGAAGCAGAAGATGAGGCTATGTTCTCAGGTATTTTTGAGATTTCGGCAAGACGACTAAAAAGACGAGGAGACTCAAATGATTAGCAGAACTTTATTATTAATTTTTTTTAACCTAGTTGTCATGAGTATCACTAATGCAGAAGATAAGCTCTCACCAGAAAAACAGAGGAAGCTAGATGCCCTAATAGGGAAGATGGCGAAAAAGCAGGCTAATGAAAAGACAGAGAGAAGGAAATTCTTAGAGGCCAACTTAGGGTGGATTAAAAATATGTCAGCTAACTTTAAAGAGGTGAGTAAGCATACGGCAAAAGCAGAGAGTGGTGACCCGGATGCAATTGAAGAGCTTAAAACGCTAGAGAAAAAGATAAGAGAAGGATTCGACTCTCAGCCATTACCACCTCAAGGAGATTCTCAAATGAGTGATCTTGCATCTGATACAGCTTCGGCATTCAATGACGGTCACATAGGTTTGAAAGGTATCATATCGGCATTAGAAGAGAAGAGTTCTGCTCGCCGTGAAATTGCAACTGAAAGAGCGGCTCGCTACATGAATTCAGGAGGAAAGAAATTAATTAATGTCCGTAAAAGAACCGAAAAGATGCTAAATGAGTAGTTGTAAAAGTATCACATTATTATTGGTTTGTTTGATATTTATTTCGGCAAAGACATTGGCCGAACCAAACAGTTCTAAATGCCGAAACGGTAAAGATTATTTTCAATGTGTTAAATATATAAGGAACTATGATGCCGACACCGTTACTTTTGAAATCGGTGGAGTTCACGAGTTACTAGGTCACCAAATTCCTATTCGAGTGCGAGATGTGGATACACCAGAATTACGAACGAAAAACCGATGTGAAAAGAGTTTGGGGTATCAAGCAAAAGACTTCGTCGCCAAAAAGATTTCAACGGCAAAAAGAATTGATTTGGTTCGGTGTGAACGTGGAAAATACTTTCGATTGGTTTGCGATGTTCTTATAGACGGAGCCTCTTTATCAAAAATGTTGGTTCGAGAAAGATTTGCTTATAGCTATGACGGAGGAACCAAGAGTGAAATTAATTGGTGTAATTATCGAACCAAAAAGAGACTGCCTTCCAGTGAAATAACTGATTGAGTCAGAACCAAAATGCACCCCACCGATTACCCCGAAACGAACCAAAAAATGTGTGATAACACCCCGATCATCCCTAGCACCCCACCATCTCCCCGGAAGCTCAAAATAGCCTGTTTTTAACCCTTCTAAGGGCTTTGCATAACACAAAAGTTCATTTAGTTTCAGTGACTTAGAGAAGTTCAGTTCGATTTTCGCTTACCCCTTGTTTCTGAGACACTCCAAAGCCCTTTCGGCTCTTGTATGAACGGGGCAGTCAAATCTTGGAAAAATGAGTTACCAAAATGATAATAATGGTAACTAAGATCATAACTATTTAAGTTCATTTTGGTTGGAGGCAATTGTCCATATTTGGTTCGGTTTGGATCGTGCTTTTAGTTCCCTTTGTCATGAAAATATAGAGAAAGTGAAACAACCAAAAGGAGCGAACCAAATGTATGGCAAACCAAAGAACTATCAGCTAAGTGAATCCAAAATAATGACCGAGCCAAATTTAAAGAAGTTGATTAAAACGATCAAGCCCGCTTACGAATCGGCAGTATCGAACCAAAATAATCTTCATGTCATTAACGATTATTTTATGATTTTGGTTGCCTCAATGACTGGCCTCCGAGTTTCTGAACTGGTTGGTTTAAAACTAAAGCAGGTTGGAAATGATAATTTAGAAATTATTGGCAAAAGGAATTTCAAGCGATTGGTTCCTTTGGGCCGTAGAACCAAAAAGATTATTAGTGAATTACTAGAGGTCAAGCGAACAATTTTGGATCATAAGATGAAGCCAGAAGATAATCTTTTTTTATCAAAACGTAGGAAACCATTTACACGGCAGGGGGCCAACAAGAGACTAAAGCTCTGGTGTCGTATAGCCAACATCAGAGAGTACAGCTTTCATTCAACCCGGCACTATTTTGCGACCTACTGCTTAAATGCTGGATTTAACTTGGTTGAGGTTCAACGTTTTCTTGGCCATCAAAGCCCGACGACTACTTCGATATATCTACACTTCACTCAAGACACTAGAGATCGGATTGATAAATTACTATAGACCCCCCCCCCGGGGGGTATTTAAAATTAGGAGTCTTGAAATTGTTTGGACCCATTTTAGGCCGAAAAAAATCTCTAGCCGGGGTGATCCGAAATACCTATGACACCCCGGTTGAAAAGCAGTGAGCTAAAAGCTATATAGATTATGTGCCTAGGGTAGCTCCCGAATAGCCGACACCCAATCGGCTTGGCACTTTATTCTTGGGACTGCTTGGGGGCAGTGATGTACAAGGTCTATCGAGACTTAAAAGATTTTGTTTTTCCCTTCAACACTCGTGATCAGAAGAAAAAAGAAGTAATGTTAAAAGGGAAATCTGCACAGATAGTTTGGTTGTATCTACGGCAGAACCAATCATACAGAGACTCATTTAAATCATTCACAAAGGAAGTTCGCAATACCTCATCCCAAGAGGAGAGGGAAAATCTTGCAGAACAGTTCCAACTTGCTTGGTCAATAAGTCATCCTCTTGATTGTGAAGAAGCTGTTATACCTCGAAATCTACATTTTAAATTTAAAAGAGTTTGGTTACTCAAGAATGGAAAGTTTACTAAAGAGATAATTCAGAACGCTGATTACCTTTTTGGTGAAGAATCTAAAGAGAGGAAATCAGTAGATGGGTTACCGCCAAGACCGATTACGCTTGTTCTTAACCCTATGGCAGATCAGGCGACTCTTATGTCAGAGGTTAAGAATGTTCTTGATAAAGAGTTTAAGAGACATCGGCTAACGAAGAACTACTCACTTCAACCGTCTCATAACAAGTCTCTTGTTGAGAACGCTTTTTTGTATCACTGCAAACACATAGATAAGCTAAGGCTTAGTGAGATAAAGTCTCGCTACTGTGACGTTTTTGATTACGGTGAAAAAGAATTGACATCTAATCAGGTCAAGGATCGCCTAACGACGTTTAACAAAATATCTTCTTCAGCACCGTGGTGCTTTTTTGAAGCTGTGATGTGTAAAGCTAATAAATCTAAATAGCTACAAATCAAAAAAGGTAGGAGCATTAAAATCATTTCTATCTCGATAGTTTAAAACTCAAGTCATATAAATCGCTCATCGAGGTTTCCTCGATATCACCTCATATAAAGCTGATAACTCAGGTCAATGAGGAGATCAGCAAAGGAGCGATTGTGTTAAAAATTGGTTCAGACAAAATTAGATTAAGGATGCCCGATTATTTTAATGTGCCGAGAGTTTTAGAGAGGGCGTTTACACGCTTAGGATTAAGGAGTCGGCAATATAAATTTTCGGGAACTAATAAACATGCTTATAAACTCTATGATACTGTTACTCAACTTCCCGTTGGTATTTTGATTGAGTTGCCCTTCTTTGGTTCTGATAGAACCAAAATGATTACTTTGAAACCTGTAGATTCTAATAATGTTTTTGATTTCTTTTATAAGATTATTACTTTATTTGGTCGATCGATTCTCGATGCTGAGGTTGTTCGATTTGATTATTGTGTTGATTATCATATTCCTTTTATCGAGGTTATTAAGGGGATTAAAGTTAAGTTCAAAAGAAAAGGAGATAGATACTCAACTGATAGAGGTCAGAGAACTGGTGTGAACTTTGGTAAACCACCAGAGATGGTGGTTGTTTACGATAAATCAGAAGAAATGAAAGCCAATGATGGTGTTCACCGAACCAGAGTAGAGATTCAGCTCTATCGAGATAAGCTACCAATAAAGTCTCTTAGAGAGATATCGAATTGCTATAGAGTAGATGGAGAAGTAGTAAGGCCTTACCGTAACGTTGAGCTGCAAAAAATTGATTTTGTAAGTGAAGATGCTTTCATAAGTAATCCAGTTAAATACCGAAAGCTAATAGAGCTAAGAACCCTAACAGAGGAATCAGGATTCAACATTGCCAAGCAAAGATACAATCGTCATGGAAACTTTATTAGAGATTACGGCCGTGATGGTTTTTATACTATTTCAGAGCTAGACGTGCATCCAGATATTAGGCTTGAGAGAAGCCAGAGAGCCTTTTTTAGCGGCTGGGAGGATGCCTTCGTAAGCAAGACCGCAGATGAATTATTTGAGATGTCTAAGCTCAGGGAAGATAGTGAAGTGGGGAATTTTAATTCCCCAACATGGGGTGCGGAGCAGAACCATGTCAAAGAACTGCCATCAGAGTTATGAGCATTAAAAAAAAATTATTTCTAAGTCAAAGAAGGAGGAGGATTTGATGGTTCGAGCTTTAGCGAGAGTCCAGCAACATGAAGTGCGTAGCATCTTCGTGCATGAGACGATTATGAATTGTTTACTCTTATCCTCTTTTAAAAAAGTGTTGTTGATTGGGAGTGCTTGCCACGAACCAATGTAAGGCTAGTAGCCTTACTAAAGGGATGAGGATAACTGATGATTACAAATAGATTTATAATACCATTCGAATTTGCTCTTGGCTTTAAAATCATATTCCCTTCACTACCGATTGGTATAGATATTCAAATGGTTAAAAGGATTAACAAATTCAATATACCTATATTTAAGTCCACAGTAGCCAAAAGGAAGTGCCAACTATCGAGTAAGTGGAATAAAAAATGGGATGAAAACTTATTTTCTTTGAGGGTTAAAAGGTGCTCATCTTGTCCTATTTACATTGATGTTGAAGATTACCCGAGTAAAGGGAAAGAGCGAAGAAAAAACATCTGTAAAGAGTGTGACAATCGAGCGAGAAGGATTAAGTACGGCTCAGAGGAAAAAAATGAGCTTGAGATTATATTAGAGTTCAGTGATCAACTGCAAGATAAGACTATGATTGTAAATACTGTCTATGAGCTTATTAAGCCGAAACTTACATTTAACAACCAAAGTGAGGAAGAGGTTGATGTTGAGGCCTTAATTCGGCCGACAGGAAATTTACTAATACAGTGAGGTGAAAGTGAGAAAAATAGCAAAATATGTCAGAGTCAGCACAGAGGAGCAGGCTAAGATTGAAGAAGGCTCTGTAAAAAACCAACTCGCTGGATGCACAAAATATATAAGAGGCGAGAACATTAAACATGACGACCAATGGGGAGAGACTATTGGTGAATATATTGATGATGGTTACTCTGGTAAAAACTTAAATCGACCGGGAATAAAAAAACTAATAGCTGATATAACAAAAGGCTTAGTTGATACTGTTATAATGACAGAGATTAGCCGGTTGAGTAGAGATAAAAGAGACTGGCTTGATCTCCTCCGCTTCTTTGAAAAACATAATATAGAATTTATTACTCTGAGACAAAAATTCGATTTATCAACGTCTATGGGGAGGATGATCTTAGGGTTAATGATTGAGTTTGCACAATTAGAGCGTGAACAAACGATCGAGAGAGTTAATGCTAGTATTCGAGAGAGAGCTTCTCGTGGTCTTTGGTTGGGAGGGCCAATACCCTACGGTTATAAAAAGACTGACACAAAAGGACATCTTGAGATTGATGCTATTAAGCAAATCATAGGAAATGATATGATTGATATTTTTCTCAATGAAGCAAGTGGCTTAAAGAGTGCGATTAAAATTATCAATGATAAAGGCTATCAACGGAATGATGGTAAAAAGTGGACTTCTAATTCTCTCGGGCGTTGGATTAGAAGCCGAACAATAATTGGAGAAGTTGAGCATAAAGCCAAAAATAAAGACAAAGATCAATCAAAATTAGCAGAGACGGATAGGTATCAAATTCATGAGGCTGTCTGGGAACCTTTGATTCCAAGAGACAAATGGGAGAGGGCCAATAAAAAGCTAGATGATAATTATCGTAAGCTCAAAGTAGATTCATGGAAGCATCATGAGTATTTACTTACGGGATTGTTGGAATGTCCAAAAGGTAAGCCTCTTAGAGGGGCAAGTGGTACAGGACAATCAGGTCAAAAATATGTGAATTACTCCCATAGATACAAGAATAGAGGCTGTGGTTGCGGAATCACAAATGTTCCGGCAATAGATGCAGATAAAGCTGTAATCAAAGAACTAAAAAAATTAGTGAAGTCACCTGCTTTGGTTCAAGAACTATCTGAGAAAGCTAATGAGGACTTTAAGATTGAAAGGCCGAACTATCAGCAAATGATTGCATCGAACCAAAATAAAATTAAAAGTATTCAAAGCAAATTAAATAAAATCACGGATCAAATTCTCGAAGCTGACTCAACCGATGAAAAGCTGATCTGGAAAGAAAAAATGTCTAGTTTACGACAGGAGATAGTTGGGATTAAGGGGGAGATTAAGAGGCTAGATGCTCTATCGAAACATGAGCCGAAGATGCTTGAGCCTGACGAGATTATGACCGCTCTCAAGAGCTTGATAGATGAATTTAAAGATTTGCCTATCGCCACAAAGCAACAGCTTTTAAAATCGATCGTGAGTGGTGTTATTGCTGAGAAAGATAAATTGAGAATTAAAATAACTAACAAAGAGCTATTTAATTTGAGCCAAAATCAGGCGGTAATCATGGGGACGAATGGTTCGTTCACTGAAAAAAATGGCTGGGGTGGCCGGATTCGAACCGGCGACCAACGGATTAACAGTCCGCTGCGCTACCGCTGCGCCACACCCCAATCCATTTTCATGAGCTTTCTTTTATAAAAGACTTATTTTCACCTGTCTACACTAAAGTGTGAAAAAGACAAGGGTGGGGCTTTTTAAGTGCCTGAATTCCCGTAGATCCCGATAAAAATGCTCAAGCTTATAAGTGTATTAGACGATAAGTCATTAAGGACTTTTATGGAATTTAAAGGCGAACTCATACGAAATCTTTTACGTATCCTCACACCAGAGGAAATCGCTGAACTGACTATATCTTCCTCTGGTAAGAAAAAGGTCAATCTCTCTCTTATTATTGAAACTGCCATGCAGGGTGAGGACTACAAAGTAGTCATGGAGAGGGAGCAGGAGGAGTCAGTTGAAGAGGGAGAATTAGGTGAAGCCAAAATTCTAGAATTTGAAAGTGATTCTACAAGTGAAGAGAGTACTATATCTTATCAGGCGGGCCAAAGAGTGCATGCCCTTTTGCAACAGTATGGACAGGTTTTTGCCGAAATGGACAAAAAGGTTATGGGTCCAAAAAGATTTCCAAAAAGAAAGTCTGCTGCAAATAGACAGCCAACCAGTGCCCTAATAATTGAGCAAAAAAAGAAGCTTCATGATTCTTATGCAAAGATTAAGTCGATGGAGGTCTTGTCCCTTTATCATGAAAGTAAAGCCGTAGATGTTCCTAAACGCAATGTAAACAAATCAAAAGATAAAAAAGAGGAAAAAGACTTTTCCTTTTCATCGCGCTTGGGTGTTTTAATTAACAAAAAACAAGCTTAAAGATCGATCCCTTTAATTGATTGAATACCAGAAGCAGATGCCTCTTGCATCTGTAAGCTCGCCTTTTGTTGAACACAGCTATCAATCATTGCCACAGCTGCAGGCCTATAGTTACCAGAGTTTTTTAACCCACCAAAGGGAAGCTTTGGGGAAGCTCCGCATGTAGATCGATTCCAGTTAATGAGACCCGCTTCGATATCTTCAAAACATTTCTGAAAAATATTTTCATCTTGAGTGAAGATACCTGCGGCGAGGCCGAATTCGGATTTGTTCGCCATCTCAATAGCTTCTTCTATTTCACTGTAGCAAACAAAGGTGCAGTTTGGACCGAAAATTTCGGATGTAAGAAAGTGTGAATCATCTTTCCAGTTTTCTGAAAAATGAATTGAAGGAGTGACATAGTAACCCTGAAAGTTTTTTGTAATTTGTTTACCTCGCATAACTTCTTCGAAGCCCTCTCTCTTTGCCATTCCCATAAATGTCAGATAACTATCTACCGCTCGTTGGTCGACGAGGGGGCCCATGAATGGCTCTTTCTCGTACTCAATTGGATGATCAATAATGATCTTTTTACTAATTTCGTGAAATTTTTCAATAAAAGGTTGAGCAACGTCCTTATGAATAAAAGTTATGCTATTGGAAGTGCAGCGTTGGCCTGAAGTCATAAAGCATGCTTTTATTAATTCCTCTAATGCTACTTCGACATTAGCATCGTGGTGAACAATACCGGGATTTTTTCCACCAAGTTCAAGGGCTACAAGTTTTGTAAGATCTGTATAGGTAGACTTTAATACATTAAGGCCAACCTCTTTACTCCCAGTAAAATAAACCCCTTTAATTTCTTTATAGGCGAGGAGTCTTCTAGCAACTTCGCCATCGCCTTGAATGAGGTTAATAACTCCCTTGGGAAAACCTGCTTCATGAAAGCAATCTATAAGAAGCTGAGCACTATAAGCAGTTTTTTCAGAGGGCTTAAAGATAATTGAATTACCAGTAATAAGTGCGCTGAGTATTTGGGTGTTAGCAAGATGACAAGGAAAATTAAAAGGACCAATAACTAAGGCAGGGCCAATTGAACGGTATGCTAAGGCGCCTTTTATTCCAGGCATAATATTATCGTATTCTTTATCTTGAACACGGGGGAGGGAGTCATTGATTGTGACATCAACTTTTCCAATTACACTATTAGCTTCGCCTTGGGCTTCCCAAAGTGGTTTTCCCATCTCAAGGCTTATGGCTTCCGCGATTTGATCTTTGCGCTTAACCAATTGTTCTTGATATCTCTTTAAAAAATTAATACGTTCATCAGTTTTGAGTTTACGCCAAAAACGATAACCTTCAGATGCACTTTCTACGACCTCTGGTACTTGTCCGTAAGCGATTGGCATCTCCCATAACAATGTGTTGAGATCACTAGGACATTCTCTCTTTATAAAGTGCTCAACTCCATCATGTCCCTTTTGAGAAGCAATGTTATATCTGCCAAAATAGTAGTTTCCTTTTATCTCATATTTCATAATTCATCCTTATTTAATACATGAAGCCACGTGCGATTGGTTTGGAAAAAAGTGACTTATATTTCTTATTTAATTGAATTGTTGAGTGGTTTTTAATCTTGCCTTTGATAATAGGGCTAAAAAACGGGTGCTCTTTATTTTCTGTTTGTAGAAGAAATAGCTGTTTCCCTTCCATTTCATCAAATTGAAGATGATAGGTTTTAAGCTCCTTGATAACACTAATATCTTCAATATCGGCCCTATAGTGAGGACCTCCATCAAATGGGTCTACTTCTTTAGTGTATCGAAATCCAATGTTGCTAAGCATTCTTTTAACCGGTTGTGTTTCTTCACCGACCTTTCCAATAGCATCTCGAGCTTTTAGGGGTAAAAGTGTTTCATAAACAGTGTCTTGTGGAAAAAGAGATAAAATAAACTCTTTATTTTTTCTCGATAGAATATCTGCTTCCTTGTAATCCATATTCAAAAACTTACGACCTAAAGCCTCCCACAGGGGCGATTTACCTTTTTGGTCAAAGGGAGGCATAAGCTCGACGTGAATATTTTTAGTAAAAAGATGTTTGTTTTCACCGATAAAAATAAATCGCGCAAAGCTTAGGGCCTTGCCGAGTTTAAACGGATTTCCCCTGAAGGCTGGGTCCAGAATGAGGCCACCGATTTCAGTAAACCCCTTCGTTGTGTGACCAAACTTCAGCGTTCCATGAATAAAACCTGTATTGAGGGATTGGCTGTATTTATTTTCTTGGCCTACTGTCAAAAAGAAATGAGGTTCTTCTTCTGTTCCATGCAAACCATGGATGAGGGATACACCGATAACTTTCTCAGTATTGATGTCTTCTAGGACAAAAATAAAGATAGAGTCTTCTTTTTTTAATTTCCCATCAAAACTTTGGTTTGAATGTTCAATTTTCTTTTTTAAAAGTGCGTGATCATCGGGAATATTTATGAATTTCATGAGCTGACTTAACTCATAGACTTGATCGAGGTCTGAGGATGATACACTTCTTACAATAAACACTTACGTTAGCTCCCTCTTAATTGATGTTAAAATTTTATCATTAAAAGAGAGCGGAAAAATAAGCGAAGTACTTTTTTTATTTAAAAGGATTTTGTCAGATTTAGGGTGATGATGAAGATCTACAATGAGCCCATTTATATTTTTTACAATGGAGAGCTCCTCAAAGGCAGATTTAAGCTGAGACTCTCTATTCTTGATTAAGCCTGTTTCACCAAAGAATTGGCCCTCTTTAAGAAAAGTTAAGACTTTTAAAACTTCTTGGCTATCTCCATGATAGGGTTGTTTTTTTGTAGAAATGGCTAAGGGAAAAGAAAAAGCTTTTACGATATTAATAACGGGATTTTTCACCATAAGACCTTTTAAGTCAGAATTAAGACTACGGCCAAACATATACTCAGGAGCCCCAGAAACAGGATAGGAAAGGTAAACCCTTTTTAAACAGAATTCACTTAAAAGACTTTCAGCCTGTCTCTTTACTAGGGAAGAGTTTGTGGGTGCATTTCCACTGAGAGTTCTAATGAGATTATGTTTAATCATTAAAGGATGACCATAGCCTAAAAGACCACAGTCACCTGTTAGATCATAAAACTCTTTATTTTCATTTGAATAGATGAGGGGCCCTGTTCCAACCGGAAAATAAACTTCCTCAAATGGGATTGGTGCACCAGCTCTGCAATGCTCAATAATACTTGAAAATAGTTGATGCGATTGCTCTTCTATAGACATAAGGGTAACCTAATTTTGCTTACTTGAACTCTCTTTGCTCGCCCATAATAATATTACCATGGCCAAAATGAAAGCAGATGAAATTTTAAAGAAGGCAGAGGAGCTTTACTTAGATGATCAGCTAGAGTCTGCCACGGATGTGATACTTGAGTCTAAGGCGTTATTAGATAGGCCTCTCTTTCATTACAATTTAGGTTCACTTTATTTAAAAAGGGAAAAGTTAGGACCAGCGCGATTACATCTCGAAATGGCGAAAAAGGAAGGCTTTTCTTATCCTATGCTTTGGAAAAACCTAGAAGTTATCAAATCTCAACCACAGATTGTTGACCCTGTTAAGTCAAGGAATATATGGGAGTCTTTCTCCGCTAAATATAGAGAAATACCTTCAGATTTTTTTATTATTTTCTTTCTCCTTTTTCTATCTATTTCGACATTAGGGCTAAGGAAAAAGGTAATTAGACCTCTAGTTTTCGTTTTCTTTCTTCTTTTATCTTTTGCTCCTTGGGGAGTAAAAACCTTTTTGGACAAAGAAGTGAATTTTGCAGTGGTTATTACAACAACAAGAGTTTTTGAAGGGCCATCTAGTATTTACACAGACCTGGGAGAAGTCGCCGAGGGAAGTCGTGTTCTTGTAAGTAAGCTAAAAGATGGGTGGTTTTATATTGTTTCCCCAAAAGAGTTCCAAGGCTGGAGCAAGCAAGAAGATTTAGTCATCTATTAAGGAATTTTTGATGAGTTATGAAAGTGAGATAAAAGACAAAATTGACACTCATGAAAAACTTCCAGAGAAAGTAGAGATTTCCGTTTTAAAATATTTTTGGCAATCAAATCCTTTGGTTAGTAGAAAGCAAAACACAATCCCTAGATTCTTAAGAAGAATAGGGGTGTTTAAAAATCTCTCAGAAAATGAATTAAGAATTTTAAGTAAATATCTTCATCACAGAAAGTTTAATCCTGGTGAAACGATTTTTAAGCAAGGTGACCTAGGGGTTGGTTTTTATCTTTTGTTTAGTGGTTATACTGATATTATTGTCGAGCCTACAGCTAACGATAGCTCGACTGAGGAAGCAAATAGCAGACATATTTTAACTTTAGAAAAAGGTGATTACTTCGGTGAACTTGCACTTCTTCAGGATATAAGTGTACGGAATGCTTCAGCGATAAGCCGTCAGGGATGTGAGGTGTTGGGAATTTTTAAACCTGACATAGAGGACTTAATTAATTCTTATCCTTTAATTGCAGCAAAGTTGTTACAGTCAGTGAGTCTTATCGTTGCGAATAGGTTGTTCTCACTCACAAGAGAGGTTCAGGAGTTAAAATATAAGTTAAGTAGTCTGGACAAAGGAAAAAATGATTGAATCAACAAAGGCAATAAAGAGAGAGAATGTAAAACTTGTCTTTTTTTTGGGATCAATCCTTTTGTTTTTCTGTATACTCGCTCTTATGCCCAGGGTTAGCATTCCTCTTCTTATTGGGTATGTTATTTATTTGATTGTTTCTCCTGCGGTACCAACTCTTGAAAAACTCGGAATCAATAATACGGGAGCTGTATGGATTGTTTTTTCATCGTTGATATTTTTTTCTTCCTATCCTTTTGTGAAAATAGTACCAACGGTGACTTCTGAAGCAGAGAATATTCAGTACTACCTTCCAAAAATTGAGCGCTATGTTCAAAAAAAATACGAATTATTTCAATTAGAGGTTAAAGAGAGAACCAGCTTTGAGATCAGTGATAAATACCTTATCGATGGCTTGGATTGGGTGAGAATAAAGTCTACGACTTTTTTATTAAGTATTCCTCAGTTATTAGCCTCCGTAATTGAGTGGGTCTTTCTTGTTCCTCTTGTTGTCTTTTTCCTCTTAAAAGATGGAATGAGCTTTAAAAAAGGAATATTAAAATTAACACCGAACAAAATTTTTGAGCGTTTCTACTTTTTATCTCATCAATTCAATAAGAAATTAGGTGATTATATTTTTGCAAAATTCGTAGAGGCTTCTATTGTGGGCATTACGATCACCTCAGGCTTGCTAATTTTAAATGTTCGCTTTGCACTTTTATTTGGTTTACTAGCCGCTTTTACTAATATCATCCCCTATGTCGGCCCTATCATAGGATTCATTCCAGCCCTAGTTTTTGCATTAGCTGAGTATGGGTCAGGGACAACCCTTGGGGCACTTATCATGCTGTATCTGATTGCTAATGCCATAGATATTGCGATTGTTTTCCCAATCTTGGTCTCTAAGGTAGTTGACCTACATCCTCTAACTGTTGTTGCAAGCGTTATTTTGGGCTCCCAGTGGATTGGAATGGTTGGAATGATTATTTCCATACCTTTAGCAGCAGCATTAAAGCTAATCATACAAGAGGTTTATAAAGAAATTTATCAAGAGTAGCTTACTTTTCATTTTGACGATATTTGTTAGGACTTGGTAGGATGGAAAGGAATCCCTTGCGAGTTGAACTATGCACAAATCCTTACTTTTATTCCTAAGTCTATTTTTGCTTGTCGCTTGTGCGACCAAAAGGCCTGAGGGAAAAACTGAGGCAGAAAAGCTTTTTAGAGAAGCGGAGAATCTTGTTAAGGTTGGACGCTATATACTCGCGAATGAAAAATTAAACCGCATTAGAAGTAAATATCCCTATAGTTACTATGCGACTTTTGCAGAGCTATTAGGGGCAGACGTTCTTTTTAAACAAGAGAATTATGCAGAGGCTGCAGCAGCTTATATTGTTTTTAAGGATTTTCATCCTCGTCATAAGAAAATAGATTATGTTACATGGCGAATTGGGGAATCTTTCTTTAAACAGCTTCCAGATACTCATGATCGTGACTTAAGTAGTGCTTTTGAAGCAATAAAACATTTAAAAGAGGTCATCAGGGTATATCCAAAAAGTGAGTATGCGACTAAGGCCAAAGCTCGTATTGAAGATTGTGAAAAGATGATTCGCGCAAAAGAGCGCTATATCGCAGACTTTTATTTTAAGACGGATGTATATGATGCCGCGCGCTTCAGGTATGATAATATTATTGCTGAATTTCAGGATCCAGAGATAAGGGCTCATTCAATGATCCGGGCAATAGAGTCTTCCATTGAATTAAAAGACAAGGCTTATTGTAATAAAAACAAGGCCATCTATTCAGATTTAATAGCAGAAAATTACAAAGAAGATTTACAAGAAGTTATAAAAGATTGTCTTGCCATTAAAGACTAGGAGGGTTCATTGAGATCTTTAAAGAGAAGTGAAAGCTACAGAAAAGCGTTAGAGTTTTTTGAGCAGCAGGACTACAAAAAATCCATCGTACTTCTCAATGAAATCATTGAAACAGAAAAGGATGACAAGGAATTGTTATCAAAGTCTTACTTTATGATGGCCAATATCTTTCATTTGAAAGGGGAAATAGGAAAAGCAATAAAAGGTTTTAATAAATGCCTTAGTCTGAACCCTTCACATACAGATGCGTCTATTAGTCTTTCTGTTTTGTACAATGACATTGGCCAATATGAAGAGGCGAGAAGAATCTTTGAGGTTGCCAATCAAAGGGTAAAGTCAGGTAATGATGATACTTTTATCGAAGATGGCCATATCAATAAAAAGTTTGCTGCAAAACATTTTGAATTGGCAGAAATGTACTTCACCTACAATCGTTTAGATGAAGCCCTTTTCGAGTATAATAAAGTTAAAAACCTTGATGCTACCAATTTAGAAGTGCGTATAAAAATAGCTAAGACTTATGCGAAAAAAGGTTTTGTAAATAAAGCTTTCGATGAACTTCAAAAGCTTAAGAATGAAGAACCTAATTTTATTCCTGCAAGAATTGCCCTTGGAGTATTACTTTATGGGACTGGTAAAATACTTGAAGCTCGATCTGAGTGGGAGAAAATCCTAACAAAAGATCCAAAAAATGAAGAAGCTTTAATGTATTTAAATCTCTCTAGAACAGCGACGGAAACTTCTCTCTCTTAAAAATGAAAAAATTAATCAAAAAAAAGCCTGCTTTAAGCAGGCTTTTTTTATAGTTGTTTTGTATTTTTGTTTTCTTCAGGCGGTTGTCCTGTTTCCGTGATTTGAGCTTCAGCCGGAGAAGTAACAGAGGGCTCAGTAGCTCTCGTTCTTGTGCTATCATCAGAGGCATAGCTTACGATATATTTTTTAAGTTCTTTATACATTTTACAACGAACCTCAAGTTTGCTGTCTTGAAGGACAATCTGTCTTGCGATTTTAGTTTTATTGTTAATGACGATAGGAGCTTTGAGGTTGGCAGACATTTCACTTACAACTTTTGGAATCGTAAGAATTGTGTAAACACTAGCATCATTGATCGATTCTAAATCAAGAGAATTAAGCTCGGCAGGTAAGAGCTTAACGATGTAGTTAGGTTGAAAAATTTTAGGTTCGATAATTGGAAAAGCCGTGGCAGGATCCTCAGCGGATTGAAACCATAAAATGAGGGTTTGGTCGCCTGGATCGACGATAAAAAATTTCTTGAGATTTTCAAAACCAAGTAGACCTTCTTTAAAGACGATAACGTCCTTCTTTTCTACTTCAAGTTCTCCGAATCGTGTTGTGTTAATTTTCACTTGCCTGCCTCCAATAAAGGGCCATAGGGCCACGGTAATTGATTCTAGCAGTCAGCAAATCGAGAAAGCAAGTGGGAATTTACTTCTTCTTAAGGTCAGAAGTGAGGTCAGATAAGCTACTCAAATCACTTTGGGATGCTTCTGTATTTTGGTCTTGAATGGCTTGATATACTTCTTCACGGTGAATCTTGGTCTCTTTTGGAGCCTTGATACCAAGTCTTACCTGCTTACCTTTTATTTGCACCACAACAATTTTAATGTGGTCATCGATTGCAATACTTTCGCCTAGCTTCCGTGTCAAAACTAACATAAATGTTTCCTCAAATGGGATTCCAGAACCTTCCTGATTCGGTCCGAAACCTTCATATATTACCTGTAAAACTTAAAGGCAAGTAAAAAAAATAAGTTTGTGGTGTACTAACGAAACGCGACAGAGATTGAAAGTCTTTTGTAATATTTACCTTAAGAAATCGAGGAGTCTCTGATTCATTAAGCCCTTGCTAACTTGGTAGGTGGCCTTGAGGATATTTTGTTGTCTAGTGATATCACTAAAAAGCTCTGTGATGTCAGCGTCAACTAAAGCGCTTTTGCGCGTTGCTGCATTAATGTTTTCATCTTCATTAGAGACCTTAGAGCTGGCAATACTATTCATGACTGAGCCAACTTTTGTGCGCATGGTAACAAGTCGATTGGTGGCATCATCAAACTTCTCTAGCAGACTCTGTGTGTAATCGGGGTCATTGTTTTCAAGGGAAGAGCTAAGACCATCCAAGAGAGAAAAAATATTTTCTTTTTGAATATAAGGATCCTTCTCTAGTTCAGCCTGCTCACTGGCGAGATTTCTCTCGATATCAGACTCCTTGGGAGGTTTGTTTTCTTCCATTTTAAGACGAACGTCTTCAGGAATTCCATCCTTAGGGCTTACCTTTTCAAAGGGATTTGGCTGTTTGTCAGAACTGTCCTCACTTGAATAGAAAACTTCATGACCGTTAAGGTTGATGGGAATAAAGAAGTCCTTGCTAATTTCTACCGTAATTTTACCTTTATCTCCTTGGTATTCACCATCTTGAGAGAAAGGTTTGCTCAGAGTTTTGTATCCACCAAAAAGATAGCGATTCCCGACTCTTTTGTTAGCAACTGCCATTGCTTGATTTCTGAGTTGACGAATTTCATTGGCAACATTTTCCCTAATATTTCCATCGTAGAAATCACTGGATTGAGCAATAGCGATCTCTTTGGCTTTATTCATTATATCGATAATTTGTTCTAGGGACTTTTCTGTAGAGGTTAGATAAAGCTCGGCATAATCAGAGTTCCTAATGTATTGTTCATTATTTTTTATTCGTGATTGTAAGCTCATGGCCTCGACATTACTGATCGGATTATCACTGGGTCGGGTGATGCTTCTAAGGGTTGAGCCCTTCAATTGAAGGTTTTCAAGTTTTTGCTTGGTTTTCCCCAGGGAAAACTTTACTGAATGGGTTGAGCTATTTTCAGAAACTCTTGTCATTCGTTACCTTTTTATACTTAGGACAGTGTCAAACATTTCATTTGCCGTTGCCATAACCTTTGCAGCAGCATCATATGCATGTTGATAGCGTACCATGTTGGCTGTTTCTTCATCTAAAGAAACACCACTTATTCTTTCTTTCATTGTTTCAACCTGTGTACGAATTCCTGTCATTTGTTCTGCATCGAGTTTCGATTTACCGACTTCAACCCCTACATTGCCAATAGTCTTTAGATATTGCTCCTCAAGGGTTGCCGTACCATCAGCTACAAATTTTTCGTGTTGTAGTTTAGAAATAGCAAGGGAAATTCTATTATCACCAGGAGCGTTTGGTGAGAGTGCAGTAACGATATTAGAAATATCTTCTTCTACAGCATCGCTAAGCTTCAGGCTGATAATAGCGCCCTTGGGGTTATCGCTAATTTCAAAAAAATTGATTCCTGTTGTGGGTCCTTTTTTATCAAAATTACTAACTTCACCATTGGGACCAGTCTCAAGCGGGCGGCTAACATATCCTTTTCTGTGAATAGCATTGACCGAGTTGGCAAAGTCAAAGGCAATTTGGTCCATTTCTTCTCGTAAGTTTTTAATGTCTCCATTTCTCACTTTGATGAGAGTACTAAGTCGACCACTCTTAAACTTATCTGTAATTTTTTGAGAGGGTCTTGTTTTAAAAAAGACCTCTGTTGAGCCATCGAGACCACTTGAGCTATTGCCTTCTCCTGTTGCAGAGGTGGCAAGCTCTTGCGCCGAACCACCTGCCACGATAGTTCCTACCCCAACAGCACTAACAATAAATTGATTGTGATTGTCAGTGTAAGTATGTATGCGGAAACTTTTGGATAGTTCTCTTACGGCAAGATCTCTTTGGTCTCTTAAGTCGCCTGTTTCTGTACCAGATGCTTCAAGTTCTGCAATTTTAACATTAAGCTTGGTAATATTTTTTGCAATAGCATTAATATCTTTTACTTCTCCCTCAATTTTTAAATCGATATTTCGAGAAAGAGTTTCTAGACTATCATTGATTCTCTTAAAGTCCTTAACGGCTAGGTTGGCGGTATCCCTTACAACAGATCTCATCGTTTCATTGTCTGGCTGGGAGGATAGCTCCCTAAAGGCGTTGTAAAAACGGTTGAGGATGTTATTGAGTCCTTCGTTATCGACCTCATTAAATATGTTTTCGACCTGACTCATTTCTTCATATCGGTATTTGGCGTAGGACTCCTGACTGGTCGCCTTTTGAAGTCTTTTTTCCACAAATGGGTCATGGGTTCTTTCAATGGCCCTGACTCGTGCCCCTGTCCCTTGAATGAGTCCTGATTTATTAATGGGGGCATTCGTCTGTTGATGAACTCTTTGGCGAGAGTAGCCCTCAGTGTTGACATTGGAAATATTATGCCCAGTAGTCTCAAGAGATTTCTTTGCAGCAATGAGTCCTGAATTTCCAATGCCAAGGATATCGACCATAATTTACCTAATGTCCGGCCTTACAGACACGCCCTTTTGGTTATAGGTTGAGTAGTTTTTCACCCCTAAAGCTTCTTCTCTAATTTCTTTTAGGTTGTTGATTGCTTTATTAAGAAAAACCTGGTTCTTTCTGTTTTGCTCTTGAATTTTTTCAATTAAATCAATCAAGAGTTGATTAAAACGAAAGAGGTGTTGTGTGTTGTTTTCTTTCTCAAAAAGTTGCATGACTTCAATGAGCTCAGAAACAGATTCCACCTCTTTTTGTGAATTTGTTTTAAGAAATTCATTAAGCTTAGTGATACATCTTGTTCTTGCGTGCTCGAGAAAGGTTATTCTTTTAATAATCTCTTGTTTTTCCTCTAAAAGGCTTTCGAGTGTTTCGATATCACTTTTGAGAAGAAGAGAATATTCTTCAAAAGTTTTATCAAGTAAAAGAGTGTGCTCTTCACAAAATCTCTTCCATATATCAGTGACCTGAAAATAGATAAGTTTAAGATTATCGTTTTTTTCTTGCATAAGTTCCTCTTAGTACTCAGACGATAAAATTTTATCCGCTAAGGCGTCGTAATCTACTTTGTAGCTTCCTGCTTTGATCTGCGCCTTAAGGTTTGCGATCTTTTCACTGTTGTCGATTTCAGGTGCTTGGTCTACTGCTCGCTTGATTTTGGCGAAGTCTTTTACAGCGCTGGGAATCTCGACTTTAGCATGGGTTCCAGTGGATTGATTCAGCTCTTTAATTCTTGTTGGGTCATTTCGTTGCACATAGCCCGAATTCAGTGCTTTTGACTTAACTTCGCTTTTGGCATTTCTGCTTCGTGGAAAAAAACTAGAGCGTGATGCATTTGGATCAATTTTACTCATGGTCTGCCTCCCGGCCTATAGAAACATTTTGATGCTTCTCTATTTTTTGAGGGGTAGGAGGACCTACCATCTCAATTTTGTTTTTGTTAATTATGCCCTTTGATTTATGCCCTTCATAGGCAGCCATTGCCTCAGGATTTCTAAACTTTTCTGGATAAATCTCATCCAAGATAAGTTTTTGAATGCCAAGTCCATTTTTCACATTGGACAACATTTTAGCCTGTTCAGTTTGGTTTAAATCTTTGTAATAGTTCATGGCAGTATCATCAGGACCATTGCCAATTGATTTATTCATTTGTTTTAGCATGTATTGGGCGAATTGCTGTTCAAGTCCTCGAGCAACATTTTTGTGATCATCAGGTACGTATTGAAAATCATCTTTGAGAACACGCTTCTTTGATGTGCCAGACTCTTTGTGACTTTGAATGTGAGGACGGTATATTTTCAATGGCCTTCCTTTGCCGCTTTTTGCTTTCAATCCTTGAAAGCCTTTATATATGCCTATTTTAACACTTTTTCGCCTTTTTGTCCTTTGGTAACAGGAGTGCGAAAAAATTTCGTATTAAATTAGTTCAATTTCTCCCACTAGGGCTCCATTCTTTTTAAGTGCCTGAAAAATCGATATCAAATCCTCAGGTGTTGCCCCAAAGGCATTTAAGCTTTTTACCAGATCATTTAAGGTGGTTTTTTGATCAATCATATAAAATCGCTCAGGCTTTTCGTTATCGCCGCCTTTAACCTCTAGAGTTAAGTCACCATGACTGACAGCTACGGGATTGATAACAACCTCACCGCCAGCAACAATCGTCCCGGTCCTCTCATTGATGACTATTTTTGCCTTTTGATCACTATGAACTTTAAAGTTTTCTAAGATGGCCATTAGTTGAACGACTTTTCTTTGATAATGAACAGGAACGACAAGATCAATTGTTGTTGCGTCCTTACTCATGGCGTACTTTCCACCTAATTCTTGATTAATGGTTTTTTCTATCCTAGCCGCTGTCGTAAAATCGGGATTATTGAGACTGAGGCGAATAGACTTTTTCTCATTAAAGGCAAAGTTTATTTCTCTTTCTATTGTTGCTCCACCAGAGATAAGTCCTGTTGTTGGGAATGCCTTTCCTTTATTAAGACCACCAATAGAGATATTCCCACTTGCGACGGCATAAATATTTCCGTCTCCACCCTTGAGAGGTGTTACGAGAAGGGTACCACCTGCAAGTGAGCTCGAGTTTCCTATGCTGGATACGGTAACATCAATGGCTTGACCAATTCTACCAAAAGCAGGAAGTTTTGCTGTAACGATAACAGAGGCCACATTCTTACTTGCTACTTCTTTTTGTGGGTTGAGTCCTAGCTTCTGAAACATTCTTTTTAAAGAAGAATCAACAATTTCGCCACCACCATCACCAGTTCCGTTGAGGCCAATGACTAGTCCGTAGCCAATGACAGGGTTTTCCCTAACGCCTTTAACATGGACGAGGTCTTTTAAACGGCTCATCTTTCCCTGGGCAATAGCAAAGGGAATTATGAGGCAAAGAATAGTAAAAGTTTTTTTCATAGTCTTACCTTATTACCACAACTTGATTCTCGATAACTCTGTTACTGTTAACTGTGTCATCATCCATAATATCTCTTCTGGCTACGAGGGCTTGAACCTCAATAACTCTTTTGCGATTTTTGTAGAGGACATTTTTACGACCTCTTAGGAGTAGGTGGTCCTCATTGATCTCTTCAACAACTACACTTGAAACTTTGTCATAAATTTTATCCGTAGTGTCGTCGACCTTTTGCTCATCTGGGTTGGCAGCTGTAGATGCAGGGGCTTTTGATGCGCCCTCTTCTCCTTTTTCTTCTGCTCCCTTGTCTTTCTTAACAGGTGAGGGAAATGCTCTCTTCAGCTCGGCGGTAATCTCATTTTTAAGCTTTCCTGCTACCTTTATGAGAATGATATCCCCGTGACCTTTTTCATCGTTTTCTGTGAAGAGAAATTTATTTCTGCCCTCAACACCTGACCATAAAGAGCCATCGCCTTGGTTGTCAGCAAGATCTTTGGCTTTATATCTCTTGGGAGTTTGACTTGAACTAACATAATTCCTCTTTACTGCTGGCACAACATAAGGATTGTTGGAACTATTAATTGTCTTTGCAGGATTTTGTCTCCGCTTCATCGCCTGTTGTCTGCGATACATGGAAAATTTATCTCTCTCGATTTTTTGCGGAGTGTATCCATCAGCACGATCAAACTCTTTGTGCATTTGAGAAATGTAATTAGCACAAGAATTCAGTGTTAATGCGAATACAAACAAAAAGATTCTTCTGATCTTCATAGCTGGACCTCAACTTTATTAAAATCAACGACCTTGCCTATGATCGTTTTATTGGTGCGATTATTTTTTAGACGAATGACTTGACCAAGTTTCCCCGATTGATGGGGAGTCGCTTTTCCTTCTAAGGTCAAACCTTTGGTATTAAGTAAGATGGTAACAGGTCTACCAACACTAACAAGATTGATGGGAGTAATATCATTAAAGGTAATAGCCTCTCCCTTGCTTTTTCCTTTGTTGAGCTTATAAAACAAGAGCTGATCTCTTTTGGTAAAAAGTTGGGAGGGGTTTTCACTATAAGTAGTAATAATTTTGAAATCAGAAGGATTGAGAGATTGATTGTTAAGACTCAAGTTTCTTGTTGCAATAAGAGATTTACTTTTTACCGCAAGGGTTGCATTAAACCAAACGGCTCTGATGTTGTTTGTAATTGAATTTGTGATAATTGCTTTAAGGTTCTTTTTCCCAGTATTCTCACAATGAAGGCATTCAAATGAGAGGCTTTCTTCTCCAGAAACGGAAAATGCTCTTTTTTGGCCATGGGCAAGTCTTGCTTCAACAAGGCGCCAGTCTTTTGGTAGTGCGGTGTTTTGGTTCAGAATTTCATCGAGTTTTGTAATGGTTATCGACTTGTTGAGTTTTATTTCTGAGAACTCAGTTTTTAATACTCGCGGAGTAATTTTTCCAGAAAGGTCGTTGATGAAAGAAAGTGCATGGTCGACTTGGTCAGATTTGCATTTTTTAAAAGTGATAAGATTTTTCAAATCACTGCTCGTGGCGTTAGAGGTTTTGATAATACGCTGAGGCCCGTCAATAAGACAGGCATTTACAGAGAGTGAGTAGAATGTGAACAAAACAATAAAATACTTCATTATCACCTGATTGTGTTAACGGTTTGGAGAATTTCGTCAGCGACTTTCATGACTTTAGAGTTCATCTCATAAGCTCTTTGAGCTTTAATTAGCTCGGTCATTTCATTCATGATGCTCACATTTGATGTTTCTAGCGCTCCCTGGCGGATACTGCCGGCATTATTTTCACCCGCAATGTTTTGTAGGGGAACACCACTTGATCTGGAGGGTTGATAGTTGTTACCACCCATGGCCTTTAGTCCAGTTGGGTTTGAGAAAGTGAAAACGGGAATTTGTCCAACATTGACGGGTTCAATCTGGTTTTTAATGAAAGCCTCAACGGTTCCAGCTTCTGTGATATTCACAGATAAGGTCTCAGGAGGAAACTGAAGGTTTGGTAATAGGGGGTAGCCATTTTTGTTAACTACAACACCCTGGCTATTTACGTTAAAACTTCCATCCCTTGTATAAGCGACAGTTTGATCGGGCATCACAACAGCGAAGAATCCTTCTCCATTAATCATTAAGTCGAATGGATTGTTTGTGATTTGGGGACTCCCTTGGCTAAACTCTCTCGTGACACCGGAGACCTTTGTGCCACTACCGATTTGAACACCAGTGTTGTGAACACTGTTAGTGCTTGTCCTTGAGCCCTGTTCCTTTAATGTTTGGTAGTGGAGAGATTCAAACTCAACCCTTTCTTTCTTGAAGCCTGTTGTATTCACATTAGCGATATTGTTGGAGATAGTTGATACGTGAGCTTCTTGTGCTGCCATACCCGTTGCTGCAGTATTTAATGCACGAGAAAGTGCGAAGCAGTCAGTGGTTAAGAGAAATGATAAAAAAATCATCGTTCGCATTGTTAGAACCTCGCTATATCGTTGTAAGCCTTGTTGGCAATGTTGTCATAGGTCTTTATAACTCTTTGAATGGATTCAAGATTCCGGTGGGCTTTAATAAGATTACTCATTTCCTCTACAGGATTAACGTTTGAAAGTTCTAAAGATCCTTGATGCACAATGGTCTTTGTTTCGGTCTTTTTAATATTTCGGCTATCTTGATTGATAAAGAGTGAGTTTCCTTCTTTTCTCAATCCGCTAATTTCTTTAAACTCTACGATATTCAATTTGGCTACCAGGCTACCTTTTTGAAAAATCTCACCTTGATTATTTATCGTGACTCGCCCTTCTTGTAGTTTGATAGTCCTTGCCTCTGGAGGGGGTATTTGCTTCACGACATCGATAGCTTCTGGTCCATCTCCGACTTCGGGGAGATCCAATTTACCAAGGACTTTCATTCCTTGGTCTGTGACGAGTTCTTTGTCTTGGTTGACGTAGAGGTTGCCTTTTCTTGTGTAGCGAAGACCATTTGGGCCATAAACCTCAATAAAGCCATTTCCCTCGAGAGCTATGTCGAAAGGATTATTAGTTGGTCTTATTTGTCCTTGTGAGAAATTTGTATAACTGCCATCAACTTTTGGGTGTGCTTTCTCAGCGCCATAGCTTCTATAAAAATCTTCCGGAGCCCATTCTTTATTAGGTAAATCAATATCTGTTCCCTTTTCATAGGCAGATAAATATTCTTTAAAGACGGTTCTATCTTTTTTAAAGGCCGTTGTATTAGCATTGGCGACGTTGTTGGCAATGGTTTCAACCTTTCTTTGTTGAGCCAATGCACCAGATAGGGGAACCCATAATTCTTTCAAACACACCCTCCATGGTGGTCATTTCTTCCTTTAATATAACAAGCAGTGCCAATACCTTCACACGGGCAAATTTATCCCCCCGCGTAACTCGGTGATTTTGTGTACATTGTGGGCCTTATGGGGCAAAATTTTTACCAAATAGATGAGGATAATGTCAGAAATGTGACCCCGCGTCATAAAAGGGGATGGTGAAATGGCAAAGACAAAAGAGACCTTTGAAGAGTCATTAGAAAGCCTCGAAGGGATTGTAGCCGATCTTGAGTCTCAGGAATTAGACTTGGAAAAAAGTCTGGAGATGTTTGAAAAAGGCGTTAGCCTATATAAAGAATGCAAAAAGCATTTGGAAAAAGTTGAAAAAAAAGTCTCAAAGCTTTCAGACAGTTTAGAGGAAGAGGAAGTTGCAGAGAATTAATGTCCTTTTTATTTCTTTGCTCACCATCCTTTGCTCCTGCCAAAGTGTAACTAAGAATAATCTAAGTGGATCTTCAGAGGGAATGGTGGTTGACTGGGAGAAAGTTAACGAAAAACCCGTGCCAAAGATTCAGGAAAAGATCGAGGGCCTTGGGCCGATACCATCAGGTAAAATAGAAAAGAGTAGCTCATCGGAACCTGCTGAAGTTACAGCCCTTGTTTCTGGGGCTGGTGTTTATAGAAGTATAGGTCTCATTTCTTTTCTAAAAGCAATGAGCATTAGGAAAAAGTCTTTAAATATACTTGTAGGCCATGACCTTTCTTCCATAGTTCTCGCCTATTATTCTTTAGGGTTTAAACCAGATTATATCGAATGGAAGTTTTTTAAATTTTTAAAAGAAAACCGAGATCGTCGGGTTTATAGTGCTGAATGGCTGGATTCGGTACGCTTGATGCTATTAAAGGATTTAGAAAAGTTTAATATTGAAGATGGAAAAATCACCCTTTTGATTCCGATATGGAATGAAAGCGAAAATAAAGTCGAATATTTGAAGAGAGGTTCTCTGGAAAAGGCTTTAATGGCAAATATAGATCCTTATAATAGAATGAAAATTAAGGTTGGCCCCGCCTATGCGAAAAGTTTTTTACCAGAAAGGGTGCTGAAGACATTAGGGGTTAATAAGATAATAGCTTTGGATTTTCTATCAGAGAAACTTCGTTGGAAAATGGGTGATGGTTATTTGAATGGAACGTTCCAAAAAGCTGCAAGTATACAAAAGAAAGCAAAAGTTCTTGTTGAGAAAGTTAAATACATCGAATTTCCTTTGAGTGAATTTTATCTCGACGATGCTGCAAAGCTCCCAGATATTGTTCACAAGAGCAAAAAATTCGTGAGAAGCTTACCAGAGCTTTTCGGAGAAAGTGAAAAATTATGAAAAAAACAATTATTAGACTTTCCTTAGGTTTATTCAGTTTAGGGATTATCGGTGGCATCGTTGGCATTTCTGTCTTGGTATATTTTTCCTTTGATCTCCCAAAAATTTCAACACTCAATGATTATAATCCAGCGATACCTTCTAAGATTCTATCTAGAGATGGAACGGTTTTAGCTGATCTAGGAAAAGAGAACCGTGAAGTCGCAAAGTTTGATGAAATTCCCAAAAGAATTGTAGATGCTTTTCTCTCTGCAGAAGACGATAGTTTTTATCAACACCGTGGTGTTGATTATATGGGCTTGTTTAGAGCGTTTATTGCCAACTTAAAAGCCGGGCGCGTAGTTCAAGGGGGGAGTACGATTACTCAGCAAGTGGCCAAGTCTCTTCTTTTGAGTCGAGAGCGTTCACTTTCAAGAAAGATTAAGGACTTCTTATTGGCCCAAAGAATTGAAGAGAAGTTTACGAAAGAAGAGATTCTGTATTTATACCTTAATCAAGTTTATTTGGGTGGGGGCTACTATGGAGTTAAGTCAGCTTTTGAGGGTTATTTTGGTAAAACTCTTGCTGAAGCTACGGTGGCAGAAGCATCACAAGTCGCAGGACTTTTGGTTGCTCCTGGAAAATATTCACCTTATGTAAATCCTCAGAGAGCGAAAATTCGTCAACATTATGTTCTAAAGAGAATGCATGAAACGGGAAAGATAACTAAGGAAGAATATGAAGAAGCTTTAAAAGAGAAGATTAAGTTTAGAATAAGAAAGCCTTCTCAGTTTAAAGCTGGTCACTTTACAGACTGGGTTAGACAAAGAGTTGTATCTCTCGTAGGCAATGAAAACTTCTTAAGAGAGGGCTACACGGTCCAAACAACTTTGGACTATGAGCTTCAAAAGGTCGCTGAAAAATCAGTTTTAAAAACTGTTAAAGATGTTGATAAACGACAGGGCTTTAAGGGGCCTATTGGGCATATCGAATTAACTTCATTAGATGAGCATCGAGAAAAGTTTCTTAAAGAGTTTTATAAGGAGCAGTCGACCTACTTTACCTTAAGCGATGACAATGAAAAAGAGTTTGAAATTGAATTCGATTTGCAAGAGATAGAAGCGATTAATGCCTATAAAAAAGAATTCAGAGAAGAGGTGAGAGAAAAACGCTTTCAACCGGGATTCTTAAAAGATCAAAAACTGTTAAGTTTTATAAACGTAGGAGACAATTTTAAAGCTGTTGTGACATATGTTGATGATTATGCGCGCTTGATTTATGTTGATGTTGGAGGCTTATCAGGAATAATTCCAGCTAAGGAATTCTCTTGGGCTCATGAGAGAATTATCTCTGAAGAAAGAAGCTACTTTAGGCGCATTCAAAGACCATCTCAAATTGTTAAGCCTGGGGATATCGTCTTAGTAAAGGTTTTGGATAAAGAGGATGGCATCGGTCGTCATGCCTATAATTCATTTATTGATTGGGTTAATAAGAAAGATAAAAAGAAAAAAGGGATTATCTATCGACAAAACTATGTTGTCTTTGAGCTTGATCAAGAGCCAGAGGCAGAGGGGGCACTGGTTTCAATGAACCCCGATACTGGAGAGCTTATCTCTTTGGTGGGTGGTGCTGATTTTCAAAAGAGCCAGTTTAATCGTGCACTTCAGTCAAAGAGACAACCTGGTTCAGCTTTTAAGCCCATTCTTTTTGCAGCCGCTCTCGAAAATGGATATAACCCCTCATCCATTATTATAGATAGTCCTGAAACTCTAGGCGGCGTAGATGAGACTCTTAACTGGAAGCCCAGAAATTATGATGGAAAGTTTAAAGGCCCAACAACTTTAAGAAATAGCCTAGAGCACTCCCGTAACGTGCCAACAGTTAAAATCGCAAGCGACTTAGGAGTTCAGAGAGTTTTAGATTTTGTTGATCGGATTGGATTTAATGCCAAGCTTGATGAGAATCTTTCCTTGGCCCTTGGTTCTTTTGGAGTGACTCTAATGGATATCGTTGGGACATATGCTATTTTTCCTAACGGAGGAAAGAAAATAGAGCCAAAGACTATTGTTAGCATTACTGACCGTCATGGAAACCCTGTTCCCTTCGATGAAAGATTTGATGACCTTAAACCAAAAGATATTGAAGAAGAGGCTTTAGCTGAAGAAACCCCTGAGCCAACAATTCCACCTGAAGATGTCGAGGGGGAACAGATGGTATCAGAAGAGGAGAAAAAGCCAGAGAACCCCTTCCTGGTGACTTTGGGGGGAAATCAGGTTTATGATCCCCGTTTAGCTTACCTAATGACAAATCTGTTAAAGGGCGTGGTTCAATATGGTACCGGTAGGGGAGCAAGATATATTTCAAATTATATTGGCGGAAAAACTGGAACGACAAATAATTATGTAGATGCTTGGTTTCTAGGGTTTTCTCAAAATCTTGTTACAGGGGTTTGGACAGGTTTTGATGAAAATCAAACATTAGGATGGGGTGAGACTGGAGCTAAAGCCGCTTTGCCAGTTTGGCGTGAATTTATGGAAGCTGGGTTAAAGAAATACGGGGAAATTGATTTTAGACCACCTCCAGGCATCGTTAATATCTTAATTGATAAAGAGACTGGTAAACCTGTTCCGGCAGGATCACCAAATGGATTTTTGGAGTCCTTTGCTGAGGGCGCAGAGCCTGGCTCTAGCAAGGAGACCGAGCTTACTGATCAAGAATCAGGGGGCGGTGTGATCCTAGAAGAGGACGAATACTACACAAACCAATAATTTTACCTACCTTAAAGTAAATTTAAAATTTTCATCAACTCTTGAAAAGGTCTGACGATAAGTCCTTAAGGACCTTTTTCAAGTGGTGAAAGTTTGAATAATAATAGAGAAAAGGCAAAAAAGTACTTCATATTAACCCTATCTTTGCTGATGGTGGTTCATGTGAGTGTTTTATATTTCTTTGAAGCCTTTGACTTTGACACTTTCACAAAAACAAAACCTAAAAAGGAAAAGCGTCTTAGAGTTGTGCTTCGCACTCCCGAATCGGAGGCTAAGCAAATTGTGACCTCTGAGAAGTCTAAAAATAAGAAGAAAGATCCTAAGGCAAAGTTTCTTTCTCAAAATGATCAAACTTTTGATCGTCAAACCACTGCTAGGACAACAGGTGCTTTTAAAGAAGCTGGAAAAGGTGTGAAAGATGGTAAAGAGAGATCTGCTGTTCAAAAGCAAAAGCGGGCTCAACCAAAAAAGAATATTGCTAGAGTTAAGCCACAAAAAAAGTTGAAAAAAAACCCTCGTTCGAGAGCTAGAAAGAAGAAGATTACCTTCGCTGATCTCAACTTGGGGGCACAGGCATTCAAAGAAGTTAAGAAACAAGTGGCAAGAAATCCTTCAGAAGCCTTGGGCCTTAAAAGTGGCAATAAAAAGAAATCGGGACTTTCCGCTAATAATGACTTCGTAGAAGAAATTCCTTTGGGCGATATGACTAAGCTCAATACCGTTGAATATAAGTATTACGGATTTTATAACCGTATTAAAAAGAAGTTAGAGCAACACTGGGGTCGCACAATACAAGATAGGGCCAAGGCGCTTTGGCGTTCAGGTAGAAGATTTCCAGCAAGTGGTAATAAAATTACCTCGCTTGTCATTCTTTTGGATTCTAACGGAAATATTGTGAAAATAAATGTCAAAGGTTCAAGTGGAGTACAGGAACTAGACTCTGCGGCAATCGATAGTTTTAATAAGGCAGGGCCTTTTCCTAATCCGCCCAAAGGGATGATCAGAAATGGTCTTGCGACAATAGAGTGGGGTTTTGTCGTTAAATCTTAACTATTGTTGTAGTGGGCTTTTGAGGATATCTTTGAGCTTACTAAGACCTTCCATCATGACATAGTCACTCCAGATAGAATCTAGCTCCCTAACAGTCTCAACGATATTCATAGCAGCTTGATCGCGAGAGATATTTTCTGATTCAGAAAGACTTTCAATAGCGACAGATAAAGCTTTGATTGCTGGCTTTTGACATGTGTCTGATAGTCTTTCTTCATATGAGCTATCAATTCTTTTTTCTTTCGTTTTAACGATAGCGGTATTGAGCAACTGGACTAGTTCTTGATTCTCAATCATATCTAAAAATAACCTTTCAATGAATAAACTGTAGAACAGGAGCGAGTATCGGGGCATTTATTTATTTCGTAAAGAATTTTTTTAGCCTATACGAAAAAAAGAAATGAATTTAAAACGTCAATGAGTGAAAGCTTTTTTTTCAATTAAAAATTAGATGAAAACTACTTTTTCCATATAAACTTTATTTTTTTCTATATTGACTTTGAAAAGAAAAAGGCCACTCTCGGAGTTTTATTCTTCACATATGTCTTCGTAGGCTTTCGGCTCAAGCAGGCTGCTTAATTCATCAGGGTTGCTAATTTTTATTTTGATAAACCAAGACTCATAAGGAGCCTCGTTGCACTTTTCGGGAGAGTCTGAAAGGTCGTCATTAACCTCTATAACCTCACCAGAAATAGGTGCGTATAAGTCACTCACAGATTTGATGGATTCAACGACTCCAAAAGTTGCTCCAGCATCAAGTTCTGTTCCTACTTCAGGGAGCTCTACAAAGACAATGTCTCCTAGTTGAGATTGAGCGAAGTCTGTAATACCAATGGTTGCGACATCGCCTTCAAGAAGGGTCCATTCGTGCTCTTTTGTATATTTTAGGTTCTCTGGAATTTGTGAAGCCATTACTTGTGCCCTCCTGTGACGAATGCTTTTGCGTGAAAATTGGCAGGTATAATATTTGCCCTAACCTTTATATTAAAAACTTTGTCTTTCGGAAACTTCTCTTTCTCAATTAAGGCAATACCAATACCTTTAGAAAGTTCCACTGACATTGTTCCTGAGGTAATTTTTCCAATAGTTTCTCCATTGGCATTTAAAACCTCATAACCTTCGCGAGGGATTCCTTTATCAAGGGAAAGTTTCGCTAGGCGATACTTTGGTTGGTAGTTCTCAAGTGTCTCTTTTCCAATAAATTTTGCTTTGTCGAGTTTGACAGTCCATTTGAGTCCGGAGTCGAGAGGAGTTATTTCGTCATTGAGCTCATGGCCATAAAGAGGGTAGGCGACTTCAAGCCTTAGGACGTCCCTGGCGGCTAATCCACAGGGAATAACTTCATTTTTGAGAAGCTCTGGCCACAATTCTTTTATGGCAGCATGGCCACCAAAAACCTCAAAACCGTCTTCACCCGTGTAACCTGTTCTGGCTAGAATAAAGTTACCTCTAGAGCTTTCAATCCTTTTCGCGCTGTAATAGCTAAAATCATTACTTGGAAAAATTCCAAGATTTTTTAGAATTTTTTCACTATTTGGACCTTGCAAGGCAAGAAGGCTGTAATCATCTGATTCATTTTTTAAGTCGCAATCAAATGAATCTTTTTTTGCAGAGATCCAACTCCAGTCTTTCTCGATATTCGCAGCGTTAACACAGATGAGAACTTCTTCTTCGTTTAGTTTGTAAGCGATCAGGTCATCAATGACGGTGCCATTGTCGCGACAAAGTGGACTGTAGACGGCTTTTCCTATGTCCGCCCCAGCAAAGTCATTTGTGACAAGGTAGTCGACAAAAGCGATGGCCTCCTTGCCTCTAACGAAAAATTCACCCATATGACTTACGTCAAAGACACCTGCGCTCTTTCTAACTGCAGCACTTTCTTCTTTAACGGAGGTATATTGCAATGGCATTTCAAAACCAGCGAAGGGAGCCATTTTGGCTTTCAGGTTTTGATGTTCTTCATAAAGCGATGTTTTTTTTAATTCACTCATTTTAATTTTCCTATTTGGTTTTCAGTGGCCTTTATTAGGTTTTCACCGAGGCTAAGAATGGTCATTTTTCCCACTCCGCCAGGGACTGGAGTAAGGATTTCGCAAAAGTCCATCACAGAGTCTTGGTCAATATCACCACAAACATTACCGTTTTCATCATGATTGATGCCAACATCGATAAGAATTTGATTTTTTTGGGGGCTCAAAAAACTATTATCTAAGAACTTCGCCCTTCCAATAGCGGCGATTATAATGTCGGCGTCTTGGCAAACTCTTTGGAGGTCCTTGGTCCTTGAATGACATAATGTTACGGTCGCATTGAAATTAGTGAGAAGAAGCATCATGGGTTTTCCCACGATCATACTTCTACCGATTACAACGGCTTTCTTTCCTTCAAGCTCAATATTGGCTTCTTTAAGCATCGTGATGATGCCTTTTGGGGTGCAAGGAACGAGAGCTTTTTGACCTGTATCCCCTGCCATGATGGCGTAAAGATTTTGGGCATGAAATCCATCAACATCTTTTTCATAAGGAACCATCTGACCTACGTCGAGATGGGATAGGTGTTTAGGCAAAGGAAGTTGAACAAAGAGACCATTAACATTTTTGTCATTCGCAAAGCGCTTAAGGTCTCTTATAAACTCCTCTTCAGAGACATCGGCAGGTAACTTATGAATATCACAAGTTGCACCTATCTTTTCCATAAATTTTTTCTTATTACTTGTATAAATTAAGCTAGGAGAATGTTCACCCACAAGCATGACTTGAAGATGGGGAGTTGTGCCAGACTTTTTGAGCTCAGCGCATTTTTGAGTCAAGTCTTCAACAATACGTTGGGAGATTGGCGCAGCTCTAAGAAGTGTTGCCATTCTTTGGGTCCTTTGCTTAATAGAATTGTCCGTATGATAGATGATTAAAGACCTTTAGACTATAAGGGTTTTCACTGAGAAAGGGGAATATATGCTTTTTTACATTGGCTTTGGTTTACAGCTTATTGGTTTCGCCAGTGTAGGGTTATGCCTCTTTTCAGGCCTTAATAAGGGTGATTATGGCCAACTTGAGCTTATTCAACTTACTGGCGGCGCACTGCTATTTTATGGCGGTCATTTCGTGAAGGCAAAAGGCGGCGGCGAGTCTTAAATTATTCGACTAAGGTTTTTCTTTAAGGCTAAAATAAGACATGCTCTTTTTAGGAATAGATCCGGGATCAAGAAAGGCAGGTTATGGCCTTGTTGAAAAAACAGGACGTACTTTCAAGTATATAGATTCAGGCTGCCTGATTTACGATAAAGTTCCTACTTTTATGGATAGACTTGGTCACATTCATCAATCCTGCATCGAATTGATAAAGATGTATCAGCCAGATGAAATAGCGATTGAATCTCTCATTTATGTGAAGTCTGTACCAAGTCTTGCCAAGCTTGCTCAGGCACGAGGAGCAATGATTGCAGCTTTTATGGCGACTCATCAGGGCAAAGTTTTCGAATACTCACCGAACTTGGTAAAGAACACAGTGACTGGGCATGGCCACACAAATAAAGAGGGTGTGGATAAGAGTCTCAAGATGCTATTGGGAGCTCAGTTGGAATTCAAAACTCATGACCAATCAGACGCTCTTGCGATTGCTCTATGTCATGGACTTATGAGAGGAGCTCCTCTTACTCAAAAAGGTCATGCCAAAGGAAAGCGTGGCGGGCGCAGCCTTAAAGAAGCTTTTAAACATTTGGAGAAATAATGATTGGATATATTAACGGCGAAGTTCTTTTTAGTGATGGTAAAGAAGTTGTTCTGAAAACAAGAGACGGTGTTGGTTATCAGGTTTATCTGAATAAACTTCTTGTTGAAGGCACAAAAGCCGAGCTTTTTATTGCTCATGTTTTCAGAGACGCCGGTCAAGAACTCTTTGGATTTACGACGTTAAGAGACAAAAAACTCTTTGAACTTTTAACATCGGTCAAAGGGGTTGGACCTAAATCAGCTTACAGCCTTATTTCTGCCTTAGGTTCTGATACTGTGATTCAAGCAGTGCAACTTGAAAATAAAAAGACTCTGAGTAAAGCCCCTGGAGTTGGGGCTAAAGCTGCGGCTCAAATATGTTTAGATTTGGGAAGCAAAATTCAAAGTGTTCTCATGTATAAAGGCGATTGTGAATCTCCTTTCATTGTGAGCGGTGACCTTACGGAGAGTTTGTCTTCAAATATGCCTATGTTTAGTAATGCCAACACAAGTCCTATTCTCGAAGAAGCCCTTATGGCTTGCAAAGAACTTGGTTTTAAAGAAGATTCAATTTTACCCAAGGCCCAAAAAATTCTCTCCGAAAATGATATTCAAAGATCAGAGCAATTGGTTCATTTGGTTTTAAAAGAGGTTTAATCCATGGAAGTAAATAGATTTTTGAGCTCAAGTTCCTCCAACAGTGAAAACAAATATGAAAGTCGTCTGCGACCACAGGGCTTTGAAGAATATATTGGTCAAGAGAAAGTCGTTCAAAATATAAAGGTCATGGTTGAATCAGCAAATATTAGAAATCAGGCCATGGACCACTGTCTTTTATCCGGTCCTCCAGGTCTGGGGAAAACATCTCTTGCAATGTTGATTGCTCAAAGCCTAGGGAGTGAGCTTCATTTAATATCAGGTCCAGCCATTGAAAAGAAGGGAGACCTTGCTGCAATTCTCACCAATTTACAGCCTAGGGATGTACTCTTTATCGATGAAATTCATCGCATGCATATTTCTGTAGAGGAAATTTTGTACTCAGCAATGGAGGACTTTCGATTGGATATTTTAATCGGAGAAGGGCCGAGTGCGAGAACAATGCAAATTGAAGTTGCCCCTTTCACTTTGGTTGGTGCCACTACAAAGGCAGGTCTCCTTTCCAATCCACTTAGAACCCGTTTTATGGGAAATCTTCACTTTGATTATTATCAATCCTCAGAACTCGCAAAGATCGTTCAAAATAATGCGAGAAAATTAGATATCAAAATTGACTCTGGCGCTGAAGCGCTCATCGCTCAATGTTCTCGAGGGACTCCAAGAATTGCTAACAGAGTTTTAAGAAGAGTTAGGGACTTTGCCTTGGTTGAAGGAGCAGATCTGATTTGTGTTGACCAGGTTAAAAAGTCCCTTGATCTCATGGAGATCGATCATCTTGGGTTGGATCGAATGGATAGAAAAATTCTTCAAGTTATGGATGAGTATTATGGCGGCGGCCCAGTTGGCATTGAGGCCCTTTGCGCAACACTTGGTGAAGAGCGCTCAACCATTGAAGATGTTTTCGAACCCTATCTTTTAAAAGAGGGCTTTATCACCCGTTCACCAAGAGGACGAGAACTTAGTGATAAAGGCCGTGAGCACATCCTAAAAAACTAAAATTATTTTTTAGGCTTTTCAACAATCGCCATCGTTAAGGTGCTTTGACACACTAGCTTTTGATCTTCGTTGACGATATCAATATTCCACACCTGAGACTTTCTTCCTAAGTGAATGGGTTGGGCTTTCCCTGTTACTTTAGTTCCTTTAAGGCCAGGCCTGATATGATTGGCAGTTAGTGACTGACCGACAGCAATGAATTTATCGGTGTCGATAACCATATTAGCCGCGATTGACCCAAGGCTTTCAGCAAGAACACAACTAGCACCCCCGTGAAGAATTTGAGCTGGTTGAACTGTTCTCTCATCAACAGGCATCGTTCCTAAAAGGTAATCATCACCCAGTTCAGTGCAATCAATTTCCAGATGTTCAACCAGAGTGTTCTTTCCTCTTTGATTGACCTGATTAAGGTCGTAATCGTCCCGAAACCAAATGGTCTTTTTAGCGGACATGTATGCTCCTAAGTAACTGAGATTTCACTAAAATATTGTGCAAAACACACACATTAATGGCAATTTTCAAAAGGCTCAATTTATTAAACAACTATTGACGGGCCAGAAACCCTTGAAATTGGAACAATTTACAACTTTAAGGTTAACAGTAGGCCAAACATCTTAAAATCTGTTAAGAATACCCACTTTTGAAACGAATTAGGCGACTATTTTGCCCAGTGGGATTTTGGAGTTTTTCCATAGTTTATACTTTAATTGTGTGTTGCCAAAATTCGTATTAGAAATGTACAATTATTAACTGATTGAAATAATTAAGGTTGCTGACATGTTGTACCAAAGGACCATCGCTAAGAAAGTAGAGGTCACCGGGATAGGGATTCACTCTGGTAAAAAAGTGACTCTAACACTTCACCCGGCCGAAGCTGATTTTGGCATTCAATTCAAAAGAACAGATCTTCCTGACGCGGAAGTTCTAAAAGCTACGGCAACAACTGTTGGTGCGACAGAAAATAATACAACTATTGGAGAAGGCTTAAATGCAGTTCACACAGTTGAGCATCTTCTTTCCGTTTTTTATGGCCTAGGAATTAACAACGTTTACTGTGAGATTGATGGACCTGAAGTTCCTATTATGGATGGTTCGGGCGCATCCTTCGTTTTCCTTTTAAAGGAAATAGGAATCACAACTCTTAATAAATCAAAAGAATTTCTCGTTGTTTTAGAGCCAGTAAAAGTAGAGGTTGGGGATAAGTGGGCCATGATCGAGCCCTCTTCCAAGCTAGTAATTGATTCTACGATTGTTTTCACTCACCCCATTATCAAAACTCAAAAGAAATCCTTTGAGTTTTCTTGTGAGTCTTTTATCAATGAAATTTCAAGGGCTCGTACTTTCGGTATGTTAAGAGATGTGGATATGCTAAAGCGTAAAGGTCTCGTTAAAGGTGGCTCCCTTGATAACGCAATTGTTCTCGATGACTTCAAGGTCATCAATGCTGATGGACTAAGATTTGGGGATGAATTCATCCGTCATAAAATCTTAGATACAATTGGCGACATAAGTCTTCTTGGCTATGAGATTGCTGGTAAGATCACAACATTTAAATCTGGTCATAACCTTCACAATCTTCTTTGTCGCAAGCTTTTAGAGACACCTAGTGCTTATCAAATTGTTTCAGCGAGCTCTCTCCAAAAAGAAGCCATTGAAGCCTTTGAACTCCCTCGTTCTCTAGCTAGTTCTTTTCATTAGAGCCTAATTTGATTTTCCACCCTGTGGAAAATCAGTTATTAAGGTTCAAATGATCCCCCAAGGGTCATAGAATAAAACAAAACGATCAAGGCGTAAGGCTTACTTGATTGGCTCCCTTTGAAGGTAACTATGAAATTATCAAAATCCGTTTGGCAAACCTATAAAGAAGTTCCGGCAGAAGCAGAGATCCCCAGTCACCAGCTCATGATAAGAGCAGGTCTTATTCATAAGCTTGGTTCGGGTCTCTATTCCTATATGCCATTTGCTATAAAAGTGATTCGAAAAATTGAAAAAATTATTAGAGAGGAGCATGAGAAAATCGACTCCCAAGAGATTCTTATGAATGTTGTGACCCCTGCTGAACTTTGGAAGGAATCAGGGCGCTGGGATAAGATGGGAGACTTAATGCTTAAATTCCCTGATAAAGCGGAAAAAGAATTATGCATTAGCCCCACCAATGAAGAGGCCGTAACGGATATTTTCCGAAAGTCTGTTAAGTCCTACAAAAACCTTCCTGTAAGTATGTATCAAATTAATACTAAATTTCGTGATGAGATAAGACCTCGATTTGGTTTAATGCGAGCTCGCGAATTTACTATGAAAGATGCCTATACTTTTCATATGGATAAGGAGTGTATGGATAAGGGATATGCAGCTTTTAAGGGGGCTTACGAAGCTATCTTTACGCGAATCGGTTTTAAGTTTTCAGCCGTAGAGGCAGACGCAGGAGATATGGGCTCTGAGGATTCTCAAACTCACGAGTTTCAGGTAATCGCTGATACGGGAGAAGACCTCATCATCTACAGTGAAGAAGGAAATTACGCTGCTAACGTAGAGAAAGCGAAAACGAAAAGAGCATCCCTTGAATTTGATAAAACAGGTGGAGCTTTAAAAGAAGTGGCAACCCCTAACATGGCAACCATTACTGATGTGTGCCAGTTTATGAAAAAGCCTGAATACCAATCGATTAAGTCTCTTGTTTACACCATCTCAAAAGAAGGTGAGGAAGAGACCGTGCTTCTTCAACTATTAGGAGACGATGAGCTCAATGAGTTAAAACTTAAAAATGCCCTTGGTGCAGACTCTGTCACCCCAACTCTTGAACATAAGCTTAAAGAACTTAGCCTCCCTAAAGGCTTTATTGGTGCCGTCAATTTACCTTCTAAAATCAGGGTCATTTTTGATGGTGCAGTAGATATCGAGGCCTTCTATGTTACAGGGGCAATGAAAGTGGATGTTCACTTTGAAAACTTTTGCCCTAAAAGGGATGTCCAAAACTTTGAAGTCTTAGATCTTAGATTGGCTAAAAAGGGTGATGTTACAGAAGACGGAAAATATACAGTTGATGAGAAAAGAGGAATTGAAGTTGGTCATATTTTTCAACTTGGCGACAAGTACACTAAGGCCATGAACGTCGCCATTCTAGATCAAAACGGAAAAACCAAGAGCCCACTCATGGGTTGTTATGGGATAGGTGTGACAAGAGTGATGGCCGCTGCAATTGAGCAAAATCACGATGAAAACGGTATTATTTGGCCTAAGGCGATTGCCCCTTTTGATGTTTACTTCGCCCTTATTGGAAAGAGTGAAGAAATCAAAAATACGGCGAATGATATATATGAAGATTTGAAAGCCTCTGGCTTAGAAGTTCTTTTTGATGATCGAAAAGCGGGACCAGGCTTTAAATTCAAAGATTCGGATCTTTTGGGTTTACCTTTGCGTGTTGTCCTTGGAGAAAGAGACTTCAATGAGAAGGGAACTCTTGAAATCGTTAATCGTCGCACGGGTGAGAAATCTTTTGTGAAAAAAGAAGATCTGGTTAATGAAGTTCAAAAGAAACTTAAGGCCCTATGATGAAAGATCTTATTTTTGGAAATCACTCAATAGCAGAGGCAATTAATAACCCTAAGAGAACGAATCTAGAATTGTTTTGTACTGAGGATTCTAAGAAAGACCTTTTAAAAATGCACTTCAAGGGTCAAAGGCTACCAGAAAAAGTTGAAGTAAGGATGCTAGGCCTTCACCAATTAAAAGAAGAGGGTAAACGGTATTTACGTGATTTTTCTTTTAAGGAGCAACGAATTCCCTCTAATATTTTTCTTGTTACCGATTCCCTCCAGGGGATGTCTATAAGTAACCTTTACGAAAAAATCTCAAATGGAGAGAGCGTGCGCTTACTGGCTCTTGATCAGGTGACTGATGTTCATAACCTTGGGGCTATCAGTAGAACGGCTTGTTTTTATGGAATAGATGCTCTTATCTATGGGAGAAAAAGCAAAGACCCTCTTTCGCCCGGCTTTTACCGTATTTCCTCAGGTGCTTATGAGCACCTACCAATGATCCAAACTCCGAACCTTGGAAAAATATTAACAAAACTTAATGAACTTGGTGTTCAATGTGTTGGTTTAGCAGAGGAAGCGACAATCAATCAGTTAGAAGTAGAGTCAAAATCATTATGTTTAGTCTTGGGAACCGAAGAGACAGGTTTATCTAATGCAACAAGAAGAGTACTCACAAATTTTGTTGCTTTAAAGGCGAAAGGTGAGATAAAAAGTCTTAACGTCTCAGTGGCTGCAGCACTCGCGATGGAAAAATTTTTGGTTGTAGACTAAAAATTCTTGATTTTAATTGGTAATTCCATTAAAACCATACTTCTCAAAGATGCGTGCTGGTGTAGCTCAGTTGGTAGAGCATCGGTTTTGTAAACCGGTGGTCGTAGGTTCAAGTCCTATCACCAGCTCCACTTTTGAGGCGAGGTTGCCGAGTGGCCAAAGGCAGCAGACTGTAAATCTGCCGGGTTTTCCCTTCGATGGTTCGAATCCATCTCTCGCCACCAC
>JASBRV010000091.1 GCA_030149295.1 Bacteriovoracales bacterium | reverse complement strand
TTAATCTGCATTAGATCTTTATCATTGCTCTCTGTCTTGTCCTGGAATCGTTCCTTCAAGATAAGCCTTGAGAAGCTTGGCACGACTAGGGTGACGAAGTTTTCTAAGGGCCTTAGCCTCGATTTGACGGATACGCTCACGTGTCACAAAGAAATCCTGACCAACTTCTTCAAGAGTATGGTCAGACTTCTCACCAATTCCAAAACGCATTCTGAGAACTTTTTCCTCTCTTGGAGTAAGTGTAGAAAGAACTGAGCGAGTTTGTTCAGAAAGAGTCACACTCATTACAGCATCTGCAGGAGAGATGATTTTCTTATCTTCGATAAAATCTCCTAGAGATGAGTCCTCTTCCTCACCAATTGGTGTTTCAAGAGAGATAGGCTCTTTTGATATCTTTTGAACTTTCTTCACTTTCTCGACAGGAAGTTCCATTCGCTCAGCGATCTCTTCAGGAGTGGGTTCACGTCCTAGCTCTTGAACAAGTTGTCTTTGAGTACGAACCATCTTGTTAATTGTCTCGATCATGTGAACAGGGATACGGATTGTTCTTGCTTGGTCAGCAATCGCTCTTGTGATCGCCTGACGAATCCACCACGTGGCGTAAGTTGAAAATTTATATCCACGACGATACTCAAACTTATCAACGGCTTTCATGAGGCCAATATTTCCTTCCTGAATAAGGTCGAGGAATTGAAGACCACGGTTGGTGTACTTTTTCGCGATAGAAACCACAAGTCTGAGGTTAGCCTCAACAAGACGAGCTTTCGCATCATCAGCTTTTGACTCCCCATCGAGAATGATTTTGTACACGCGGTGAATGTCATCAAATTCCATTCCTGCGTCAAGTGAAAGACGACGAAGCTTTCTAAGCACGTCCTCTTGGTTACGAATGAGTTGTTCAATTTTAGCATCAGTCGTAAAGAGGTCTTTGGCGAGCTTTCTTTTGAAATCATCGTCTTCCATCACTTGGTCATAGAGGACTTTGTATTCAGCATCATCAGCAACTTCAAGAAACTTGAAGATACGATCTTGTTGGTCGTATAGCTCTCTAAACTGAAGGTAGTATTTCTTAACGGGCTCAACAAAGCTGTTGATGATCTTTCTGTTAAACGTCAGGTCTGCGAGAGTCTCACCAATTTTTTCCATTCGTTTAGATTGATCTTTATCAAACTTCTTGAGCGTACCGTCTTCGTTTTCAACTTCCTTAAGCATTGAGGCGATGAGGTCACATGTTTCATAAATTGTTTTTTGAAATTTATTGATCTCTCTAGTTGAAGAATCATCATCAAGGCCACGAACCAATTCTTTTACAAATTCACTTTGATTTTCTTGGGCTTCAATTTTGTTCTTTAGGTCGGCAATCTCGTTGAGAGCATGAGAAGACTTAAGGCAGGAAAGAATAATTTCTCTCTCACCTTCTTCGATTTCTTTTGCGATTTCAACTTCTCCTTCACGAGTAAGGAGGGCAACAGAACCCATACGCTTAAGATAAAGCTTAACAGGGTCGGTGGAAGCTGATTTGAGTTCAGCCTTTTCCTCTTTTGAGAGAGTTTCTTCGATAATTTCAGTACCATCTAAACGGATGCCATCATCATCCTCGTCGGTTTCCTGATTTTGAATGTCAATTCTCGCTTCTGAAATTGTATTCATGATCTCGTCAATTTGATTGGGATCTACAATACTGGCCGGGATAGCATCATTGATTTCCTCTGGTGTGAGGTAGTTTTGATCTTTCCCTTTGATCAGAAGTTTTGAGAAGTCTTTAGAGTTGATAAAGGCGCCAACAACTGACATCTATTCTCCTTAGTGATTTAAACTTATTTTTAAGTCTTAAAGTTCTTTATGCAATGCTTGTACGTTTATGCTTTTTTGCTATATCTGTTTGCCGAGCGCAACTCGTTGAGCTTTTTATCCACTTCTAAAAGTCGTTTAAGGATATTATGTTGCTCATCTTGTGTTTGGGCCCTACCTTGTTGGTCTTTTAAAAATTGTTTTTCAATTTTTAGTTGCTCAACTTGCAAACTCTTTTTAATATCTTCAATCATCCGCAGAGCAACTTTGTCATCGAAGGTATTATCCTGATAACGATAAAGCGCTCCACCCACAACGGCCGTTAATTCTGCCGAGTAGTGGTCATCACTCATTAAACTTTGAACAACCGATGTATATTCGGATTCATCGATCTCGTACATTAGTTCACGAAGCTTTAAAATATAACTTTTTACCTCATCATTTCCCACAAAATCAAGCAGTTCGGCCATTTCATCCTTGATTAAAAGCTCTGGATGTTGGACTAGGTTTTGCAGGAGACGCACCTCAACACTTGTAAGCTGACGATCGAGTCTCACTTTTGATTCATTAAGATCTTCCTCATCGTAGGGACTCGCTAGTTCTTGTTCGGGTAGTGGAGGAGAAGGTCGAAAATTTGAACCCGATTTCTGCTGTTCATTGAGGTAGTCTTGGTAATTTTTCACAATGCTTTGGGGGTCGGACTGAAGCCCTAGTCGCTTTGCATAAGTAATAACCCTTTCTGTGGCAGAAAGTGAGTCTTTTAAAGGACTTAAGATCTCAAAAACTTGGTGGAGGAGGTCTAATTTTCTCTCCGCGAGCTCTGGAATTTTCTCTGGAAACTCTCTTTCGATTTGAATATCCACAAAAGGTTTCGCTTCTTCTATGAGCTTTGAATACTCTGTTGCTCCGCGTGCTTCGAGAAACTCATCTGGATCTTTGTATTCATGAAGATCAATAAAGCGTGGAGTAATGCCTTCCGCCATGAATTGAGCATTGATTCGCGTCCCTGCTTTCCAGCCGGCTTGATCATTATCGAGGGAGAGAATCACATTTTTGGTAAGGGCAAGGAGTTTGCGAAGAGAATTGTCTCCCAAGGCCACACCCATAATAGCGATTGTATTCTCAAATCCGTTTTTAAAAAGGGCCACTTGATCCATATTACCTTCCACGAGAATCGCTTCATCACGCTCTCTAATGGTATTTTTTGCAAGGTGCAGGCCATAGAGGAGGTTCTTTTTATTAAAGAGAAAAGAATCTAGTGAATTAAGATACTTAGGTTTTTGTTCGTCTGTTACTGCCCTAGAGGTAAAGCCAATCACTTGGCCAAATTGATCCCAAATGGGAAACATGATGCGATCCCTGAAGGTATCATAGTGGGACTGTTCTCCATAAGTACTTTTCTTAATGAGACCTAATTCCTCAGCCGTTTTTATGGCAAAGGCGCGGTCTTTTTCATCTTTGATAGATCCTAGGTAGTCACAAAGGGCCCGTCCAGCAGGGGCATAGCCAAGCTGATAAGTTTTGGCGATCTCTTCACTTAAACCACGTTTTTGGAGAAATTCAGAAAAGGCTTTATGGTTGCCGGTTTCTGCCACTTTTCGGTAGAGCTTGGTGCTATTTCCAAGAAGCTTTTTTCCCATTTCTACTTTAGGAGAAGCTTTTTTGGGTTGATGATAATCATCAAAATTCCAGCCAAGCTTGTCGCAAATATCTTTGAGGGCCTCCATGAACTCGAGGTTGCGATAAAGAGTTACAAACTTAATGGCATCACCGCCAAGATTATCGACAAAGCAAAACCACATTCCTCTACTATCATTAATATTGAGAGAGGGATTGGAGTCATCATGGAAGGGGCAAACCGCTAATGTCTGTGTGCCTTTTTTGGTGAGGTGAACATAACGACCGAGAACCTCCGAGACAGGGAGGTCCTTAATGCGGGCAATGAGCTCATCTATCGTTCCAGACATAGGTTACTTTTTTTTCTTAGAGACCAATTCAAAGGCCTTTATTTTGTCTTCTTTTTGTAAAAAGATTTTTTCAAATTTGGTTTGAAAACTGGCTAGGTAATGTTCGGGAGCCTCGCTATAGAGGTTGAGGGTTTTTAGGCGAATATCAAATAATTCAAGGGCCTCAGGCTTATCCATATGCTCAACCATCCACTCGGCATATTGTGTATGATCCGTTTTGACGAAAAGGGTCCCACCTGGTTTTAAAACTTTGTATGCTGCTTCAAGGAAAGGTTGTTGAAAAAGTCTTTTTTTATGGTGCCTTTTCTTTGGCCATGGGTCGGGGAAGAAATAAAAAAGTTTATCCACTTCTCCTTCTTCAAACATAAATTGAATTCTCTCACCACGAGCGCGAAGGTAGCGAAAATTTTTAAATGGATGTTTCGCTAGTTTTCGGGCCAGGTTGTAAGAGCGCTTAAAGCGAAAATCCATTCCGATGAAATTAACGTCGGGATTTTTCTCACAATAATCGAGCATAAAATGACCATAGCCCGTTCCAATTTCAACACAAAGGGGAGCATCTCTTTTGAAAACTTCACGATTCCAGTGGCCAACATGTTCTTCCGCAGCGCTATCTCGCATCACGAATTCATCAAATTCGGTCAACTTTTCATGATAAGGATTGCGATGCTTGTACTCGAAATCTTTTTGGTAAAGACGGTCTTTCTCTTTGGTCATAACTTAGCTCAGTGGATTTGACCGCCTAACGTATCAAAAAGACTAGGCTTTTGGCCAAAAAAAAGAGTTAAGATTAGTTCTCTAAATAGCCGAAAATATTACTGTATGTGGAAGTATTTTGTGATGAGTCTATTGATGGTACTGGTTCCTACGCGGGCCGCAACAAAAAAGCCTTTAGAACTTAAGGTGAGCTCCCCTCATGTTTTTTATCAGCTTAAGCAAAAAGGCAAGTATTTGCGCTTTCGCTTAAGTGGAGAAGAGGTTGGCTTTTACCTTAAAGCCTGTCACAAAGATTATGTCGTTGCGATAGAAGATGAAATTAAAAAAGCTTTTATTGGGCTATCTCGTTTTCCTGCATCTTCTAAGGAAGGTTATGCAGAGATTTCTCATCGGGACAAAGTGTTAAATTTGGGTGAAGCACACTTTAAAAAGTCAGCTTTTTCTCAACTCCAAATGAAACTCTTCTTTCTTATGAAGCGTGGGAAGAAAGAATGTACCTGATTCTTGCCCAAGTGGTGATTTCTCTATTTATTTCTTACTCCAAAGGGGAGACTGAGCTTCCCCCTGATCATGCCCTCTTTGTTGATCGTATTCAATGTGTTCTCGATAATCTTGAAAATGAAGATTGTGAGCAGGAAGAGGTCAATTGTGAAGAAAATGAATGGGAAGCAGAAGTGTTTGAGCCCCTGCCTTTTCAACAATGCGTTCAAGAGCTTTGTCAGGAAAAAACTTCTAATTTAGGTATAGCCCTTAATCAGACAGCTCTTGAAAGTGAAACTCTAAAGCCAGACGTGAGAAGGGAGTTTAGGCAGCATCTCAGTAAGCTTTTTGACGGACTAAAACAGATTGGAGATGACGCCTTAGAAAAGCTCAAAAATGATCAAGACTTCAAGAAGAAAGCAAAAGGATACTCATGGCTTATTTCTCAGATGAGTGATGTAGTGCACGCCTATTCGTCCACTGTTGGTCACGGTGAGTTGCCGACTAGTTTTGAAGAATTCCAAAAGATAATGAATGGCAATTTTACCAATTGGGATCAAAATCTTTTAAGAGAGATTTACAATCTGCAAAAAAGTGCCTCCGAAGCCTTTCGTGCTTCTGATGAGCATAATACTTTTGATCAAGCCGTCACGAGTTCTGATGCCCGAAGACAAACGCTTGGAAATCTTGAACAGAGAATAAGAAATCTCCCACCTGAGTTTCCTCAAAAGTGGGGACTTTTTCAGAGTTTGCATCGAATTCAAGCGGCTAACCAGCTCTCGGATCAATTATCTGATTCACTTTACATGGAGATTTTCACCTTGAAGCAAGGTCTTTTCTTTGCTGAAACCTTAGTCGCAGATCCTTTTTCTCAAGCTTTGATGGAAACCAATAGTGAAAAAATAAGAGACACTTATAAAGGCTATCAAATTTATGAAAACTTTTCAGAGGACTCTGAGAAATCGGCTTTTATCTGGGGATGTGAACATAGAATTGCCCAGCAAGCCGCCTCACTTGTTTCAGGTGAAGAAAAAAAACGTATTAAGGGCCTGATTCAAAATGCAAGAAATGTGATGATTCAAAGAACCAAGAAAAAGGTTTCACCTAAAACTCATAAAAAGGTGAAAACTTATGCTCTTGGAAAGGAGCCTTCTTTACCGCCTTCTAGAGAAGAGTTCCTCAACCTAATGAAATCTTCCTTTCAAGAAAAGGCTATTTTTCAAAAAGCATTAAAGAATGACTTCTTGGCTTCTACTCCCAGTATCAGTTCATTAAACCCTGTTCAAATGACAGAAAGCCTTTGTACCCTTCCTTTGAATTTAACAGCAAATGCGAGTGCCCTTACAACTGGCCACAGTCATGACAGTTTTGAGGAGACAATTACCATGGGTTCTTTAACATTGAAGGACTTTGATCAAAATGGACTTTGGATTTACGCTCATGAATTAGGTCATGTGGTCTCGGGAATCATTGATCGTGAGGGTTCTTTCGCTTCTCAAAAGGATTATCGTCGCTCACGAGAATGTTTAGCCTCTCAACAAAGTGGAGGGGATTTAAATTATCTTTTTAAAGTAATAACGGGGGATAGTCTCGCCCGTGGCCAAAAGAATGAAGAGGATTTTGCTGATCTCTTTGCTTTTGAATTTCTTCCTGAAGTATCAAGTGGTCCATGTGTTTTTTTTAATGAAGGAGTTGGCTTTCGTCGTGAGGAGAACTTTTTACAAAGTCCTGATTTGGAAAAACATTCTCCAGGTCTTTATCGCTTATTTCATTCTCAAAAATACACAGATAGAGAATTACCGACTTCATGTACGAAAGAGTTGGCCACATCACCTTTAAAACCGAAGTTTAAAAAATGTTGGAAACACGGAACTCAAAATTTCTCTAAACAGAATATTCAGGAAAGATAATCCTTAATTTCAGAAGCCACCTCATTAACATCTTCGCCACTAAGAAATGGATTCATGGGAAGACACAAAGTACGACCGGCAAAGGCTTTGGCCTTTACATCCTCTCCATCAAAACCATCAAGGGCCGGCTCTTGCGAGAGAGTCCTTTCATAAAAAGGAGTGCAGCCAATATCCTTGCTTCGTAGATGATTCATGAGGCCTTCTCGCTGCTTAATACTTTCTAGCTGAATAGGATAGAGGTGCCAGCTTGAGAGACATATGAACTTTTCATCCAGGAGTTTCACAGGAAGATCGGCTAGAGCCTTATGATAAGTGTCAGCGACCTTTTTTCTCATATTATTAAATTTTGTTACTTCGGGAAGTTTGGCGTGAAGAACTGCTGCCTGAATATGATCACAGCGAGAGTTTCTTCCCATCGCCTGTTCATCTCCTCGACCGTGATTCCTAATCACGATAATTTTTTTGGCGAGCTCATCATCGTTAGTGAGAATACAACCAGCGTCACCAAAAGCGCTTAGATTCTTGGTGGGATAAAAGGAGAACGTAACAAGGTTAGGAGAGTCCCCGATGGGAGAGTCTGCTTTATAGAAAGTTCCTTGAGCCTGAGCGGCATCTTCGATCACGTGAATTTTATTTTCCTGACAGTAAGAATTGATGTCATCCATTGGGCAGGGCAGACCGTAAATATGCACAGGCATCACGGCTTTAAGATGATGTTTTTCATGCACTCTTTTCATGGATTCAGGACAAAAAAGTCCCGCTTGTTCATCGACGTCAATCCAAACAGGTGTCGCGCCGACGTTGAGGACAGCTTCAGCTGTGGCGTAAAATGTAATTCCTGGAACACCGACTTTATCCCCCGCTCCAATGCCATGGGCAAGAAGAGCAATTTCTAGGGCATCTGTACCATTGGCCACAAGAAGACAATGCTTTGCCTTTTGAAGTTTGGCGAATTCTTTTTCAAAGGCCTGATTGTATTCACCTTCAACAAAGGCGTTATTATCAATGATTGAATTAATACGAGACTTAACTTCACTCTTAAAATCAGAGTGGTGGAGATCGTGAAAATTGTAAAAGGAAACGGCCATAATGCAATCCTAAAAGGGGGTTATGTCCCCATATTAACGGGAAAGCACTAACCTTGCATTACTAAAAGTATGAAACAAAAGAATTTATTTTTTCTTTTGTTTAATCATTTCCTCAACAATCATCGCTGCTTTTTTTGCAAGCTTAGGATCATTTTTGATCTTATCTTGAAGGGCCTTTTGAAGCTGCTCAATACGAACCTTATCTTGATGAGTCGATCCCTTTTGAGGCTTCCCTTTTGGCCCTTCTTTTTGCTTGGTGAAAAGGTCTTTTATTTTGTGAGCTGCACCCATTTTTAGGCTGCTGTCTCTGGGCTTCTATGCTTAGAAACTCTTACCATATGGTCCTCAATGACATCATAAAGCTCTAGCTTTGTTGTGTAAGGATCCATTCCTTCAGGTAATTGTGAGTAAACAACATCACCCTTAATTTCTGTGAAGATGTACCAAGTTGCTCCAAGCTTTTGGAAAAGAACTTCATTTTCTAGAGATTGATTTTGTTGTGACATGACTCCCTCCTGGATTTTGTCAGATGTTTTGGTCTGTGACCGTATTGTCTATCTGATCGGAGCCATGCGTAAAAACTTTAAACAATTTTAACCTCATAAAGCCTTGAAATCGTTTAATTTTTAGACATTTTTAAGGAAACTTTTTTAGTCAGTTTTAGAAGTCTGTTTGAATTCCAAGAAAGAGTGACCAGTGAGCAGTGAGGGGAATAGAAACCCTATCTGTTTCATCCTCAAATTCATTCCAAAAGTCAGAAATAGGCTCAGTTGAACTTGTTAATGATTGAGGCATATAGAATTGAACATCAAAACCAGAAATAAACCTAACCGATTGACTCATCGTCTTCCATTGAATGTAGGAGGAAAGGCGAGGGCTAAAACCAAGGCCGCTAAAAAGCCGTTCCTCAGAGAAGCCTGAAAGGTCGGTTTGCTTAACTAAATTTCTCGTATAGCTCACAAGCAGAGAGGCTTCCATGGTGAGGCGCATATCATTGTCACGATAGGGATCATAACTTAAGTAAGGACCAGCTGAGAGCTGAGAGCGAGACTCCGTCGTTTTTCGATCATCAAAGAGTTGAAATCTAGCTTCAGAGGTCCATGCCTGAACGATGGCACCAAAATAAAACCTATTTTCTGTGTCCCAGTTGGCTTTTCTTCCAAAGGCCAATTCAAAACCATAGCGATTAGAGAAGTCTTCTTCTGTCAGGATAGAGTTGTAGTTATAGTTTGATTTAATATCTGGTCCCATGGAAAGACTTACTCTTGCCCTTCCCATTTCTGGTGACTGAAAAGGATAGTTTTCAGGTAAAGGCTCAGCTAGACGATAGTCATTAGGATCAGGCTTAAAGGGTGTAATCTTTTGAGTAAATTCTCTTTGGTCATTAGTGATCAGTTTTACGTAGTAGCGAGAAATATAGGCTTTTTGACCATTTTTATCTAAGGTCTCATAAAACTTTTCGTAACCCTCTTCAGTTTCAAAGGCACCAAAGTCCTGGTTCTTATCTTCCTTGATATAAATGACATCATTGGGCCCATTTTTGAAATATTTGTCATGGATGTAAATCTTTTGTCCCTTTCTTGCCGTCATTACGGTTGGAGCATCGACATTGAGACTTCTTACAATGGGGGCTTCGAGGGTTGTGATAATGCCATAACCAGCAAAAGAGGTTAGAGAGAAAAACGATAAAACTGGAAGAAGGTAAAGTCTTTTTATCATCAGAGATTCCAAAGAGTTTCCATGTTAAAGAGTCCAATTAAAGCGATAACTGAGATAGGCTCCAACCGAGACAACTTCTCCTTTAATGGCTTCATTTTCAAGATATTCAGTCGTCTCTTTAATTGACGAGCGACTCCAGCGATAAGAAAGGCCGAGAGTTAAAGGGCCAAGAGTCGTATCAAACTCTTTTTCGAGATCCCCTTGTAGACCAAGGGTTGAGTAGGAGTGTCTATCGGGTGATTTTTCTGATTCGTGGATGAGTGAGCGAAAGGCAGAGAAGTGAAGATTCCAGCGTCCGTCTTCTTTCTCCCAAAAGGTTCTCATTATACTAGGACCAAAAAAGAATCCATTCCATGTCATGGTACCTAATACTGGGTCTTCCCAATAGCCAAATTGAGTTGAGATATTAAAGCCAACATGAAAGGGAAAGCGCTTAGAGATCAGATAGTTCTTTGATTGTAGGGTTGTTGCTGAGGCGCTGCCTTTTTCTCCCCTAAAAATAGTTTTAAAATAATTGGTTCTTATAGACTCTAAATGAAAGCTAAAGAAATGGCTGAAATTTGTTTCTTTATCCCGTGAGCCGTAAGCTGGTTTGTCGGTATAAACCTTAAGAGGATTAATTGTTGGTTCAATTTGAACCACATGGTTAATATTGGGAGCATTTACTGTGTCGGTGAAATATTTTTTTTCACCATCCTTTGTAAGAATCCAAGCTTTCTGACCACCCGGAATTACTTCTTGAGCTTTCACAATGATATTGGATTTAGTTCTTAATTTCTTCTTTCCATCGAGTGTTGTCAGGATCGAGCCTTTTACCAATTGCGCCATATAGGGAGCGGCGGGCACAATAACTCTGGGAGTGGATGGTTTCGGAGGAATCCGTATCGCCTCTTCGAGCATTTTTTCTCTTTCACTTAGTTCATCAATGACTTGAAATGTTGCAGGGGTTTCCCCTTCAAGATCAATGAGAACATCACTTGTTCCTTCACCTATAAAAGCCTCAACTTGGTCGCTTTGCGCCGAGGTCGATAAGGCTCCAAAATTGAGAGCAAAAAAGAGAATCCATCCTAGTTTCATAAGAATATTGTAGCAGAATTGCCCAATCTTAGAGGCATAGGAGGCATAACTTTCTAAAAGTACAAAGGCTAAAAATGGCTAAAATCTGCACTTGCTGCAGTGCGTAGTTTTGCTAATCTGGCTAAGCTAAGCCATTTTCCGAGGAGAAGTTCATGTTTGGTCAGGAATCAAAAGTCGTTGCCCCAAAAAAAATGAAGATTGGTGAGTGTGAAATTATCTACGCAAGCTTCATTAAACCAACGACGGCTCACAAAGATCCTGTGATACTTCTCGGTGGTGCCTTTCATACAATTGGAACGATGGAAGAAGATGCCAAGGCATTGAGTAAAGAAAACCCTGTATACTTGGTAAGTCTCCCGGGCCTCGGTCTTAATAGACAGTATGTTAAAGGAATGAGTTCTGAGGATTATGCTCTTATTCTAAGAACCTTTCTTGATAGCCTGGGAATTGAATCAACTTCATTAATCGCTCAAAGCTATTCAAGCTCCATTGCGATCACTTTTGCTTGTCTTTACGAAGAGCGAGTTAAAAAACTCATTCTTTGTGGGGCGACAAAGGAAATACGAGAGTCAGTGAGTCACTTACTTGAGGAATCTCTTCATCACTTGGTGAAAAATCAAATGGACCGATTTGCCAGTGGCCTAGCATTAAATATGATGAATTTTAGTCAAAGAAATAATATTGCCGCAGCTAAAGAAGTTAACCAACATTTTTACCAGCATCTTCGCTCATTTAATGAACTTGATAAAGCTCGCTACAAGTCTACTTTTGTGCGTTTGATGGGAGAGAAGCACACTCTTCGCCCTCCTCAATGTCCTGTTCTTGTTATCTCAGGAGAGTTTGATAATTTCACGACTCCTTATGAGAACTACCAAGTGTCTCGCTATTTTCCCAATGGTGAGTACATCATCATTCAAGGGGCAGATCACCTTGGAACTCACGAAAAGTCAGATGTCTATCGCAGAGTTTTTAAGCGCTACCTTGAAGAGCTTCCTCTCAATCGAATGAAAGATGTGGAAATTCATAATGATAGTGAATTCCCTAGAGAGAAAATTCGAATGGAGCCTCGTTGGCTTTTAAATGATGTTGGTTTTCTCGATAATGGTAATGGTGTTTTTATTCCGGTTAATATTGTCGATATTAATAACTTTGGTTGTCGCATTTACACCTCTTTTACGGATCATAAATCTTTACAGAAAAATCGTAAGTTTACTCTTCATATACCGGGCGATGACATGCAAATGGACGTCATCCTCTTTAAGCAAACTGATAATGGTCACTACCGAGGAATCTTCAAGCACAATGCTTTTGATGTGACTCAGAGATTTGAGAACTTTATTGGCAAAGTTGCAGACACATGCACCTCTGCCTATGCAGCATAATTTAAGACTGTGGCGATAGAGGAGATAAGGAATTGTCTTTTGGGGGCTCTGCGCCATAGGAACACCCGAGGAAGTTGAATAGGAATTTCGTCTTCTTCGGGTGTTTTTATATACTTGATGGGATGCGTTGGTAATTGTCACTCTGTGTAGCGAAATGATACCTTTATACGTCTATGCAGGAATTTGTTTACAACGTCGCCATCAACCTTCCGGCCTTTCTCTTGGCCATTGTTTTTCACGAGTGGAGTCACGCTCGCGTTGCTCTTTGGTTTGGCGATGATACGGCCGAAAGACAGGGTCGTTTAACTTTTAACCCTACAGTTCACGCCGATCCGATAGGCACTCTTCTCTTTCCTCTTTTAGGTGCTGCTATGGGTGGGATCATGTTTGGTTGGGCCCGTCCAGTGCCGGTTGATACGCGAAGGTTTCGCAATTGGAAGTGGGGTGTTTTTTGGGTCAGCTTTGCTGGGCCTCTTGCCAATATCATTCTCAGCATTGTTTCTGCTTTGGCTTTTGCCATGGTTTATCACTACATGCCTGAGAGTAACGCCTACTATAAAATTGCTATCGATATGACGAGAAACTCAATTCTTATGAATTTGGTTCTCGCTGTTTTCAATCTCATTCCGTTTCCTCCTCTTGATGGTTCTAAAATGGTGACGTCATTTTTAAATTACGATCAAGCCAGAAGGTACGAGGAGCTTCAGCGCTACAGTTTTGTTTTTCTCATCATATTATGGATGACTCCAATCTTTAGATATTTAATGTTACCGGCTTTTGCCTTTGGCGAATTAATGATGAACATCTTTATACACATGCTTTCTTAGGAAGAGAGATTAAGTGAGACTCACATATGCTTGATACAACAATACAGGTTAAAACAGATCATTTCGATGGCCCTTTAGGTCTTCTTCTTTTGTTAGTTCAAAAAGAGGAAATGGATGTTCGAAAACTTAATCTCACCAAAATTACTCAACAGTACCTGGGTTATCTTTCTCAGATGCGTGAGCTTAATTTTGATGTAGCCGGAGACTATTTATACTTGGCGGCTACACTCCTTCATTTAAAATCAAAAACTGCTATCACTGAAGAAGAGGTTGCTCGTCTTAAAGAAAATGCTGACACAGAACTCAATATAACCTCTGAAGCCGACCTGATTAAGAGGCTTGAAGAGCTACAACATTTTCAAAGAATGGGAGAGAAGCTCTGGGCCCTTGATAAAAAAGGACATGAGATTTTTGTTAAACCAAAAATTAATCGTAAAGCCATTGTAAATTCAATCCTAGTGCCAATGGAAATAGAAAAACTTACTGAAGCGATGATTGACTTCATCATTAAAGAAAAGCGTAAGTACACTGTCGTCAGAAGAGATAAGCTTTCTATTAAAGAGAAACTTCAATTCCTTAAGAGTCATCTTAGCGAGGGAGAGAAAACCGAGTTTGAGCATCTTCTTGATGCCGATGGCGGAAGAAGTGTAGACAACACGGTTATCACGTTTATTTCTCTCTTGGAGCTAGCTCGTCTTAAGCGTCTAACGGTTTTTCAAAATGAAGGTTTTGGAGCGATCTATGTTCATGTCGTTAAGTCTCTTGATGATTTTGATATAGAAAGCGCCAATGGCTTCGACGAAGAGGAAGGAAATAATACACCAAGTGAGGATGAGCTCAAGGCAACGATTGCTGAAGCTAGTCCTGTCATCCAATAGGATAATAAGGTAGAGACATGGAACACACAGAGAACGAAGAAACAAAAATCGAAACTAATCAATCAGATGCCGCACTGATGGGAGACTCTCTTAATAATACTGAAGAGATTATTGAGGCCCCCCAACAGCAACAGGATATAGAGGCAATGGATGAGGCTCCCGAGGAATGGGAGCTTCATCCTTCTTTTCCTTCTGAAGAAGACCTTCTTTATCCTGGTCAAGAAATGCTTGAGATGGAGCTTGATTATCTCGATGACGAGAAACAAGAAGATAAATTATGGCAGGCAAGAACAGGTCTTGATTTTGATACGCTCTGTGGAGCGATTGAGACAGTGATCTTTATGAGTGATAAGCCTGTGGCGATCAATAAAATCAAATCACTTATTGACGAAGATATGCCCTTGCGCGTGATTCACGAATCGATCACTCGTCTTCAAGAGGAATACGAAACTCGTCATCATGGTCTTCGCCTAGTTGAAGTGGCTGAGGGTTATCAATTTAGAACGAAGGCCACTTACTCTAAATATGTTCAAGACCTCTTTAAAGTAAATTCACTAGTACTCTCACCAACGGCTCTTGAAGTTCTTGCCATTATTGCTTACAAGCAACCAGTGGCTAAAACAGAAGTTGATAAAATTCGTGGAGTAGATTCTGGTCACATTGTTCGTGGTTTAATTGATAAAAGACTCGTTAAAGTTGTTGGTCGCTCTGATGAGATGGGACGCCCTGTTCTTTACGGGACAACGCCAGAGTTTTTAGAGGTTTTTAATCTCGCTAATATTGATGAACTCCCTCCAGAGCACGAGCTTGAGGAGCAAATCGAAAATAATGTAGGGAAAATTTCTGACATTAAAAATATTGTTCACGATGGAGACAAGGAGCGTTTTGTCTTTGATGAAATTGATGAACTTGATGACCTGGCTGCTTCAATCAAAGAAATTGCTGCTGATACTGACTTTACCAGCGCCCTAAAAACTCAAGAGAAGAATAAAATCCAAGGGAAAGAGGAAGAGGGAAGTGCCCCTCGTACGGCTTTTGATATTCTTGAAGATTATGTTTCCAAGCAACAGATCATAAACGTAAACAATGAAGCTGGTGGTTCAGAAATGATGACCACCTCCGCTGATCCAAGAGTGATTTCAGATCTTTTGGCAGGTCCTTTTAATACTCCTGAGGAAGAAGAGGAAGAAGACTTTCAAATGATCGATCTTGATACTGGTCTTCCTATTGAAGAGGAAAAAGAGGATGAAGAATTGAGAGGAGTTGATCTTCTTGAAGATAGTGACGAGGAAGCCGCTGAACTTGCTCGCGCTCTTGATGAGGCATTTGAGCGCCTCACCGGTGATTCTCTTGAGGGAGAGCTAGGTCTTCGTGAAGACAATCTTGATGACAAAGAGGATGAGCTTTTCAAAAAGGTAGAGCAAATTTCTGAAGAAGCGCGTGACCTTGATCTTGACCTCGATTTTCTCGTGGATAATCAAGACCTTAGCGAAGATTCCTCTGAAAATACTACCGATTAAATTGACCCCATAAAAGGTGCGTGATACCTTTCGCGCTCCTTGCGTTATAAAAAGTATCACGCACTTTAACCTTTCATGTCGGGAGACAGTATAAGGAGTCAAAATGAAAGCTGTAGAAATCAGGTTACAAAAAGTCATTGCCGATGCAGGCATTACCTCAAGAAGAAAAGCAGAAGATCTCATCCTCCAAGGGAGAGTAGCCGTCAATGGTGAAGTCACGAGAACTTTGGGAACCAAAGTGAACCCACAAGAAGACGTGGTTGCTGTCGATAATGAAGCTATTGATCTCGGTCAAAGAGAGAAACTTTATATTGTTATGAATAAGCCTCGTGGTGTGGTGACAACACTAAGTGATCCAGAAGGACGGGAAACTGTTATGGATCTCGTAAAAGACATCACTGAGAGAATTTATCCTGTAGGGCGTTTGGATTACCTCTCTGAGGGACTTCTTCTTATGACGAATGATGGTGAAGTCGCTAATAACATCATTCACCCAAGTGGAAATATCACGAAAGTCTATGAAGTAAAGGTTTTCGGTGCTGTTAATGGCGACATCCTTAAAAGACTTCGCTCTGGAGTTCAGACTGAAGTCGGCTTTTTGAAGCCAAAGAGTGTTCGTGTGATTAAGCAATTGAGAGCTAAAACGTGGCTAGAGTTTAGACTAACTGATGGCAAGAACAGAGAAATTAGAAGAATATGTGAATCTTGTGGACTCACAGTTGATAAGCTTAAACGTTTGGCGATAGGTGGATTAGCAGTTGAGGGCATTAAGCCTGGCGGCTATCGAGTTGTGACCAAGAAGCAACTTCTTAACCTCATTGGAATGAATGAGCGTGGACAAATCGTTAAAGAATATGAGTATCAATCGCCTAAGAAGTCGATAAACCTTTATCTTAAGGGTGCTCAACCCTGTTCTTTGGCCAATGATCATGGTTTTTCTAAGTTTAGAAAGGAAACCTACTTCACTGCGATTAGAGAAATTGGAGAGAAGAAGGCACAAGCGGCTGAGCAAGAAAAGCTTCAAGTGCTTAAAGAAAGAGAAGAAAAACACCAAAAGCGCCAAGAAAAGAAAAAAGCACGGCTTAGAAAGAAGTCTGATAAAAAAGACTCAGTTCACGCTCAAATTATTAAGTGGAACTAAACTCACTTTAAATAAAAAGAAGCCCCATTTTCATGGGGCTTCGTAATGACAAGGTGATCTCCCTCTTAGTAGGTGTAACGATTAGTTATCGTAACTCACTACCTTAGAGAGACTGATTTGATCTTGGAGGACGTCAAGGCTGTATTCCAAGACCTGTTCCGCGTACGGAATATCATCCATTTTCATATCATTCACAAAATTTGCTTGCTTAATAAGGCTTGCTGCCATTCTCATGACCTCTGCAGAATTTTCAAAAAACTCACCCTCCGATTCCGTCACAAGAACATGACTTAACAACGAGTTTAAAGTCTTGAGCATTCGGATTTGAGAAGCACTCATCTCCGTTGTGTCGATTTCGATGAACATCTTTTGTTGGCTTGCAGGTTTAATAATCATGATGGTTCCTCTACTCATGTAGTTAATGCTGTTAAGCAGCGTTAGTATTAGGCTTATCGCCCGTTTGCTGCGTAATTTTAGAGGTTTAAGATTGACCAATTCTCTTTTCTTGGATGTCTTTATTTAATTCCAATATTTTAGGCTAAATACTGGACAAGATAGGCTTGGTATACTACTCTGGCTACCATTCAATCAGACGCGGGATGGAGCAGTCTGGTAGCTCGTCGGGCTCATAACCCGAAGGTCGTAGGTTCGAATCCTGCTCCCGCAACCAATTTTCTTTGTTTTTAATCCGTATATATTTAGCCGTTCAGATTTCTTGAGAAGCCATGATTTGGCTTTTGTTGGGTTCCCCAAACGCTCTCGCGCTCGGTGCTCCCGCAACTTTCTTAGTTCCAACGAATTCACCTTTTACGTTTAATGAGTTAGTAATTAAGCTTTAGTGTAAACTTTGCTTCGGAATGAATATGGCAGACAAAAAGGTGATTCTTTCAGGTTCGACTGTTACTGGCGATCTCACGATCGGAAACTACATTGGGGCCATGAATAATTGGAAGAAAATGCAAGAGGAGTACAACTGTCATTACTTCATTGCTGATCTTCATGCCCTGACAGTCGCCCAAGACCCGAAGGCTTTAAGAGAGCGCTGTTTTAGCTTTTTTGCTCAATATCTCGCTTTAGGTTTGGATCCCGAAAATAATACGATTTTCGTTCAGTCTCATATTCACGAGCATGCTGAACTCGCCTGGATACTTACTTGCTTGACCCCAATGGGGAACCTTAATCGAATGACCCAATTTAAAGATAAGTCTTCCAATACGAAAAATATTAATGCAGGCCTTTTCACTTACCCTGTTCTTATGGCTGCAGACATTCTTCTTTATCAAGCGGATGTTGTTCCAGTGGGAGAAGATCAAAGACAGCACATGGAGCTTTGTCGCGACCTCGTGGTCTTTTGGGAAAATCGTTATGGTGAGGGAACTTTGAAAATGCCTGAAGCTTACATTGGTAAGGCCGGTGCGAGAGTGATGTCTCTTCAAGATCCTTCAAAGAAAATGAGCAAGTCTGATGAGAATGAGAAAAACTTTGTCTCAATTATTGATACACCGAAAAAAATTCAAAAAAAGATCAAGTCGGCGCAGACGGATTCAGATACTGTTGTGAGCTTTGATCAAGAGAAGAAACCAGGTCTTGCCAACCTTCTCACCATCTATTCTGTTCTTTCAGAAAAGTCCATTGATGACATTGTTAAAGATTATGAGGGAAAAATGTACGGTCATCTTAAAGTTGACCTAGCAGATCTTGTAGTTGAGACCTTAAAACCAGTTCAAGAAAAGTACGATGATCTTATGAAGAATAAAGATTATCTTGAACAATTGATGGCCAAAGGGGCTTCTAAGGCGAGAGTTCGTGCGGCAGACACTCTTAAAAAGGTCTATGAAGACACAGGTTTGATTTTCCGAGCATAGCTAACTTTATATATTATGATATTCTTAATAAAGTGAAACCTTTTTTAGGAAATCCTAAATGAAAGAAAGTGAAGTCTACGTCATTGATAAAGTTGATAGGGAGATTTTAAAGAGACTCTTAGCGGACTCTCGTCGCTCTTATCAAGAAATCGCTCGTGAGCTGATCGTCTCTGGCGGAACCATCCATGTGAGAACCAATAAAATGAAAGAGGCCGGAGTGATCAAGGGCTCACGCTTGGTTGTCGATTTTCAAAGATTAGGTTTAGAGGTTACGGCCTTTGTTGGGATTAATTTAAGTTCAGCAAAAGATTATCAGTCTGCTCTTCCTAAACTTAAAAAATTAAAAGAAATAACTGAAGTTCATTACACGACGGGAAGCTACTCTCTTTTTATTAAAATTGTGACTCAATCAACCAGGGACCTTCATCTTTTTCTCATTGAAAAGTTACAGGTGATTAAAGAAATCAGTTCAACAGAGACTCTAATAGCTCTCGATAGTCCTGTTGTTCGCGATCCTGCTTTACCTGAGGCAATAGAGTAATGATAAAGAACCTAAAACTTACTCCTATAAAAAAACCGTCTACATTTAGAAAGATGGCGATGGGGACATGGAAAACCGCAGGAGATCCCAGTGTTTATGGTTCACTTGATATCGACATGACGGAAGCAAATGAGTTTATTAAGAAGATTGAACAAGAAAAGGGAGTAAAGCTCACTCCTGGTCATTTAGTAGGGAAGGCCATCTCTCATTGTTTAAATATTAGACCTGAATTAAATGGGATGATTAGAGGCTCAAAACTTTATCTAAGAGATTCGGTAACTCTTTTTTATCAGGTTAATATTCCTGGTGGAGATGATGGTATTGAAAAAGCAGATCTCGCAGGTGTTAATATTACAGAGGCGGAGAAACTCTCTGTGATTGATTTAGCTAAAAAATTAAACGATAAAGCGAGTGATCTTCGAAAGGGAGACAATAAAGTCTTAAGGAAAAATATGAATCTCTTTCGCTATCTTCCTTGGGCCCTGACTCGTGCTTACTTAAATCTTGGATCATGGCTTATGTATGGTCTCAACTTAAATGTTAGCTTTTTAGGGCTCCCCCGTGATCCTTTTGGCTCTGTAATGGTAACAAATATTGGATCATTAGGAATTGATCGCGCTTGGGCACCGCTGGTTCCTTACTCTCGCGTTCCCTTAATTCTTGCGGTTGGGGAAGTGAAAGATCAGGTGGTTGCCGAAAACGGTAAGGTCGTTATCAAACCTATGCTGTCGATAGGGGTGACTTTTGATCATCGCTTTATTGATGGAATTCATGGTGCTCACATGGCCAGAGAGTTCAAAAGGTGCTTCAAAGAGCCTGAGTCTTACTTATTGTAGGGATGTCCTTGAATGATGGTCTCCGCACGATAAATTTGCTCAATCAAAACAAGACGGGCCATTTTATGAGGCATCGTGAGAGGAGACAGACTGAGTTCACCCGAGCATAAATCATAAAGCTCTTTTCCATGACCAGAAGCCCCTCCAATAATAAGAGCAAACTCATTAAAGTTTTGAAGCTTATTTTCAAGTGACCTGGAAAACTCTAAGGAATTGTAGAGTTTTCCTTTTTCAGTCATTAAAAAAAATGGGAGAGGAGATCCTTTTCCAAGTGCTGTGAGTTTCTTTGTAACTTCTTTAGCTTCAAGATTAAGGTTTTCTTCATGAGCTTTGACCTCATGAATTTTTAGAATAAAGTTTTTTAATCTTTTGAGGTAATCCTCTTCGAGAGCAAGATAGCTTTTCTCTTTATTTTTTCCAACAACAATAAGGTGAATTGTTTTCACTTAAAAAAAGTCTCTGCCTTTGTCGTCGAGCTTTTCAGCAGACTCTGCGTCTTCACTTGAAAAGTAGTAGTCTTGAGGGATTCCTACTGGTTTTGCCTCACTCCAAAGTTCCTCTAAGCCGTAGACCTCACGGGCTGAATCAAGAAATATGTGAACAATAATGTCTCCTGCATCTAAGAGAATCCAATCTGAGCCATTGTTTCCTTCTTTTGAAAGGATTGTCATGTCATGTTTTTTTAAACATCTTGTGATGTCATCGGCCATCGAGCTTGCTTGGGTCGTATTAGAGGCAGAGGCAAGGACATAGAAGTCCGAAAGAGAGCTGGTATGACTTACATCAAATACTTTGAGATTGATCCCTTTGAGGTTTCCAAGAATCCAGGCGGAAGCCATTGCCATATTTTTGGGATATTTCAATTCTTTGTCTTCAATGATTTTTTTAATTTCTGCGTCTACAAATTCTTTCGACATGCTTACTCCTTGAGGGATAGGCCACCATTAGCAAAGACGGCTCAAGAGCCCTCGTAATTCATCAATACCGCGGCCAGAGACAGCGGATAAAGGAAGAACCTTACGATCAAGATTTTCCTCAAAAAAGGTTACAAATTTTTCAATTTCTTCTTCACTCATTGCATCGATCTTGGTGAGACAAACCAGTTCCTTTTTATTAAGCATTTCTGGGTTATATTTCTCAAGCTCTTGGCGAATGACGACATATTGTTCGAAGGCTTCAAATTCCTCAAGGCACCATGAAACATCAACGAGGTGAATGAAGGCTTTAGTTCTTTCAATATGTTTTAAAAACTTGATTCCAAGACCTTTTCCTTCAGAGGCGTCTTCAATAAGTCCTGGAATATCAGCGATCACTATGGAGTGGTCTTCTCCCATTTTTACAACGCCTAGATTTGGCTCAAGAGTAGTAAAAGGATAATCGGCGATTTTTGGTTTCGCAGCAGATAGAACACTAATTAAAGTAGACTTACCTGCATTAGGCATGCCAATGAGAGCAATATCTGCAATGAGCTTGAGCTCAAGTTCAACCTCGAGCTCTATTCCTTCTTTTCCGGCCGTGGCTTTATTGGGGGCTTGGTTTGTCGAAGTTTTGAAATTGTAGTTTCCGAGACCGCCTCGACCACCTTCAGCGATGAGAATCTTTTGACCGTGTTCTGTGAGGTCTGCAATGACTTGATTATTTTCTTGGAGACGAACAAGAGTTCCAACAGGAACTTTTAAAACCAGATCTTCACCATTTCTTCCATCGCATCGCGATCCTCTACCTTGCTCTCCATTTTCCGCACGGTAGTATTTCTTTCCGCGATAATTAAGAAGAGTATTGAGACCTTCATCAGCTTGGACATAGATATTTCCGCCATCGCCGCCATCTCCACCATCAGGACCACCGAGGGGTACGTGCTTTTCTCGCCTGAAACCAGCGCAGCCGTCTCCTCCTTTCCCGGAGCTAATGGTAATTTGAACCTCGTCTATAAATCGCATTATTTAGTTTTCTTTTAGCCTCATAATAAAAAGGGGGAAATTAAATTTCCCCCTTTATAAACTTCTTTAATTAAAAAAATTAATTAAGCAGATACAACAGAAACAAGCTTAGTTGTTTTGTTGTACCAAGAAAATTCAACTTTCCCTTCAGCTTTTGCAAAAAGAGTGAAGTCTTTACCCATTCCTACGTTTTTACCTGCGTGAAACTTTGTTCCACACTGACGTACAATAATGTTTCCAGGAACAACATTTTGTCCCCCATACATTTTTACCCCACGCATCTTTGGGTTGGAATCTCTACCGTTACTTGTCGAACCACCAGCTTTCTTATGTGCCATGACGATGTCCTTTTATTTTAAAAATTAATTATTATAAAAATTTCTTAGCGTTTTTAGAGTCAGCTTCGATCTTTGCTGTATTCCCTTGTCCATCAGCAATTTCAGTGATGAGAAGAGAAGTGTAATGTTGGCGATGACCGTTTTTACGCTTGTAAGCACCAGGCTTTCTCTTAAAAACGATAACTTTTCTAGCTCTATCGTGCTTGATTACTTTTGCAGTAACTTTAGCTCCGCTAACAACAGGTGTTCCAACAACAGCTTTTTCACCACCGACGAAAAGAACCTTGTCGAGTTCAATAGTTTGACCAGCTTCATCAGCTAGTTTTTGCACGTCGAGAACATCTCCAGCTTGAACACGGTACTGATGTCCACCAATCTCTACTACTCCGTACATTTTTTCTCCTTAAGTTGCGACAAATCGTGGGGACGCACTAGGGGTTGTTTCGTGTGAAACAGCCTCAGTGGGTGCTTGATACCCAAAGATTTAGTCAAATCATCGGAGATTTTTAGGTCATTTTGGGCCTTATGTCAATGATTTCGCATTGTCCGTAAAAGGTATCACGCACTTATTACAAAGGGTTTGGGAAAATATTGCTGAGTTATTTTGATTATTGGCGTTAAATAAGGTTGCTTTGTATGATTGCCGATAATTTATTTTGAAGTGCTATGGACTTCATGGAGGAAAAGTTATGGAAAATCAATATGATATGGTCTTTCAGTACCATGACCAAAAAGGATATCCCGTTTTTGTGGGGTTTCAGGGCTATGGTGAGGATGAATCGCTAACTTCCCTCATGAAAATTCTAGAACAAATGAAATTTAGTGAATTGTCCCCCAAAGAAACAGAAGGTCTTTCGACTAGGCTTGAAACTGAGACTCAGGCAAGAATTCTCGTTTTGAGACCGGCATCTAGTAAAGTTGCTTCTCAGATTGAGTCGGCATCGCAAAGTGATCGCTATGGATATGAGTCGGTCCTACCTAAATCTGGTTATAAAGTTTATCGCTTTAAAGGGATGGCTTTGATGGTCTATTCTTATGCTGCTCATACTTGGGAATGTGGAGTCACTGACGCTTTTGGCATGGGCGATAACGGAATATTTGCAGCAAGAACTGTGATTAATCGTTTTCTTAGTTGGGCCCTAGCCCCCCATGGGGTGGTTGGCTTTTGGGGGGTTCCTGTCAAAGAAGGTCTCGTTATTTTAAAACAAGCAGAAAGTCAGGCTGAAGCCGTTTATGTAGATATGAATGATAAGTCCTTATTAAGTATGGATGGAAGAAAGCCTATTCCTTTAAGGTTTCGCATTATGAGACTCGATAATAAGTTAAAAGGGCGCAATATTCGTATGACGAGTGACGAACTCCTTAGTTACCTCTCAGTGAATTCAAGCTTCCTTGATCCAAGCGGACATAGCCGACCCATGCGTCAGTTGCTTCAGGCCTTATCCCGATCGGCTGAAGGATTGATACACCCAAGAGAATCTTTTCAAACGAGAGAAGAAAGTCTTAAAGAAGCGTCTTAAATCTCATAAGAGTCCTTTTCATGAGAATTCTTCACCTTTAAACTATTAAAGGTAACTAAGGAATAATCATGAATAATTTTGTTGTTGAATTTGACCCCAATATTTTTACGATTGGCCCGCTTCAGGTTCGTTGGTACGGAATGATGTATGTCATTGGGTTTGTTCTTGCTAACTTTCTCCTAAAGAGGTTAGTGAGAAGAGGATTCTTTAAAGTTCCTGAAGAAAAAGTAGACTCTCTTATAACGACAATGTTTATTTGTATGTTTCTTGGGGCGAGAATCTTTTATGTCTTCATCTACAATTGGTCTTATTATCAAAATAATATCACTGAGCTTTTTGCTGTATGGAAAGGCGGTTTAAGTTTTCATGGGGCTCTCGCAGGACTTCTCTTAGGTGGCTATATTTTTGCCAAAAGAAACGGGATATCTTGGGCCCAGGTGATGGATAATGTCGCCCTCTCTGGAGCTCCAGGGCTTTTCTTTGGTCGTATGGGAAATTTTATTAATGGTGAACTCTATGGTCGTACCACTGATGCGGCGATTGGCATGATCTTTCCCTCTGGTGGTCCTTACCCGCGCCACCCATCACAACTTTATGAAGGCATTCTTGAGGGCTTAGTCTTATCAGCCATCCTTTGGTTTCTCCTTCCAAGAGTTAAACATTATGGCTATTTGGCTTCAACCTTTCTTATTGGCTATGGGTTCTTTCGCTATATTGTTGAGTTTTTTAGAGAAGCGGATGTGCAACTTGGTTACTACTTTGGCGGAACGACGACAATGGGTCAGATCTTGTGCTTGATCATGATTTTTATTGGGGCACTGGCACTTTATTTCACCAATCAAAAGAAGCTAGAGAACTAAGGAACAAGTTCTTTAAGAATACTTGTTTGACCAGGAAAGGTTGCTGGTGCTTTAACCATTTCAACTGACAGGTACATGGGAAAGCAGGTTAAAGTGCATTGGCCTTGATAGGTGAGTTTGAGATTATCTTTATTATCCCAAATATAAGTCGCAGCATTTCCAACCTTATTGTAT
>JASBRV010000086.1 GCA_030149295.1 Bacteriovoracales bacterium | reverse complement strand
ACCAAAGATTCATATAGAATAGTTGCAAGTTAAAGGTTTATGTCCCCGTAGTTCAGTTGGATCAGAACAACGGCCTTCTAAGCCGTAGGTCGCAGGTTCGAGTCCTGCCGGGGACGCCAATTATCGGGGTGTAGCTCAGCCAGGATAGAGCAATCGCCTCCTAAGCGATAGGTCATGAGTTCAAATCTCATCATCCCGGCCAACAAGAGTATATAGAAGGAGAATGTTATGAGCCTTAACCACGAAGAAATCCGTAAAATGTCAGAATTCTTTGAAGAATATAATGGCTATTGGGATATGACAGACCACAAGAATTGTCCTTTATGTGTATATAGTAGCCGTTTAGGTGGTGTATCAAATGTAAATACTTGGTTTTCAGATCATCGTAAGAATGTTTCTGATAAGACGGGTATTTCGGCAGAAACATTGAATATAATTTTTCTGAATAACCTCTCATCTTATAATGTATCTCTTCAATATGGAGTTGATTCCGCTAAAGAAGTTACTAAAGAGATGGTAATCGCCAAGATTAAACGAGAATTCCCTGAAGCATTTGAGAAATCCCAATGTTTCTCTAAGAAAGACCTGAAATCAGGGATGTTCGTTGTACAAAATCAAGGAAATATCTACCAAGTTGTAGGAGATAAACTGGTTTCTCTTTCACTTATTATTGGCGCGCGCCTTGTATCTTCTTTAGAGCATTTTAGTGATAATATGGAGACTACTAATTATTTCTGCAATATTGATGAAGTCTATGAGCCTTTGATGGACAAATTTTATCACCCTGATACTTTCCTAGAAGAATATGAAAATAACACATGGAAAGGGGGTTATGAAAAGGTGTATGATCGTAAAGAGATTGAGGAAAAAGATTCTCTTCTTCAACAGAAAGAATCTCTTGAGCAACAACTGAAAGAAATCAACGAAAAACTTGGTAACTAGGAGGTATTATGGAAGTTTTTAAAGTTAAAAAGAATTCATGGCACAAACCTTTGTGTGATTCACATTGTAAGTGGATGGTGCCTTACATCATCTCACGGGATTTACCTTCACGCACTAGAGGTGTTATGTCTCGGGATTTCTGTTCTTACTTCCGTGGTATCACTATCTATCTTGTTAAGTTTTTTATGGTGGCTTTTTTGATTGGTATTATTCTCACTGGTATCCCTTTTAGTCTCTTATCAGGCTCAGAGATTTACGCAGATACTCCTTTCATCATTGCTCTTGGCATGATGCTCGGTTGGGCTCTTTGGCTCCTGATTCAAGGTATGGTAGCAGTGTTCCTTTTTGGGGCTGTAAGCGCGGGTCTGATTGAAGGTATTAAGTACCTCTGGAAAAAGTTTCACAAAGACACTGGTAAACCTAAACAGAGTATGATTATCACTAAGTATAAATCTTGGAAAGATAAATACTGTCCTGCAATTGAATTTGAATAGGAGATAAGATGGAAATCTACTGGTATTCCTTGCTGTTGCTACTGTTGAGTTTTGCTATGCTGACAGTAGCAATTCAGTTACTCAAGAGGAAATATTATAAGACCGCTACAGTCTTAGTAGTATTGATGTTGTTCACTATGGTAGGAGTCATCCCTGCTGTTCTGACAACAGAAACACCAGAAGAAATATTTGAATCTTACGAAGAGTATGGTGAAGTAGAACTTCTGTTACAGAAATAAATTGATTGCCCCGGTTGACGCCGGGGATTTTGTATGTAGGATACTTCCAAATTCGTTGATAGGAGAAATATTATGGAACTCGCTTTTCTTGCATGGGCAATGGATTTCATTCCTGGTTTAAGTCTTTTCTTTGTTTTCGTACCTCTATTAGTGGGACTGGTTATGGTTATGGTAGTTATAATTCGCCATGAAGATTCAGATCAGCCGGCCCATGAGGTCAACAAACAGGCTTCTAATTCATTGAAAAAGATTGTCTTAGGCGTAGCACTTTGTTGGTTTATAGCTACTATCGTTCCCTCAGATAAAGGTATGAAATGGATTGTAGGAGCTTACCTTGCACAGACAACTTACGAACAAGTTGTAGAAATTGATGGGGTTAAAGAACTTCCTGAAAAAGCAGTTGCTTATATGACTGACTTCTTTGAGACTGTTGACAAAGATGATGAAGAAAAGGAGCCTACTAATGATTAAGGTACTCTGTGATGGATACCAAGTTAGTAAGGAGGTGATTAAGTTTAGTGGTGGTGAAGTGCATCCTAAACTCAAGGTAAATTCAGGACACTTTGGTCCTCATGATTTCCATCTTCAATGTTACATTCAAAACTCCGATGACTTTATGGAGATGTTACTTGTAGTTGATGCCTTGCGGCGTAATTGGAGCATCCAGAGTATTTCTGCCGAGATTCCTTATGTTCCATATGCACGCCAGGATCGTGTATGTGACCATGGAGAAGCCCTGGGAGCTTCTGTAGCAGCTAGTTTGATCAATATGTGTAAGTTTGATCGAGTATCTATTGTAGACCCTCACAGCGATGTTATAGGGGCTTTGATTGACAATGTAGTGATTGCGCACCAAACTGATTTCATTCCCACAGATAAAGGGTGTGATGTAGTGCTGGCTCCTGATGCAGGTGCTATCAAGAAAGCCCAAGTTACAGCTAAAAGGTTTGGTATCCCCGTTTTATCTGCTCATAAAGTGAGAGACGTTAAAACTGGGGATATCACTCACACAGAAGTACCTTTGGATATTGCCAACTACAATAAGGTTATGGTAGTGGATGATATCTGCGATGGTGGAAGGACATTCATTGAAATTGGTAAGGTGTTGCATGATTCTTTCAACTTCAATAATGAAGACTTGGTTCTTCATGTAACACATGGTATCTTTTCTAAAGGTGTGGGTGAGCTTTACAAATATTACGGTGAGATTTACAGTCCCTTTTTGTGGGATAAAGATTAAAGGAGGAATAATATGATCTGTTCAGAATTTCAAATTGATGCTTATAAGATTGACCACCGCCGCCAATACCCCGATGGTACAGGTAAGGTCTATTCAAACCTCACAGCACGAAGCGACAAGCTTTTCAACAAGATTCCTCAATATTGGGATGGTAAGGCTGTATTCTTTGGCTTGCAGGTTTTTATCCTTGAATACTTGATCGATGATTGGGATACATATTTCTTTCATCAAGATAAAGAGGTGGTTCTTGACGAGTACAATCAAATGATTTCAGGTATCATTGGCCCCGATCACGATATCACTGTAGATCATATCGAATCATTGCATAATCTTGGATACCTCCCGTTGTCTATCAAGGCGCTGCCTGAAGGTGCTCCTGTGGATATGAAGATTCCTATGTTCACAATCACCAATACCTTGCCTGAGTTTTTCTGGTTGGTTAATTACCTTGAAACTGTAATGAGCAGTGAGCTTTGGAAACCCATTACTACGGCTACAATTGCACGTCAATACCGTAAGATCATTGATGATTATGCTGAGAAGACAGGCTGTGTAGGTATGGGCGAAGACTTCCAATGCCATGATTTCAGTTTCCGTGGTATGTCAGGTCGCCATGATGCTGGTGTATCTGGTATGGGACACCTTTTGAGTTTCACTGGCACGGATTCTATTCCTGCTGTTATCAATGCTCAAAAGTTTTATGAAGTTCCTGGCGAATATTTCTATGCGGGTTCTGTTCCTGCTACAGAGCATTCAGTTATGTGTATTGGTGGTAAAGAAACAGAGCGAGAAACATTTAAACGTCTGCTTCACCTCTATCCTAAAGGCATTGTATCTATCGTTTCTGATACATGGGATTTCTGGAAAGTGTTGACTGAAATTGCTCCTTCTCTTAAAGAAGAGATTATGAGCCGTGATGAAAACTTTGCTGGATTGGCTAAGACAGTATTCCGCCCTGACTCAGGTGATCCGGTAGATATTCTCTGTGGCACTCCTATTCTCCATCTTAATTATGAGTATGATTTTGATGATAGTTCTTTCCTTTATAATCTCGATGAATTCTGTCATGCGAATAAGGTGTCTAACTCGGACCATATCTATATTCAAATGGGGTCAAGAAAATACTGGGCGGATGTTCTTAAGTGTTACTCTGGGAGTTGGTCAGACGAATACTCCTTTGAAGTAGTAGATTTTGAAGAGATTGAAGAATTTCCTGTAGAAGTGAAGGGCGCTGTTGAGGTGCTGTGGGATGAATTCGGAGGGTCTGTTAATGAGGAAGGGTATAAAGTGTTGGACCCTCATGTAGGCTTGATCTATGGAGATTCCATCACTCTTGATCGTTGTCACACCATTCTCAAGAAATTGGAGAAGAAAGGGTTTGCATCATGCAATGTAGTTTTTGGGCTGGGTTCTTACACCTATCAATACATCACCCGTGACACCCTGGGTATGGCTGTTAAGGCAACCTATGGTGTAGTTGATGGTGAAGGCCGGGCAGTACAGAAAGACCCTGCTACTGACAATGGTATCAAGAAGAGCGCCTGTGGCCTCCTGAGAGTTGAAAAGGAGGAAGGACGATATGTCCTATACGATAACCAAACGGAAGCTGAGGAAGCTTTAGGTGAGCTTGTAGAGGTATTCCGTGATGGAGAGTTGCTTGTACGGCATAACTTTGAAGAGATTCGTAAACGAGCACGTTCATAACTTGACATCCGGGGAGGAATTTCAAATAATGGTTCTTCTCCGGGTCCGTTGAGCTTTTTCAATTTAGGAGGTAATGGTATGGCATGGGTTAAAGTAACTAATAAAGAGCAGATTAAAGATATCCCTATTGGTGGTAAGGTGAGGATCAATGAAGATTTTGTGACAAACCTTACAGGTCATTATGGTGAAGGTGATTATGGATTTAATATCTCTGATACATTCTTTACAGATTACCATGGGAGAATCATTGCATCCTCCTGGGTTCATGATTGCCTGAGTGGGTATGGTTTTACTTATATTCATTCCATTGAATATGAAGAAGTAGAAGGCACGAAAGATGTTTATCTGGTAGATGGTCCTGTTTCAGCACGATATATTGTCAATAAGCTTTATGAAGAAGGATATGAATGGGTTAATTGTGAGGATCGTCACCGCTTTAATGATATAATGAAGATTTTAGTTGCTGATGATAAAGATTCTAATATGAAGCTTTATTACAGTGAAGATGATGAAAACAGTTTTGCTGAAGAAGAGAAAAGAGATGCCGATAACATCTTTGAAGTATATCAGAGCAAAGATGTTTACATGAAGAGGGTAGAGAAAAAGAGAGAGCCTTTGATTTCATCCGGTAATATTATCTTTGGAGATTTTGGTTTAGGATTTACCCCATATATTATCCATCAACATATTGATAAAGTTAAGGCTATTAATCTTCACACTGGCGGTTATTGGAGTAGTATGAAAACATCTAAACAAACTGCATTCACACCAGAGGAATTAGATAAATTGGGGGTACTTCCTCTTTTAACAGCTAAAAACGGGTACAAAATCTACAAAAACTTAGAAGAGTATATTAACGACATCCGTTAAGGTTTTTCAATTTTTCGGGTCCGGGGCTGATTTTCAATTTTTCGGGTCCGGGGCTGATTTTCAAAATCTCTAGAGAAAAATCTGTAGAAAACGAATGAACTTTTAGGCGGCCATGTGGCGCCATTTTTATACCCCGCCTCGGCGCCAGCCCTGGCCCATTTTAAGCGTTATTTTAAGCCTTAAAACCCCTATTTTAAGCTCCCATTTAAGAATCATTTGCATCCCCAGAATGACAGACAGGGGCGGCGTCTTGTACTCCGGTGTCCACGTCTCCGCTTCGTTCCCGCCATATGTAAATGATCGCACAATCTTAGAAACACTGTCAATATTGTTTTGGAATAAGACTTAGATTCTTATGACGAATTGTTCTATAGGGAATCTTTAAATTTTCCTTGACATCCGAAGCCGGGTCTTTCATAGTTTGCCCACTGGCAACGCAAATAGTGGAGAAATACAAATGAAAATTTATTTTCGTACCCGTGATGAAGCACGCTCTATTAAGAGTAAATCTAAGAAGCCTTTCCGCCTTGACAAACTGGCAAAGCCTACCCCTAATGGACACAAATGGGCTCTGGTACTGGACCACGGAAAGAATTCTAAATTTTCCTCAAAAGTAGCTTGACATCCTCTCAGGGGCCTGTAAGATGGCCCCTACATTCTTAGGAAATCAAAGGTAAATGGCAATGACACATTCTCATGATTTTGATATCAGCGATTGCGGTGAACAGGCGGTTAAGAGCTTCGGCATTGAAGTTCCGGAATGGATCGAACAGGACATTAGTTGTTACAAAGTAACAGGCGTTAATCAGGGCGGTTGCGAATCAGGCGCTTATATGCCTGCCGTAACGTATCATAAGGCCCTAGATACCATGAATAAACATGGCAATGCCGTCTTGGATTATATTGAAGAAACTACCGGCGAATGCTCAATTGATTGTTCTAATAAATCATGGGCAGGCGTTGCCGTTGCAATTCTGTCATTCGCCGTAGAATTGTGGTGTAGTCAGGCAGAGGATGACATCACAGAAATCCTTGAGGAACGGGAAGCCGATTTTGATCACCTTGTATCTGAATGGCCTTTTGTCAGAGAATGTATTGTCAACGAATACGGCGAAAATGACATCCCGGCGCTTGACGAAGGTTTCAACGACTGGACAGACAGCCTTTGCAAAGATGGAACTATTTCTGAATGGGCTTATGCTAACGTCACCCGTGAAGAAATCGAGGGTGAATTGTAAGGGCGCTTAGGCGCCCATTCCACTAAATTCTAGTGATTAATAGGTGATTTATGTTAGATGATATGAGAATTGAAACACATATCCGAGAATATATTGCCATTAAAAAGACAGTGAGAGCTAAATATATAGATATCATTAAAGGTTTTTATCATGGACCCTTGATGGAAGAATTAGGCCGCAAATGGCGGAATGGTCGTAACGTGTACCCGTCGTATTATCGCCATTATGCAAAAGGTTATTTCAAGGCATTATGTGATAACCTATGGCAGGATACAGAATTCTGTTATAAAGATGATAATGGTATTATCTATTCAATACATAAAGACAGTTTGCATCAAACCACAAAACATTTGTATGATGATCCTGACAAGGCGCGGGATTTGTCTAACATGCAATGGGCACATTTGTGGAAAGGTACGGATAAACTTTTTTCAGATGATTGGCATACGCCAAGCAATCAATAGGTGATTTATGAAACAGTCAATTGCAATTCTCTTGGACGAAAACCGTGGTATTTATATACCTAAACAATTCGCCGAATCTTTTGAAATAGGCCGCGAAAAAGGAAAATGGAACGGCATCGGCGGCGATGATGGGCACAACAAAGTGTTAGCAGATTTACGGGAAGGCCCCGAAGGGGGTAATTATTGGGATGCTTGGCAGTACGTCTTAGACAATGCTGAATTCACAGACAGTGAAGGTAATCTTTACAGACTTTATCAGGATGGTGATTTATTTGCATACTGTGAAGAATTAATGACAGCCGAAGAAAAGCAAAACCTTTTTGGTGACATTGATTAATCAGGAGCCAATCTAATGAAAGTTAATGAAAAGATGAAAAGCCGTAAACGTCATTCTATGGACAAACCTTCCAAGGCCCGTATCCGTGAACTACGCCAGAACAAACGCAAGCGCCAATCATTTAATGATATGGTGGGCGCATGAAAGATGAAGGCATTGGCGGAATTATTCTTTTATCTTTCTTAATATTGTCTGGTGTTGGTATTGTTATCTATGTATTCCTTAAATTGTTCCATTGTGAGGAACCTAAGACGGAAGAAGAAGCGGCAGAAAGAGCGGCAGAGGAACAGGCAAGGGAGCTAAAGAGGCAAGAGAATAAAGCGAGACGCAAACGCAGATGGGAACACTTTAGAAACAAACACTTTGGAGAATAGATAATGGACATACTCTTTATTATTGGGATGTGCCATATACTTTTAGGCTCTTATCTTTTAGGCAGATTTTTAGGGTTGCTCTTAGGTATAACTGTTTACTTATGTTTTATCATTGGGTCTATCATGGTGGCGGCATCTTACTTACCTGATATCTGTCAAACTTTATCTTAATAGAAAACCTCTATCACGGCCCATGAATTCATAGAAAAGAATCATGGGCTTTTTCTTTGATGATTCCTTGACAGGGTGACGGATAGGTATGACAATGACCCTACATTCAAAAGAAAAGCCTAGTGGTGATTTATGAATATTACTGTAGAAACAGTCAAACAATCATTTGCTTTTTATGGATTCACCTATTGCCCTCTAGAGGATGAACAGATTATCAACCTAGCTAATGGTGGTTTGTCAGAACGGGACATTTATACTATTGGTTGTGATGTCCATTCTGGTATTGACTACCATGTGGCTGTTGAATGTGTTCTTAAAGAGCTAATAAGGGAAGAGGAAAAATGATTGTAGTTCTCTTAGGGTTGTGTATCATTGGCGGTATGACAATATCTAAAGCGTTTAAGGTGATTTAATATGAAAGTGCAAACCGAAGAATGTTGGACAGGTTACGCTGATAGTTTTAATTTTCGCCTAACAGTGTTGACAGGCGATTATAAGGGCAAAAGGTTTACAGTGTATGCCAGCAAAGAGAAACCGGGATGGAATAAAGGGATGGCAACAACATGCTTAGATATCCTAGAAAGGGAGTTGGGCGCTAACAGAAAATCAATTAAATTCGATCACATCTAAGGTGATTTAATATGTACATTGCAGCTAGTGCTGAAAAGATTATCCCTTTGCTTGAACATGAGTATGGAGACGGGGCTAGAGACAAAGCCGATCATATTCGGGCGATATGGAAGGCAGACAGTTATGAGGGCCTTTATAATATTGAGCCGGGCCTCACTCAGTTGTATAATATGTCAAGGTTTCATGCAACACATGATGAAATTAAGAGACTGATTATTAACAATATGCTGAATGCGCACGGCATTAAACTACTTGGCGTTTATAAGACATCGGGGGAGGTGGTGGAATACTGTAACGCCGGGGACACATATATTCCCACAATAATCTTTATCGGTAATCGCTTGATTGTTGGTTGTTGGGGTGATATGGTGGAACGGAATCAGATTGAGGAAAGGAATTTCTAATGAATATCACAACCTATTCCCAATATAACCTGAAATCAATCAAGTATCGTGAAAAGCGATTGAACGCTAATTCATGGGCTGATTTCCAGAAATACAAGTTTTTGGAGTATTATTTCAAGTGGCTTAAAGCTAAGGAAAGTTTGAAGGTAGCTAATCAGATTGGCAAAGATGCCAGGGCGACAGCTATGCGCAATATCAACCAAGCTTCTAAAGCTATGCGCAATGCTTATCAATTGCATAAGGAGACAATCTAATGGATATGGCAATGAATGATGAAAAGACATACCACGGGTTTCTTAAATTTGTACATGAAACAGCCACTAATAATCCTTCTTGCCCCGTTGACCATGACTTAGGATGGAGTGACTGCGCGGCGGGGGATTATTTATCCTTTAATAGTCCTGATATTGAAAGGCATTCATTTGATTTTATTATGGTAACTCTAGAATTTTCTAAGGATTTAGAGAAGGAAAATAAAAATCTTTATATATTCCTTGGAAGTGAAGCCAACAACACCGACCACGGCACCTATAAGGAATTGTGGGAAGCCGTGCAAGAGTATTTGTAAATAAAACAGGTGATTTATGAGAATGGAAAAGGTTTATATCACGAATGATGGTAAGAGCCATAAATCTGTAGATGATGCTCTGAGTCATGTAAATAATGAGTATGGTAAGGTATTAACCAAGCTAGCCCATCGGTGTTGCCAGGAATCAAAGTATATCGGAATGGCGGATTTACTGCACACTTCCCTTCATGATATGCAATTACTTATAGACCTTGACAGAGAATCAGCACAGATAGAGAATTGGGATGAAGATTCGGAGAACACAGACGACGAATTCTAAGTATTTGCCTTGCGCCACCCCGGTGTGCTGATTGGACTATAAAGCCTTGACGCACACAACGGCGCTTTTTTGGCCCATCATCCCCCTTGATGGGCCTTCTTTTTGCCTATAGGAAACCTATAAAGATACCCTATTGGCACCCTACTATTGATAGGAATAATTCATCTAAATTTCTTTTGATTATCTATTGTTTTGTTCATTAGCTGGTGTACACTGTCCCTACAGTCAACGGAAACAGCTAGACAGGTGAATGACATGGCTACATCAATCTACGAAGTCAAAGTGGTCAGCGAATCAGGTGAAAAATTGGTTTTAACCGCTATTGGTGCTAAGGCATACCACAAGCTCACTTTACAATTGATGCTTGCAGATATTGATTTTGAAGATTGTGCCCATCCCATAAGTGCTTACAGAAGCGATCAAGTGGAAAAGGCGCTCGATTCAGCAAAAGAATTCGTAGAACAGAGGAAACTTTAATCATGAAATACTATACCCTCTGTGTTAAACGTGATGGCCGATGGGAACCTGATTTTGGTGACTATGATAAAGATTGCGTAAGAGACGAATCTTCATTGTTAGTGGATAGAGGTGAAGGCGTCAAGGTTGTCTCTAGTGAAGATGATCAAGAATCAATCAACCAAGCAATTGATAAACTTAACAACCGTTAATAGGTGACTTATGAACAATTCACAGATTCTTTCTAACGCCGCTACACATGGCAAGGGTTATACATATGGCTTAGAATTGGGTCGCCAAGTAGCAGAATTCAGAAAAGAACGCCAACGCTATTATTGGAATCAAGGTATGGATTTTGTAGAATCTGCCCCTATAGTCCATAAAGAGGTATTAGCAGAATTCGGACCACCGCAAGCTATTGGCGGACAAAAACCATATAAAGAGGTGTAAAATGTTAGGACATAATTTAGGATTGCATATTCATAAATTTCCTAGTGGTAAATGGGGGTATGTTGGGAGTGTTCCTGTTTCGCTTCACAAGATTGTTCTAGCTCGACAATCCGACGTTTTAGGATGTCGTGCATGGGAAGGCGATGACGGGAAACTCTACGCCTATAAATCACCCGTATTTGATACGGAACAGGGTGCAAGGGGTTTCGCCGAATCTAAAGGATATCAACCTTTAAATTAACTATAGCTAGGAGAAAATCATGCGTAACTTGCAGCCGCCTAAGAGCCCTTGGCGTTCATGTGAATATCATTAAAGGCGTACCCCATATTGATGGTAAACCCATCTAAGGAGAATTCCATGGCAGTCTTTGGCATTATCATTTTGGTTATTAATATAATTGGATGTATTCTAAATGGAAAAGTTTATTTAGACTCTGGTAAACCTGCCAATTTCATTGCCGCTATTGTAAGTTTCATTACGACCCTAGTGGTGGCTTTCACACTCTTTTCTATGCTCCCTAGAGGGTAATCCAATGAAACGGCACTGAAAACCAGACAGGTATAGCTAGGCTCTAGGGAATTTCTCTAGGGCCTTTCTTTCGTCCCTTATATTAGCCTCTTCTAATATACAATTATCTAAATTAGATTTCCTTTAAGTTTCCTTATGGATTCAATGGGATTCAACGGATACTTACATGGTAAGGAACACCAAGAGACAAACCAAAGAATAAATATAAAGGATACCTCTAAGGGGTCTCTAAAGCCCATACAGAGCCATTTAGCACCTATCTAGGGCCTCACTACAGCCTATCCTTAAAATGCCTCAAAAACGCTCCTATGCGCTCTCCTGACCTATTAATTTTATTCATGGGATTTCATGGGCCTATTCATGGAAGGAATACCTATATATTCCCTTGAGGAATCCACCGAACAGCTATATAGCTCTATAGAGTCTTGTATGGGGACGATTATCCTTAGATTCTCCTTGTAGAGCGTTGTATATCGTAGTAGCTCCTATGGTTGCCTTATAATCTTATTGGTTGCTAGTGATACCTCTATTTATCTATTGGTTGCCTTATAATCTTATTGGTTGCTAGTGATACCTCTATTTATCTATTGGTTGCTAAACCCCTTAAAATACCTCTTCCTATTCCTTAAAATAATCTTATTACCTACCCTTAAAATACCCTCCTAATATACACCTATCTTTTATAATCCCCTTAAAATACCCTCTTAAAATCCCTCTAATTACCTTTTGAATCTGAATACTATCCATCCCTTGTATGTGTCCCTACACATAGCCTCATTATCCCTCTACAAAGCCTCTATAAAGCCTTCACAGAGTGCATATCTAATGGATAGGTGCAGATTGTAGGATATCTATTGAGACTCTTAGGATGGCTTAGGATAGGCCCTAGGGAAGGACACAATAAGAACACACAAACACAAGGTAAGGATGTATTAAGGGATTATGGGAGACTCACGGGGATTCAGATTCAAAAGATAGGCTCTAGGTGGGCTCTAGATAATCCTTATGTATTTATAGAACCTCTAATGATTATCCATAGGATTTTAAGCCTTGACATGGTTATTTTAAGCTTATTTAAGGAATGATATTTTAGGATTATAAGGAATGCAGGGGAGGGTCCGGGGTGGGGTGCCTAGCACCTCTATACCGAAGGAGGATTTTAAGAGGAAACAGGAGATACCGAAGGTAATACCGAAGGAGATATCGAAGGAGGGATTTTAGGAGAAAACCTAATGGACTCTATATAGATCATTAAAGCCTATAATGTACCATGAAGAGTACATTAACTCATAAGGAGCCGAAGCTGAGATATCTGGATATTCTTACCCCAGAAGATATTTCTAGATAGGATATGATATTTTAAGGAGGGATATTTTGGGGAGAGGTGTATATGGTAGGAGTCCCTATAGAATATCTAGGGATATAAGAAAAGGGCTCAGAAGAGCCCCTGTGAGGAATCTTTATTAGTGTTTGTTGGTGTTCTTTATTAGTTCTTATCTGGTGAGGCTCTTGTGTTCTGTGTAACTCCTAAGATATCTTAAGAGGTAATCAAAATAACCTCTTTACACCTTAGTATAACATTTTTTGAGACAAAAATATATAGTAAAAAGAAATATGGCGTGATTTGTCAAAAACCCTCATCTCTCAGTTTCAAGTGATGAAGTCACCATTTCCTCCCACCAATCATCATACCCCCACAATTGTTCAGGTAAGTCATAATCATTGTCTACGAGAATCTGAGCTACCGTTTCCTTGTAGCACTCCACTCCCACTTTGAAACCTCTGATATTCGTATTCTCAACCATCTTCACTTGTTCTTGGATATTATCTAGGATTACTGATGGATTTATAGCAGAGGATATAGTATGGATGATAAACAGCTTGATATTATCTTGATGCACTGCTTGTTCACTCCACCAGCCATTCTCTGAATTAGCAGGAATCTTAAAAGAGGAAAGCCAGGAATAATATTCCCCACCCCAATCTTTTGAACCATCAACAGGGTCAAGCATGACATCCAAATACTTATTCAGACTCATATTAGCTTCAAGGCAATCTCTATACCTCCATCCATCTTCTGCATCATATAGGTGGTGGTTTGATGTGTTAATAATGATGTCATTGATTTTCACCAGTGTCTCCTTGTCTTTCAATCTCTCGTTTGATTTCCTCAATCTGTTGCTGTCTCTCCCAGATTTCATCCTCGCAGAGCTTCACAACAGATTTATAGGAAGCCATGAATTTCTTCATCTCCCACTCTCGAATCTCTCTTTCTAAAGTGGCGATGCATGTACTCAGCCATTCAGTATCTTGATACATACCTACCCCTCCTGTTGTTTATGTGTCTCAGAGGCTCTGTATGAGCTTCTCAGGGCGTTATTAGGTATCCCTAGGACTACCCCATAGGGTATGCCTTAGAAACGCTTACAGAGCCTTACAGAGCCTCTTCGTTGATCACTCGCAAGGTAATACCCTCTTTTGATAGTGTTTCTTTGATTTGCTCTATCTTTTCTTCTGGTGTGGAGAATGAATTATCATTTATCGCTACTAAAGTGTCAGATAAAGATTCTTCTCTTAATGAATCATTCAGCAATCCTGCTTGTTCGTAAAGAGTCTGATAACCTTCATCAATTTCAGAGGGGACATGGTGGTCCAGCAGTAAATCTTCAGGAACACCTAGCTGTTCGCCAAATTGACCAAGGCAGCACATAAACCCTTCTTTGTTTAGCAGGGCTGTGCTGCCTTGTCCGTAAGTGTTCTTACCAAAACCTCCGCAACGCCACTTAGAACAATCTAGTGTCAACTCTTGTACTTTCATACATCCTCCTTTGGTTCTCTAAGCAATACCTTGAGCATCAGTCTGATGATCCCCTCATCATAATCGTCATAGACCCCACTGTACACTGATCTTGTTCCATCTTCCATGTATTTTGATACAACTACATGCCACATATTATCATTAGCAATGTAAGGTGCAAAAGAGATGGAACCACGGAACTCATCAATCACATTAATAAAGTGACTGTTGTTGTACAAGGGGCTCAAGAAACATCCATCACCAAATAGGGTGTACACAATAAGTGTATTGATTTCTCTAATAGACATCTCATCTACACGTTTCATAAGGAATCCCTCATAAGCATTATTGTTTCTTTTATACCTTCTGAAAGAAGCTCAAGCTCTTCAGCCGTTTCGGCATGAATTGTGATCTTTCTTTTGTGTATAGAACCATCTTCATATTCAAAGTCCATCTCTGCTGAATTCATGATATAAGCAATAGATTCCTTAGAAGGATCGGTGAGAATATACTTTATTCTTATATGTGTCAGGTCACGCAGCATCATAGTGTTGTTCTCCATACTCCCCATCAAGAATGTTTTCCAATACTTGGATTACATCTCTTGGGCTAATTGTACTATAAGATTTTCTATTAAAGATTTCAGGGTTAGGGAAAACAATTTCAGATGCGAGTTCTTCCGAAATATCAAGCCAATAAGCGACTGCTTCATCCTCATGGAAGCGGCCGATTGCCGGTGCGCCTCTCATAGAACATCCTCCATCCTGTTTGAATTTATCAGAGATAGCCATGTACCCAGCAAAGCAGGCTCTATTACCACACTTATGCAAGATGTCAATAGTTTCTGCGTAACCGGGCTCGTCATTTGGTGAATCTTGGAAGTAATTCATATCCAAGGCTTCTGCTTCTTCCATAATACCAATCATGTATTCAATATTTTCTCTATTCATTGTGTTCTCCTATTTACAAGATATACAAGTTGTGGTTTAGGCATTTCAGTCTATGGTCAATAATCTCTTTGATGATGTTCCAATCACCACCGCCTAATCCTGCACCGATCATAGGATATCCAATAACATCATTTGAGTCTCCGAGCATCCTGAAGAATTCCCCTATATCATCAAAACACGAATCTAGGCCATCATAGCTTACATAAAGCTTCCCATCTCTCCCGAAGGACTTCTGGGTTATTGCATTACAGATTGTAACCCCTTTTTCTTCATCAACAAAAACAGCCCCAGGGGAAGGTGATGTATCTTCACAGAATTCCTTATAACCTTTGAAGTTTTCAGGAAAGACTCCCTTCAATTGCTTTGCGAATCCTGACCCCATCACTCCTTGAGCGTTACACCCGTGAATTATGACATTAACCGGGTCTTCACTGGATAGACTGGCTTTAATCAGGTCTCCTTTGATAATATTCATATATCTCTCCTAAAGCCCGACAACTCTGTGGACTGAAGCAATTTTGTACTTGTTACCGATTTCATCAACACCATCAATAGTGCCATATCCTTCAGGCCACAGAGTAAAGCAAATGTCATCTCCTGTATCAGCCTGCATCTCTTTCATGACGGTCATGAGCTTCCACATATTAGTTGATTTGATAGAGATATCAACAACATCTTCAGGAAAAGCATTCACCAGTGTTTCAATAATACTCATAGTTCCTCCCAAATCTCTTTGATGTCTTTCATTGTGACACCTTCAAGTCTCATGTGGTAAACAATAACACCTACGATAAGACCTACACCTACAATAACTCCTAGAAGAAAAGCTGCAAACATTTTATATCCTCCTACCAGACTTCGTGTTGTAAAAATTGATTTGATGCTTCCTGCCCTTCATAGAAGCTCACTTCCATGCCCATAAACATTCTGGGAGGTGGTGCATATTCCTTATAAAGAACAAGAGCATTCGTGTGGTTGTGATGATCTTCGGAAAGGGCTATCCAGTGTTCTCTTTTAATTCTGAGATACGAAGGATACCTCCCCGTTTCCCTCTGGTGCTTGGTTGTCGTTTCCATTATGGATTCCAGCAAGTCACTCATTTCATCTCCAAAAATTCTTTCAGATACTTACGATAGGCGATAATATCAATTGAAGAGAATTCTTCTACAAACTTCAAACAATCATCTGAGATAATCCACTCTACACCTGTACTGATCAAAGTTTTCAGTGTGTTCATTTGTTTTGTATTAGTGTAATACTCCGGGGTCACATCTTTAACAGGAAATCCTCTAACATAAAAATCTAAGGTTCTTGTTTTGTCTCCAAACTCATACAAGATAAGAGAATCCCTCACTGCTTTCTCACCTTTGATCTTAGACAAGAACTTTTCCCAGCAAGTTAAGTTGCCATACTTCTTCATCAGAGTGATAGCATGATCGACAATTACTGGTTCATTAGAACAAAGTTCTTCATAATTCTTAATAGCTTTGATGATCTTACTGAATGCATAAGTAGTCACCATCTTATCTTTGTCAAGATCATACTCTTCGTATCTGATGATACTGTAACTATTGCTTTCACTGCTCCACATAATCACTCCTTATACTCGTTGTAGTTGATTGTGATAGTGTTGTAAGAACCCTTGCAATAGGATTCTACTCTCTCTAGTCGGATCATACAACCCCTCATCTGAGACTCTTCGATGATACTATTTAATTCTACAGTCATTTTGTTTAGAACGTCTTTGGCGTCAAAGCTACCTACAGTCTTACTAAGGCTTCTCATGTCTTTCATGCCCCTCCTATGTTATAATAGGGTGTAACCCTAACAAAAAGGAGATACCATTGCAACTAACAAACAATTTTTGGTTAAATGAATTCACTAGAAGTGCTACAGCCGAAGCCAAAGGAATAGACAACACTCCAACAGAGCAGCACAAGATGGCTCTACAAGCCCTTTGTGTGGCCACTCTTCAGCCTATCAGAGAGCTTATCAATGTTCCTATGATTGTGACAAGTGGTTATAGAGGGAGGTTGTTGAATATAGAGGTAGGAGGCAGTGAAACATCACAACATGCAAAAGGAGAGGCGTGTGATTTCATTGTGGAAGGTATTGGAAAGGTAGGTATGATGAGAGTTGCTGAAAGGATTAGAGATTCTATTATTCCTTTTGATCAGCTTATTTTTGAGGATGATGGGGATAGTGTTTGGATTCACATCAGTTATAAAAGAATAGGAGAAAACAGGAGGGAATGCCTCACCGCTAGATTTAATAACGGTGAAGCATCTTATGAGGTAGGAATTAATATGTAATAAAAGAGTCTTTATCTAAAGCTCTCAGGAAATGGCCACAGATATCTGATCTTACACAGTCATCAATAGAGAAATCAATGATGCTTGTGTTTGGGATACTGTGGCTCCTGATAAGATCACAAACCCAATCTAGGCCAGAGTCGCCTTCAATATCTTTTTGCTTAGGATCACCCATAAGGATCAATTGGCAATTTTCACCAATACGAGTAACAATACTTCTCATTTCTTTAGGAGTGGTATTCTGAGCTTCATCAACAATTACAATAGCATCTTCAAATGATCTACCTCTTAATGTTTCAAGAGGAACCAATTCGATATTACCATTTTGTAGATTCGTGTCAAAAGCACCCTTACCCATCCTTTTCTTCAGGACATCAATTATAGGCAGCATGAAAGGCATCAGCTTTTCTTGTTCTGTTCCAGGTCTGAAGCCCATTTTCTCTCCCATCCCTACATAAGGACGTGAAATCACGATTCTTGCAATATGATTTCTCAGAAGTTCATCAGCAGCATCTCCCGCCGTACAATAGGTCTTACCTGTTCCAGCAGGGCCTCTGACAACAATTACCGCATCGTCGGAATGCAAAGCAGCAAATAGTTCTTTTTGTTTTTCTGTTTTTGCTGTGATAGGAGGCAGCATCTCTTTATCCACCAATTTAGTATTAGTCACTCGACCCTTCTCCCTCTTCTTCGCCCATCTCTTGTCTAGAACTTTCTGGCGGTTCCTCTTGTTTCCCATTATGTCCCCCGTAATACATTTTAATTCCAAGGTGATCGGCAATAGCTAACATCTCATCAGTGCCCCACCTACTTTTCCATTCTTTAGGAGGATCAATATAATAGATTGATGAAATGCCTACTTGTTTTAGTAAAGACAAGCAGTGTCCACAAGGAGGATGTGTCAGGTAAGCCCTGCAACCCTCTAAACTTTTACCTGCGAATGCAACGGCGTTCTCTTCGGCATGAAGTGTATACTTCAACTTAAACTCTCTTCCTTGATCATAAGCCCATTTGTCATCCATGTGTTTTGGGAAACCATTAAACCCCATAGAGACCATTCTATCATTCTCGTCTACAATGACACAGCCCACTTGTGTACTTGGGTCTTTAGATTTCTTTGCAGCTACATGAGCAAGTCCGAAGAAAAAAGAATCCCAATCAATAGACATTACGCATAATCTCCTTGACCTCTTCTCTTAAATCTTCAATTGTTCCATCGTTGTCGATTACATACATAGCTTTATCCTTTATTTTTGGTATGAATTTCTCACTGATGTGTCCGCTGGAAGATATCTTTTCTTGAGAAGGTCTATCGACGGCTATCAAAATCCCTCCTTGCTTCATGATCCAAGCTGCTTCATTCAGGAATCTGATATCTGGAACAATCATGACTCCGCCCTTCCTTTCCGCAACTTCTTCAGCTATATCAAACCAAACCGCATCTGAGATGCAATTCCTGGCGAAGTCTGTACCATGAAGTTGATACATCATCCTGGGAGAGGCTTTGATGGAAAGAAGTCCAGAAGATAGCCACGATTTATTTACCACACCGTTAGCTTGCATAACACAAAGCCATGCATTGACAAGAACATTGATGTTGTAATCAACTTCAATCTTATCATATGTGGTTATGGTTTTACCTCGAAGGGAATTATCGAAAGAATCCCAAAGAACAGCCTTGATGTCCTTCGTAGAGATGACTTTCTCAGTTACTTCTTCTTTTAAATCCCCATAAGCATGTCTGTCATTCCAACCCATGATCTTATTGACTTGCTTTTTTAATTCATCGGCAAGATTGTACTTATGACAGAATGTGGAGTTCTTGATCAGGTATTCCTTTATGACATCGGCTGTTGTGTCTTTACCTGATCTAGCTAATCCAGAGATTCCAATTAGTTGTATCATAATACCACCTATTTCACATCTAAAAGAGATAAGGAGCCATCATTTGTTCTCAACTCCAAAACAACATCATGTGCAATACCTTCTAAGATATTACTGCAAGAGTAAGATTCCACAAGATCACTAGAAGTGATCCAATGATAGAAATCTTCCTCAACCATACCTAATTCTAAAGTGAAAAACTCACAAGGAACTTCTAACTTCAGCCTTGAGCATGGCAATGATTTGTCAATAGATTTCTCTAGCAAAGTGTTGATAACCATAATGACTCCTTAAATTTATAAGATTATTGGTTGTCTCTGGCTTCTTTCAGGCGCTTTTTAACCTGAATCTCACCTCGACCAGTGATACCATATTTATTGGCAAACTCTTTCAGGTCAGGGAAGTTATCAAATGCGTCGATTTCCTCATCTGTGACTTCACTAAGAGGCTTAATAGTTTCATCTTTACTCTCTTCATCCTGATCTTCCGTAGATTGCTTTTCTTCTTTTTCATCTTCGGTGTCTTCATCTGAATCTTTTTGGATTTCAGATTCTTCTTTCAGAAGAGCGACACGGTATTCTACACCTACCTTTGAAGCAAGATTAGGATCACCTAATGTGCGTCCATTCTCTTGAGCTTCAATAATACCTGTAACCAAATCAGGCATAGAAAAAGCAAGAATATGATCTTCATTAATAAAATAATCTTTAACTTTCATTGTTTATCCCTCGCAAACAGAACATTCGCCTTTGCTGGCCTTAACACCAGATAAAGACCTCATATAGTACACGGACAGAATATTATCATCTAGCACGGCCTGTTTATGAATAGCAGATGCATATTCTTCTTCTTCTTCATCGCTAAAGAATAAGTTGAGGCTCTGTGCTTGACATAATTTAGGCTGCCTTGCACTTGCTAACCTCAAGATAGCTCCTTGGTCAATTTCAAAAGCTGTCTTGAGAACTTCTTTCATTTCATCAGAAACCCAATCTTCATCTTGGACTGATCCGTTATTATTACTAACCCTGTCAATGACTTCCTTTTTATACATGCCTTTCTCTTTCATGTAATCTAGAAATACTGGATTGATTCTGTCCAGATTACCTGCTGTAGAGCCTTGCTTGTACACGTTAGCCACAACAGGCTCAATCCCCTGGGAAACGCCACCACAAAGCAGTGCAGAGCTTGTATTAGGAGCTACGGCGGTCCTATGAGTATTTCTGACTCCATACCCTTTACACCATTCGGGCTCTCCCCATTCTCTTGCCATCCATTGTGAGGCTTTAAGAGATTCATCGTGCAGATGACTGAAGATTTGGATATTAGTGAGATGTGCTTCCAGACCTTCAAAGGGCATCATATTTCTTTGTAGATATGTATGAAACCCAAGCACTCCTAAACCAAGGGCTCTACCCTTTTCAGAGAATCGGACTGATTTCTCAAATCCAGGCTTCCCTCTCGCATCATCAATAAATAACTGACAGATGCAATCTAAGAAAACAGTCATGATAAATACTGTATTGTATTTAGCCCAATCATCATAATGAATAGCATTCACAGATGAAAGTACACAAGTGAAGGTGTGATCTTCATCGGCAAACAGAGTGATTTCCGTACAAAGGTTAGAAGCTTTCACAAGCAAATCTAAATCTTTATACATCTGAGGTCTGTTTCTATTTACTTTGTCAATCATGAGGATGTATCCCTTGCCTGTCACGGCTCGGACCTTCATGACTCTCTTCCACCTCTTAAGAGCTTCCGGGTCTTGGTTATTCAGTTTCTCAATAAAAGAATCTCGGATAACCCAACCGACATTAAGTCCATCAGGGCTATGTTCTAAGTATTGAGCAATTTCCCAGAAATCTCCATGATCAATATCGGTGTAGCCTGCCCATGCACCTCTACGGCTTGTTCCTTGGGTAATCTTCCTCATGTCATCCACTTTCATTTGGAAGACAGGGAGTGATCCTGACGCTGTGCCTCCTGTTTTGATCTCAGAACCTCTTGGACGGATATCCCCTAAATAATCAGAAGTTCCAAACCCCGCTTTTGTTAGCATCGCCGTTTCATGCCGAGACATATACCACCCATCAATATGATCAGGTACATATCCTCCTGAGCAGCTTACAGAATGACCTTTTGGTGTTCCTGTGTTAGAAAGAACAGGAGTTGACCCCGCTGCTCTCCCTGAATTCAATTCTCTAAAGAAAAGGTTTTCCCAAGTGTCTCCTAGGAAATCAGGAGCAGGTCCAGGGGCTTTATCAGCCGCTACTTTTGCAATTCTACGGAAGGTGTCTGTCACACCCTTGGCATTCCAAAGATACCTCTCTTTGAAAAGCTGCCACCCTTGCGTTGTAAACCAATCAGGGATGTATCCTTGTTTTTGTAATTCTTTCCTCTCTTCACTAAGTTTATCGTAGATGTTTTTAGTCATTTGTTTTTATTCACCATACAAATCTCATTTCATTCCAATCTCTTGAATAAGAGTTACCTGTTTTAACAAAGAAGTCGTGGAAGTTAAGACTGTTAATATCTTTGTAAAACCACTTAGCAATAGGGTTGTATGTAGGATTAAACATCTTCTTCAATCCTAAGTTTTGCAAGCAAAGATCAATACGGCTTTCTACAAACCGAATCAACTGTGTTTCTGTGATTCCCTCAATAGGCCCTTTTTCAAAAATCTTTTTAATGATCTGTACTTCATGTTCATAAACCTGTCGAGCAGCTTCATAAATATTAGCATGAAGCTCTTCATCTTCTGTTCTACCCTGTTCCTGGCAAGATTTTCTAAAAATCCATGCACCTGCTTCACTATGAAGATTTTCATCTCGGACACTGAAGTCAATGCCTGAGCAAGTGTGCATCAGCTTATTCTTACCTTCTGCCTGGAAATGTTTCAAAAAAGCGAAGCTAGAATAAAGAATAGCCCCTTCTACAATAGAAAACACAGCAATGGAGAGTTCGTCATCTTTACCAGAGATGTGCTTCTCAAGGAAAGCCATCCTTTCAGCAAGGACAGGATCATCTTCATAACTCCTATGAAATTCTTCAGTATTGAGATTCAAAGCTTCATTAAGCATGTTATAGAATCTAGCATGTACAGCTTCCATGGCACTAAATGTAGCCGCCATCATTTGAATTTCAGGGCGAGGATAAACACGCTTAACCCTGCCTCCCCAGAATTCATTCCCCGCAAACTGTTCATATTTAGTGAACAGCTTCAGTGTCACATCTCTTACCCCATGCATCTCTGCTTCTGTCAGATTTACATAGAAATCATGAACATCGTTTTCTACCTCAATTTCAGTGGGAGGCCAGAAAACGGAATTTTGCATGTCTGTGTATGCTAATGCCTCGGGGTAATCTGTAAGAACAAATGCATCTTGTTTTGTTTTTATTTTAGGTTTCATTAACTCTCCTATAGGATTCCTAAGAACTCAGCATCTTTCTCATCTAAGTGCATCCTGCTTATATGAGATGACAGGCAGAGCCTCACAATATACGAAAGATCTTTATGAGTTCTTGTTTCTTTTTCTTCTTTTCCCATATTATTCAATATCTGTGCAACTTCTACTACATTTCTTGTTATTTTATTCTGGTTCAACATTTACCAAGGCACTCCACGAAACAGGAAATAGAGGGCGAATGATATTATCTAGTTTCTCAGCAAAATCCTGAGCTTCTTTTTGAGCATGAGAATCTGCGCGGAGTTTATAAATATGAGCAAAGGCGAGAAGATTACCTGTCCAAATAAACTCAGTCATCATGGATTGTGGGAGAATCATTCTAGCCATCTCCGGTGCAACTCCATTATCAATCATTTTTGTATAGTAGTTGAGGATTACTTTCATCCATTCTTCATAACCTTCTTGTAAAGAATCATTATGATCATGAACTGCGCCACTGCCTTGCTTGATGCTTCCATTAGGCGCTGCTCTCCACTCTCCAACATTAAAGAATTCAGGCTCGTCTTTCACATACCTCCGGCTAACTTCATTCCATGTCAATCCCGCTTGATGTTTTGCAAGCTGTCTAGCAAGAAAGATAGGAACCTTGCATCGAATTTGAATCTGGTTATGACGAAAAGGAGTGATATGTCCTTCTCTTGCAAGAAACTTGATAAGTTTCTCATCTTTTTCATCAAATTCTTCTTTCCATTTGTTGAAGCTAACTCTAGCACTATTAGATACACTAGAATCACTTCCCATATGATCTACATAATCTATCTTGATGTCTGAAAAGATCACTGCCCAGGCTCCTTATCAGCACGATCCTGTGCTGCTTTGTCTGAGTAGTTGAGACCTTCATACCGCTTACTGAGCTTTTGCTTGTTACCTTCTAGAACCCGTTCACGGGATACACCGATAATGCTTCTGATACGTTGAAGATAGAATTCGATATCTCCTAGCTCTTCGATCACGTTATCACGGTCCAGAGGTTTATTATAAACTACCCACTTCTTAATAGCGTCAAGAAGCTCACCTGCTTCTCCACTAACACCTACACCTGCATGGAGTGTGTCCATTTTCTCAGGAGTCATAGTCTTGAGAATATCAGCACCATCCTTGAAAAGCATAGAAACGAAAAGTGAATAATTGATTTTATCTAGGTCTTGCATAAAAACTCCTTAATAATTAAAATGTTCTTCATTTATTTGATTGAATACATACTTGAGAGGTTTTAATATCTCCCCTGTATCTTCATCTACTAAAACATAGTAGCCCCCTGCCAGGGTTTTCTTTTTAGGACTACAACCTTGATCCTGTAAGTACAATAGATCATCTTCACAGTATTCTTCAGGTTCAAAGATCAATGTGTACTTTGACCACAATTCCGAAGCAACAATTGATTCAAGGTCAATACCAATTTTCACACTGTAATCAATCAACAAAAGGATAGCTTCTAAAAGAACTTCTGCTTCTTCGTACTTATCTTTGAAGCCTTTATTGCACAGTGATGTAACCAGTTCAAGCACCTGTTTTATATCCTCTGATGCTTCGTCTTTAGGCTCATTGACAAAGTAACTGTAATCGACGTAATCACTTAGAGACATAAATACTCCCGAATAATTAAAGGCACCTGCGACCAGACCTTAAAGGTTTCAATAGGACCATTAGGTTCTGTTGTTTGTTCATAAGGGGTCTCAGGACACAACTTCAAAACATTATCTTCAAACTGGTTTAAAGACTCCACCCGATCATCAATGATTACATCGGCTCTCATGTAACCTTTCTCTCTTGTGAAAGCACAGCCATCCATGAAAGGGAAGTTCCTTTCCAGGAATTGGTATTTACTCTTAGAATGATCGCCTTTCACAACAGAACAGAATACGATGTCACACCCCATCCTCTTCAATAACCACAATGCCTCAACAGAACCTTCAATAGGCTTGGCGTTATCATAAACATCTCTTCTTTTCCAAAACTCAAAAAGATCATGTTCGTCTCTGTTGTAATCCTCATAAAGTGTCGTGAGGTTATAAGGGTAGCTTTTGCCAGGGTCTATTGATAAGGATTGACCTGTTAATTTGTTGAGATTATCAACCCAGCCTCCTTCTGTGGAAATAACATCTGTAACCGTATTATCCACATCTACAACAATTACAGGGTTTCTTGTGAAAGACTTCATAATAATTACCTCGCGTTCATAAGAATATTAGGTCTCTTGTCTTTGTCAATGAGATTGGTCCTACCTCTAGAAGTTCCTCCACAGCTTTGGCACCTATACATAAGGAATTGGCTAACTCCTGTTGTTACGATCTTAGGAGAACCATCTTCTTTGTACTGTGCTTCAATGTGAAGAGAACCACACTTAGGACATGCCTTAGCTTCAATATCTGAATACAACGCCACATTAGGGTGCTTCTTATCGAACGGACGAAGTTTCAAATACACTTGCTCAAGAACAAACACATCCATAATGTTGTATTCTAACATTTCTTCAAATGCAGAAATATCATTTTCCATGCATCTTGACCAAAGACTGAAATCTACTTTTATCTTCTCAATTTCAATACCAAGGTAAATGGCGAGAGAATTCAGACTATTACTTGGGAATCTAAATATACTCTTGGCAATTTTTAAGGTATCAACTGATTTGTGAGGATCAAGGGGTTGGTGTCCATGTGCAATCAGTCTAGAATTAAGTGTGGCTAGGTCAAACCTGTCACCGTTGTGAGCAACAACAACATCAGCTTGATCAATAAGATCAGCTAATTCGTCAACAAGTTCTTTGTCGTTGGGCTTAGTTGGGTCTACATCAAATTCATGAATAGATCGTCCAATACATTGATCTTCTCCCAACCACTTAGCAGACCAAGTGAGCATATAAGAATTCTGAATCACTTGTGATTCGCTGATATTCTCTTTAAAGCGTCTCCAAAAATAACCAATATTAGGACTGGTCTCAATATCGAATACCAAAATCTTAGCTTTCTTTTGATCTTTTAATGGCTCTCTGGATAGATAATCATTAACTGTGCTTTTCTTGGAAGGTGTTCCCCACAGTATTGTAGAAATCTTCCTAGAACTTAACCCTTTAGATTTTAATTCAGAAATCAACAGCTTTTCTTTTTCTGTCAGCATTGTTTTTCCTTTATAATTTGTGGAAGCCATCGGCTTTCATCTTTTTATTGGAAGTGAAGAGTTCTTTGAATTGATAATCTTTAAATTTAGTCTTTTTAACTATCATTTCATAAAACATAACAAGACATAAGAAACCCACTATAACCCAAGACAGAGGATTGTACTGATTGAGATATCCTGCTTTAACCTTCCTGTTTAAATCATCTCTTTCATAAAGATGAAGAATCTTCATTCTGTATAAGAAGTACATGAACCACGTCACTTCTTTAAATGAGCCTACATTAGGCATATCAGCCTCCATTCTCCATTTTATATGTCTCGTCATCTATATCAGAGAAATTAGAGTCATACATAATTGCTTCTTTACTGGCTCGTCCACTCCGTAAATAGATATCATCTACTCGTTCGTAACCGGAGTATCTGTAGTCATAAACGGGGTCTTTCTTGTGAAGGCATCTGTGACGCTTCTTAGGAGTTACCCAGACGTGCAAAGACGGATCACGGGTGTCGATACCAAGACTATAAAGAAGCTCCATCATAGCGTGACGAGGAAGCTGTGAGCGTGTACCATCTGCTGCTTCACGCTCTACTTTCACTACTTTGACAGCAGTGACTACCTGACCTCCTGGTTTTTCTTTATCGAATTCTTTTACAAAAACATGGAATCCAATATGCCGAAGGTCTTCAAAAGATACGAAAGCTACAGGACGTTTGTTGTTATTCACTTATCATCTCCACTTAGTAATGTGATATTGTTATTATTTGACCTTTAATAGCGGTGCCTACGACTAGACGTGAGCCTATATCGTAATACTCTAGTATTGCCCATCCATCATAGAAAGTCAATTGTTCATATGCCAGACAGAACACCACTTCTTCTGTTGTTTTAATTTTTATCATTCCTAGTACCCTAGTATATCAAGAAATGAGGCTATGGTAAAGGGAGATTTCATCCGTGTGGCCTTGGTTATCACCACTGTCTAGATCATTAAAAAATCTATATAATTTGTAGTCATTTATATTGTCAAAGTGTTTAGAAGCCCATGTCCCTGATTTCTTAGCTTCCTCAGAGAATTTACCTCTGTTCCCTTCTTGCCATTCGATATTCTTTAAATCCAAGTCATCAAGCAGGTAATGGTGAGAAATTTTCATTATTACTCCTTAGTTGTAGTTATTTGTCTACATAAGACCATAAGATATCTTTCGAGTCAACACCTAAACACACATAAATCAGTGCCTCTTATTAGAATTATAATGAATTAAAATAATTCAATTTAGGTCTTGTTTTTGGTTTTATATGGTGTATACTAATTTAGATATTAAAGGGTCTCTTTATATATCTTTAGAACTCTATTAATACCTCATTAGTATTCTTTAGGTTTATTTAGTTGTCTATTGGTATTATAGGATTAATAGAGTCTCTATAGAGTTCTATGTATATCAGCCTGTTGACAATACCTCTTTATGGTATATACTAGGTAATTATAGAGACAACAAGAGAATAACAATAATGAGTAATGTAGTTTCTTTCCCAAGTAAGAAAACAAAGAACATTAAAGAAATCTCGGAATTTCTAAATATGCTCGCCCAAGGTGTCTATATATCTCTCAGTCAGGATAAGACATCAATAATTATCAGAGGTGAGCATGAAAGTAAAGAAATTTCTGTGGATAAGCTTTTACTCTTCCTTTTTGATAAGGAAGGGGAGGCGGCTGTATTCCAAGTAGGTGAATGCCTTACTTCAATAGATTGCTTGCATGTCAGAGACTACATTATGGATATGCAAGGAGAAGAATAATGTCATCCCGTTGTGTGGCTTGTAATGAGTCCTTTCTATTTATTGCAGATCATCCCCATAAACCAGGGGACTTAGATGATATGTGCCAGAGATGTAAAGCAATAGCCAGATCGGAGTACAGATACACCGAAGATCATGAATTTCTTCTTGAAGATGCAGAGGAAGGCGTGACAGAAATGAAAGATATGTCAAATTATTGAAGAAAGTAGTTGACACATAGAAAGTAATAAGGTTATACTAGGGTGTATAGAGGATAAAGATTCAAAGGGGATGTGGTGGAATCAGGTAGACACACCTGCCTTAGAAGCAGGCGCTTAATGGCGTGCAGGTTCAATTCCTGCCATCCCTACCAATTTGTTGAGGCTTGATCACTGGCGGGATCACCAGACTGTAAATCTGGCGGCACACCACCCTTGTAGGTTCGACTCCTACCCTCAGCACCAGTTGACATGCAAATATCCTATGGTGGTTACATTGTTCAATATTGCATGTTGTGGACGTTCCCAGGCGCCACGTTAAAAACAGAATCTGGGAAATAATTATTGGCATGTACCCGAGTTGGTAGCAGGGGACGGACTGTTAATCCGTTGGCGAAAGCCCACCGTTGGTTCGAGTCCAACCATGCCAGCCAGTTTATCGGGGTGTGGGTGCAGTCTGGTAGCACTGCTCCTTTGGAAGGAGGCTGTCGTAGGTTCAAATCCTACCATCCCGACCAGTTTTAAGCCGATGTAGCTCAGTAGGTAGAGCAAGGCCCTTGTAAAGCCTAGGTCAACAGTTCGATTCTGTTCATCGGCTCCAAATAATAAATATGGGTGCTGCAACACCCTAAGTAGGCAAGTACAGACTCTTAGGTTAAGCAACAAGACTTCTAATAATACTTAAGGAAGTGATGCGGGTCATCAGGCAGGATTCCAAACCCTCGCCCAAAGAGTTCGATTCTCTTCTTCCTTGCCAGATCAATGTTGAGTGTAGCTTAATTAGACTAAAGCCCCAAGTTGTGACCTTGGTGCGGGTTCGACCCCCGTCACTCACCCCTTTTATGCGGATGTAGCTCAATTGGTAGAGCTTCTGACTTCCAATCAGATGGTTGCCTGTTCGATTCAGGTCATCCGCTCCAATCTTCCCTCTCGGGATCAAAATCATAATTACAAAGATATTCCGAAGAATTCTTCCCGAAGAGTAATATTATGACGAGTAGTTCAGTTGGGAGAACAGTTGGCTGATAACCGGCAGGTCGCAGGTTCGAGTCCTGCCTCGTCAACCATATTAAAACAATAACAAAGGAAAAACAATGCCTAGAGTTAAAGGTCAAGACAAAACAGTCGATAAGGCCCGTAAACTTCTTAGGTCGAGAGAAGAAATCCATGACCTTCTTTCTGATCATTTCAAAGAAGCTTATTGGGTTATTTATGATGTAATGACAGATACAAGTGCATCAGCAGCATCACGAAGGTCCGCTGCAAATGACATTATCACAATGTTTATGCAAGCTGTTCCAGATGCTCAGAAGATCGTAGATGACTTCCTGGCATCTAAAGATGATCAAAAGGAAGACAATAAAAACCCGGATAATAAGAAAGAAGATCAAGAACAAAAAGAAGAAACCGGGAATGTCTTTAAATTTAAAGGCATGTAATAGGAGGTAGAATGGAATTACCATTTGGACCAACCTCTGAAAAACAAAGGATGATGCTTGAGAGTAAAGCCAAGATAACCATTGTAGGTGGTGCAGCAGGGTCAGGAAAAAGTTACATGATGACCATGCATCCTCTTCAGCATGTCGGTGATCCTAGATTCAACGCTATCTTTTTCAGAAGAACAACACAACAAGTAAGTGGTCAAGGTGGTCTATTTGACACCGCAAGGAATATGTACAGCCAGCTTCCTAAATCCATTGAACCTCGTTTTAGAGAGAAAGACTATAGAGCTATCTTTCCGAATGGGGCTAATATCAAATGGAATCATATGGAGCATGAGAGTGATCGTATTTCCCACCAGGGCCTTCAGTTAATTTAGCTGCCTAGTATAGTAATATACTAGTGAAAACCACACTAATTCAGGGAAACTCTTAACAGATAATGCTGAAGACAATCCTGAGCTAATCTCTTAATTCCGAATATCAGTAGGAGTATTATATGAAAAAATTCAAAATTCCTAGTAAACCTAATTTTTAGTAGATATCTGTGGAAATATCTATTGGGCTGCTACAGGCTCAAAATTATCTCCCTATAAAGATAAAGACGGGTATCTCAGGTGTGCTTTTAGAGATAAAAACAAAACACATCATGTTGCTATCCATAGGGCAGTTGCAGAGGTCTTTGTCTCTAATCCTAAACCAAAACTATACAAAATAGTGAACCACATTGACTCAGATGTCTCTAATAATGATAAAGACAACTTAGAGTGGGTTGATTATAAGATCAACAGGCAGCATAGTCAAGAAACAGGGAACCACAGAGTCTTTGGTGAAAAGCATTCACAATCTAAGCTGTCCGAAGAGACTGTTCATAAAATCTGTTCTTTATTAGAAAAAGGTTGCCAAAATTCGGTTATTTCAAAAAAGCTGGAAATAGATAAGTGGAATGTTGTAAACATCCGCGCCGGTAAATCATGGCGCCACGTCTCTTGCCAGTATGATATTGATATCCCCAGGAAGAAGAGGATAGGGCCGAAAACAGTTGATTGGGTTAGGTTTAGAAAAGAGTCTGGTATGAGTTTTGAAGATATTCTAGAAATCTCTCACAAAATGACGAGAGAAGACCTAAAAAGAATTTTTGATATAATAAGAGATGAGTGCAACGACTAAGGGTGATGAGTGTAACCCTGTAAGCTGCAAGCTATTGGCAGTTGAAACGTGTGGCACCCTGAAAGGGTGAAGATATAGTCTGGTCTCTATGGAAACATAGAGCGCGAAAGCGGCCTTATGAGTAGCGTCTTAAGGTAAACAAAAACGACAGTGCTGTGTACTTCGACGAAGGCACACATTTTACATGGCCCCAAGTAGAATACTTGATGTCTCGGCTTCGCTCGGAAGCAAAGATACAATCTTATATGTACATCAGTTGCAACCCTGATCCGGATTGTGAGTGGCTGATGAGAATGGTTGAGTGGTATCTAGACGAAGATGGATACCCTGATCCAGAGAAAGATGGTGTTATCCGATGGTTTATCAGGATGGATGGAGAGTTTTTGTGGGGAGCCACAAAAGAAGAAGTCTTAGAAAGACATGGCCGCCGCGATGAAGATGGTAATCTACTCCCAGAAGACCACAGACTTCAGTTAAAACCTCTTAGTCTTACATTTATCTCAGCAACCATCTGGGATAATCCTCGGATGATTGAAGAGAATCCTGATTACTTGGCATTCTTGGAAGGTCTTAACCCTATTGATAAGGCCCGACTTCTTCATGGTAACTGGAAGATTAGAGCCGCTGGCGCTAATTACTTTGACAGAGATTGGTTAGAGAAAGTCGATAGTATTCCAGCCGACTCCAAAGCTGTGAGAGCATGGGATAAAGCATCCGAGATTCCTAATGATGTTAATAAATACCCTGACTGGACTGCTTCAGTCAAGATGTACAAAGATAAAAATGGGTTTTATTACATTGCTGGCGCTAACCGCTTTCAGAAAAGACCGGGTTCTAGGGATATGGCCATCTTGTCTCAAGCTCATGATGATGGTTTTGATACTTATGTCGTGGGTGCTGTTGATCCGGGATCAGCCGGTAAGTTTGAATTCCAAGAATGGTCTAAGAAGCTTTTTGAAGAAGGCTTCATCGTTAAAAAAGACCCCGCTCCTAATAACCGATCAAAACTCAAAAGGTTTGAGCCTTTCGCTGTTGCTGCTCAAAATGGTTTGGTTAAGATTGTTGAAAGTGAGTTTGAAACCAGAGAAGAGTTAGAAGCTTTCTATAAAGAACTAGAATCTTTTGACGGAGAGCGTTCTACAGCAACCAAGAAAGACGATTATGCGGATGCTTGTGCTTCTGCTTTCAACACCTTGGCTAAAGAAAGGGTGATCCCTTCTTTTAATCTTGGTGCAATTCATTCAAGTTCTCCAACAGCTTTCAAGAAAATGAAAGAGGAATTAGGTTAATATGGCAGAAGAAAATAAAGTGGAAGTGGAGGAAACAGGCACTAGCAACGAAAACCTTTCCACAAGCAGAATGAAATTAGGGCCAGATGGTTATAATGCTCTGAAGATAGCTAGTGGTTACATCTACGAAGAATCAAGAGTTGATCTTAGATGGCCCTATGCTGGATTAACATATCAGAAGATGTTGATGGATTCTACCATAGCCTCTGTTACTAACTTCATCAAGCTGATGATCAGTAAAGTTGATTGGCATGTTGAGTATAAAGAAGGAGCCTCAAACGAAGTAAAAGAAGCATCCAGGTTTCTCTCTTATTGTAAAGAGAACATGGAAGATCAGACTTGGAGAGAGTTTATTTCTCAAGTTGTCGATTACGTCTTCTTTGGTTTTCAAATCAACGAAAAGGTTTTCAAGAAAGTAACAGAAGGTGAGTGGGAAGGCAAGCTGAAATGGAAAAATCTTCCTTCAAGACCACAAGAAACATTGACAGGTTGGGTGTTTTCAAAAGACACATCGGACCTCTTAGGTGTTAAACAGAACCCATCTAGATTCGGAGTTAATTCACCTAAAGGTGAGGTTACAATTCCCCGTAAGAAGTTTCTCCATTTCAAAAACAATCCGAGAAGCAGCAACCCAGAGGGAACAAGTGCATTAAAAGGTTGCTATATCCCTTGGAAGCAAAAGACTCTCGCAGAAGAGTTAGAGCTTGTTGGTATGAGCAAAGACCTCGCGGGTGTCGTCAACATAGGTGTTGATGCAGATTATCTAGCTAAAGCTGCTCTTAATCCCGGCGGACCTGAAGACCTTAATATTCAGCAAATGAAACGTGATGCTGCTAACTTGAGTGCGGGGGATCAAACTTATGTCATCACGCCTATTGCTTACAATGAATCAGGTAAAGAGCTTTTCAACTTTAAATTGACAGGTGTTGATGGAGGGGGTAAGCAGTATAACACAGATGATATCATTCGAAGAAAACAGAATGAGATTCTTACTGTATTCCTAGCTGATGTTCTGAAATTAGGGCAAGATGGCTCAGGTTCTTTTGCTCTGTCAGATAATAAAAACAACATTCTGGCTTTATCTCTTGAATATTACCTAAAGACCATCTCTGATGTAATCAACAAAGACCTTGTTCCTCAAACCCTTGCCTTAAATGGTTGGAGGTTCAAAGCAGATGAGATGCCTAAACTTCAGTTTGGGGAATTTGAAGAAAGAAATCTAGACCTTCTCTCTAAATTCATCCAAAGATGTATGGCTGTTGGTGCTATTAGTGCTGATAAAGACCTTGATGCCGCTCTAAGAGAGATTGGTGATCTTCCTATGCCTAGTTACGATAAAGCCATGCCTGCTTCTGAGAACAACAAATCTCGCTCAGGAGATGGAATGAAAGAAGGTAACAGTAATGGTACAGGCAGTTCATCAGGGGGCTCAGGAGACTCTTCAACGAACAATAGTGAAAATGCTTCTGTTCCAGAAGGATTCAAAGAGGTCAAGGTAGGAGATAAGGAATACATTTTTACAGAAGAAGATGCAGAGGAATTCAAAGATGAGTCATAGTCTTTTCAGGCTAACAGAGAAAATCTCCAAAAAACCTCATCTTGTTACGAAAGATTTTATGCAGTTTGTTTGCATGAAGCTTGAGAATAGGAATGAGGGAGAAGAACTTGGCATAGATAGTCAAGGTTCCGCCAGGAGAGTGAGTGATTACGAAGTGTCTGTAGAGAATGGAATTTCTATTATTCCTATCACAGGCCCTTTGACATATGAATTCACAAGTTTTGCTTTTATGTGTGGTATGACAACTTACCAGGGCATTAAAGCAAATGTCGAGAGGTCTATTGAGTTAGGCGCTGATACTATCGTATTTGATGTTGATACGCCAGGAGGGGAAGCATATGCATGTTTCGAAACCTCTCAATACATAAGAGACATTTGTGATCAAGCAGGTGTAACCATTATCTCTTATGTAGATGGTCTCTCAGCATCAGCAGGTTACTCTTTAACATCTATATCAGATGTCATCATTTCTAATCCTATGTCTAAAATTGGCTCCATTGGTGTTGTTGTAGGGTTTTTGAATGACATTCCTAAGAAGATTAAGGAAGGCTCTGAAGCCGTATTTATTTACGCAGGAGATTCCAAGATTCCTTATGATTCCGAAGGAAAAATGAGAGATGATTGGAAAGAGGAAATCCAACAAGATGTAGACAACCTTTATGAGTCTTTTGTGAGTCATGTAGCTTCTATGAGAGGTATATCTGAAGAGGCAGTAAGGAACACAGAAGCCAAGGTCTTTAGTGCTGAAGAGTCTGTGTCTTTAGGATTAATTGATGAAATCATGAATCATGCAGAGTTTGAAGAATATCTTGTAGAACTCTCTGATAAAGATAAAGAGGATCGTATGCCTTTACTTCGAAGAAAACGAGATAAAGAAGAAGAAATGTCGGAGATCACACCGGCTCAAACAAATTTAGAAAATGAAACAGAGGAAAACCTTGAAATGTCTCAAGAACAACTGACCCAAGATCAGCTAGACGCTAAAATTAAAGCAGCCCGTGAAGAAGCCGCTCAAGAGTCTCAAGCTCAACTTGCTGCCCTTGAAGCCCGTATTAAAGCTTTTGAAGAAGCAGAAGCCCAAGCAGAGCGAGCTTCCATGGAAGAACGTGTTGCAGAGTTTAGCTTTGTAAACAAAGAAGATTCTGCTGATCTTGTATCAGCCCTTCTTTCTATGGATCAAAAAGCTTCCGCTGCTCTGCTGCAAACCTTGGAGCAAGCACAATCATCTGTAGAAGCTTCTGTTACTACAGTTACAGGTGATGAAGGTGATGGGGAAGACATTACCCCGGAAGAGAAAACCAAAGCCGCCGTTCGTGAAAAACAGGCTGCCCGTTACAAAACAAAGTAAAAATATAAATCCTCGGAGGAAAAGATTTAATGGCTAATCTAACAGCTACTAAAAATAGTGAACGCGGTCCAAAGCTAGGTAATCTGATTAAGTTTGAGCTTTTTTCAGAGCATGGCTACTGCCGTGAAGTTGTAAATGCAAATCTGGCTGCTGAAGCCACATATGATATTGGCACTGTTGTAGGAGAAGTTACCGCCACAGGCAACTATGTAATTTCTGATTCCGCCGCAACTGATGGTTCTGAAGTTCCTGCTGGTATTGTGATTGAGAAAGTAGACATTCCTGCCACCACAGATACAGAGCTTGTTATTCTCAAGCGTGGCCCGGCTGGCGTTGCCGATGGTGCCCTTATCCTTGATGCAAGTTGGGATGGTTCTGAAGCAGACGTTTATGAGGCTCTTGAGTCTCTTGGCATCGCAGTTCGCAAACAAATTTAATAAGAATAATTAGGAGATAGCAACGAATGGCTATTACAGGTAACATTAATGGTAACTTCACAGTAACAGAATGGACCCCGGAAGTTAATGAGATTCCGAACCAGTCTGGTTTCATCAAAAACTACAACTATTTCAACATCCAGGGTACTTCTCAGCACTCCGTAGTTTTTGATCGTAATACTGCCGAAGTTACTCTTCTACCTCAAGTAAACCGTGGCGCTCGTCAAGGCACTGTAGGTAAAGATCGTAAAGTAGAAAACTTCTCTATTCCTCTGGCTTTCTTCAAGCACAGTGAATACGTTGTACAAGAAGATGTCCAGGGTCTTCGTATGCCGGGCACCCCGGATAACCCTGAAACTCTGGCTAACGTCATTGCAACTAAACTGGAAGATGGTCGTCGGAATATTGACGAAACCCATGAGTACATGATGCTCCAAGCCATCAAAGGTCAGTCCGTAACCCCTGATGGTGCTGTACTTGCTGATATGTTTGACCTCTTTGGTCTTACTCAGGAAGTAATTGACTTTGAGCTTAACACCGCAACTACTAACGTAGATGCTAAGATTGCTCAGGTTAAGCGTTATGTATCTAAGAATCTGAACTCCGGTGGTACTATCCAAGGTATTGATATTTTCTGTTCCACAGAATTCTTCGATGCTCTGATTGCCCACCCGAAGGTTCGTGAAGTATACCTGAACAGCGTATCTAACGTGCGTTATCAGGAAGATATTTCTAACTACATGCAGTGGGGCGTCTCCGATGTCTTCACCTATCGTGGCGTTCGCTTCCTGACCTACCCACACGACTTCACTCTGCCTGATGGCACTGTTGAGCGAGCTATTGCTGAAGGGGATGCACACGTTGTTCCTCGTACTTCTACTAGCCTGTTCCGTGGTTATGTTGGTCCTAGCGATAAGCTTTCTGGTGCAAACCAGATCGGTGTTCCGGTGTTTGCTTACGAATACCGTGATTGGAAAGACGAGTACCATGAAATCCAGTTCGAAACAGCACCGCTGTTCTTCGCTACCAAGCCGAAGGTTCTGGTTAAGCTAGTAGTTGGAGCTTAAATCTTTTGATGATAGGGGGCTCTTATGAGCCCTCTTGATTCTTTACTAAAGCCTTTTTACAGGTTTTACTAAGGAATCCATTAAGGATAGTTAATTATGGCAGCAGATATCAATACAGAGCTTGGAAAAGTTCGTTATTACATAGGAGACTATGAAGAGCCTTACAACCTTCCTGATGAAGTCATCCAATCTTTTCTTGATTTGTATGTAGATGAGAGTTCTGACTACCGCATATGGAAGACTGTCATTGACTGCTTGACTATTATGAAAGGTAGGGCAGCTAGAGAGTCTTCAAGGCGAAGAGAAAGAGAAGGTGGAGTAGAGATTGAGGTTTATTCTAATCTCACTTATGAATCCATATCAGAACTACTTGAATGGTGGAAAGCTAATCCTCCTGTTGTACCTAAAGGATATGATCTTCATATCTTTGGTGGTGTTTCTAAAGAAGAGATTTGCAGAGTTAGAGAAAACCCTGATTCTAATCTACCTCCTATTAGAGTTGGAGGCACTTATGCTCCTGAAGATGAGTTTGTTCCCACTAAGTTCACAAGTCAACGATGAGTACAAAAGCTGATACTAAGAAGCTTGATAGGATTATCCAAAGAATGGAAAAAGGCCCTGTTACAGCAAGGGTCGGTTATTTTGAGGATAGTGGCAGTCATCCTAGATCAGGACTGACAGCAGGAGATATTGCTAGGATTCAACACGAAGGTTCAGAGCATATACCTCAAAGACCTTGGGTCGCCGATGGAGCAGAAGAAGCCAGATTGCCAACAGAAAGAGCAATGGCAGCAGCTTATAGAAAGTTCCAAAGAGGTGAAGTGAGTCTCCAACAGGCAATTCGATTAGCCACAAGAATACAAGAAATCAGGATAACTCAAGTGTTAGATGAAGCTCCTGCTTTTTACCAAGAGAACGCAGAATCCACAATTAAGAATAAAGGGTTTGATCACCCTCTACTTGAAGAAGGATGGATAAGAGACAAGATTGACACTAAAGTTTACGAAGGAGAGTGATTATGGGTCCATGGGCTCCTAAGCTTATACCAAGAAAAACTTTCCAGGCTTACCGAAGAGTCCAGCAGCTAGGCCCCAGGAATGAGGTTCTAAGTCCCACAGAGACGCCTTACGATGTCCTTAATGCATCGGCCCAGCCTGCGAAAGGAACATGGTCAGAGCCTCTTCCAGAAGGCTACAGAGACACAGACATACAGGTTATCTACACAACTACAGAAATCCTTCCTGAAATTGAAGGAACAGATCAACTTGGAGATTATGTAGAGATTAGGGGGGAGACTTACAAAGCCATTAAGACAAAGGTTTGGGATGTAGGTGTTCAAACTCATTATGAGGTTTATGTCTCCAAGATTAATGAGAGGTAACGATGGAACCTATTGAAAAAACATTCTATAATGCATTTTGGGATTTCATTAAAGCTTGCCTCCCTGATGAAGATGTTTACTTGAGAGATAGTAATTTTAACCCACCTAAAGGGCCTTATACTGTAATTAAAATTACAGATATCGAACCTGTGACTTCACGAAGAATATATGAATCATCTCCTGATGATAATGGGAGGACTTCTTCATATTCTGAGTTTATTGGCACTTGCTCTTTATACACATATGGTGAATACTCTATTAGTAGAGCCCAGAGTATTGCTGTGGGGTTTAGAGAGAGGCTTACAAAAAATATCCTAAAAGAATACAACCTCTCTTACATACAGTCTTCTCCTGTTAGAAATGCTTCAAGAGCTTTATCTAAAGAAAGAATTGAAGAACGCGCTCAATTTTCTGTGGAGTTCTACTTCGCTCAGGGAGGCCCTGATAGAGGTGGCGATGATCCTTCTATTATTGAAAAGATCAACACTTCTGGTGCAGTAATAGATAATGATGAAGAATTCAATCCATTTACTGAACCTTCTTTGATATTAGATTTCACTAATCTGGATTACCAGGTTTTCGAGGGTAGTGTGTTCTACATTGACACATCCTCATTTTTCACATAATAAAAGTCAGCTAACTAGGAGAAAATAATGGCTAGTGTTTTCACGATTGAAGACATTATTGATGTACAGATTACATTAGGCACTCGCCCAATTGATACAGCCGATTTCAACACTCCACTGATTCTTGCAGCAGACACTCCTTTTGGAGCTACGGATAGAATTCGAATCTATACCGATACAACTACTATGGTTGATGATGGTTTTGCTGAAGATGATGCTGCTGTGGTTATGGCTGGTAATGCCTTCTCAGGTATTGCTCCGCCTCGACAGGTTATCATTGGTAATGTTGAAGTGACTGCTTCTACAGAGACCTACACAGAAGCCCTGGCTGCTGTTGAAGGAGAGACAACTTCTTGGTTCTTCCTCATGGCAGATACACATACAGAATCGGATATTCTTGCCCTTGCTGAATATGCAGAGCAAAACAGAGTGATCTATGTAACATCCTCTTCTGATGTGGATATTTGGACTTCTGCAACCACAGACATCTTGTCTCAGCTTAAAGACCTTCAGTACGGTCACACTATTCTAAAAGCTGATAAAGAAGCAGATACGAATTGGGGTGAAGGTGGTATCGTTGGCGCTATGGCTGGTCTTACTCCGGGTACTTCTACTCTTCACGGGAAAACTCTTCCGGGTGTTCCTGTTGATAAGTTTTCTCGGACAGAAGCTCAATTCATCCAAGAGAAAAATGGCAACATCTATCCGATGATCGCAGGCGTTGGGTTCTTCCTTGACGGTAAGATGGTTAATGGAGACTTCTTTGATACAGTTCGTGGTTCTCTGTACCTTGAGGCTCGACTTGAAGAAGAGTTGTTCGGTCTGATGAAGCGTCAGTCTGATCTTGGAAGAAAGATTCCTTATGATTCTGTAGGCTTCACAATGATTGAAAATACTATTTACGATCAGTTGTATCTACGAATCGCTGAAGGCTTCCTGACATCAGATAGAGCCCCTGTGGTTATCATGCCAAACCTGAGTGATATTTCTCAGAATGACAAAGCAGCCCGAGAGTTGAATAGCATTCAATTCACAGCCTATGTTGCTGGTGCTGTTCATTACATGCGTCCTATCCGTGGATACATTGAGCTACCGTAAAAAGGAGAATAATAAATGTCCGGTATCTATCTAGGTACTTATGATCCTGATAAAGTCGTTCTTCTGCTTGATGACATCCCTGTATTTGGGTTCTCTGATGGAGATGACGCAATCAGTATCGAAAGAAATGAAGATTTCACAAATGAAACAGTAGGAATGAAGGGAGATATTTCCCGTGCGATTAATAGAAATGCCACAGGTATTCTAACTATTCGTCTCATGCATAACTCTCCTTACCTACAATTCATCGAACAAATGGCTAGACAAGAATACACCCCAGAGGTTAAAGCTAGTCTTCTTGATCCTTCTACACCGGCAGGAAGTTTTGGTACTTCTATTGCTTGGTTGAAGACAGATGCAACACACTCTTGGGGTCCAGAAGTAGGAGAAAGAGAATATCAATTCTTCCTGACTTCCGTTCGTCGTGGTGGTGGTAACAACCTTGATGGTGTCCTGGCTTATGCTGCGGCCCGAGGTTTGTCTTCTTAAAATTTACAGGGGGCTTCGGCCCCCTTTTTAGTCTGTGAGGTAAATAAATGGATATTTCAGATAAAATCCCCGGAATTAAAAAGCATATTGGTGATCGTGATGTGTTTATTCCTGAGTGGACAATGCAACAGCATATTGCCAAAACCAAATATGTAATGCCTCTTGTAGGTGGACCTATGGCGAATGCCGCTGCTATGGCTTCTGAGGAAGATGATGATGATTCAGGGAGTTTGTATCTTGCTGCTGTTATCCGTGGTGTGACAGACGCTCTAGCTACTCAGGATTTGAGTATCACTATTCCTGAGCTTCTAGATGGGGTGGTTTTTCTTAATGATAATGGTGTTCCTGTTCAAGCAAGTATTAAAAGACTTGAAGAAGCAGGAATGACATACAAAGATGTTCTCATGATTTGTGTATCAGTTATCAAGGTTAATGTTGGCCCTTTATTCGACGGCGATTTACAAGGGAATCTGATGGGTCTGTAAATCGTCAAAGCAAAGCTTTTAATAAAGCAGTGCAGTACGTTGAAGACAATACTAGCTTATCTACCCTAGAGTTTTTGGCATTTCGACCTGTTTGTTCCAAAGAATGCAGCGCCACATTAAGTGATGTTATGAACAGTCCAATTGATGTTGTACTTAAGCTTAACGAATATCTTGATATTAAAGACTTTATTGAAGAAGTCATACAAAAAGAACAAGAAAGTAAAAGTGGTGACAAAGGAAGGAGATAAGAATGGCTGGTGGAGATAAAGTCTCTGGTGTCTATTCTGAAGTTCAGTATCGCTTTGATAGAAAATCATTGAAGGTAATGAAAACCTTCAAGAGCGATATTATGAAGCTCAAAAAGGAATTAGCTTCTCTGAACAAAATGAAGATAGGATCAGGTGTTACAAGACAAGCTAGTGCTGCTGCACAGCAACAGAAAACCCGTCTCCAAAAAGCTCGTGAAGAGATGAGACTCCTAAATAAGTCTCTGGATACAGCTAGGAAGAAGAATACTGTTGCTGGTAAGGAAGTTTCTGCTGCTCAAAAAGCAGCAAAGGAGGCTTCCAAAGAATCTGTTTCTACGAAGAAAGCACTTGATACAGATGAAAGAAAGTTAAGAGTGATGAAAGCCCAAGCTAAGCTTCAGAATAAAATGAAGAGAGCGGGGATTAAAGGAGGTGAGGGAGCCTTTAATGCTACTTTTGGGTCAGTTAAAAAATCTCACTTAGAAGGAAAGACAAGCAGAGCACAATTCAACCTTGCAATGGAGAAAATGTATCAAAGGTTGAATCCTCTTATTGATAAGCATAATCATAAGATTCGTCAACAGAATCAAGCCCTTCAAAGATCGGGCAGGGCGATGAGAAATTCTTGGGCTTCGATCTATAAAGTAGCAAAAGCCCAAGAGAGAGCAGCTAGGTCCACGAATAAAGCTAATATGAGCTTTAATAAGTTAAGAACAACTGTTGCATCCCTCACAGGAGCCTACTCAGCTTTCGCTGCTGCTCAAAATATTAATAGAATTGGTCAGGAGTTTGAATCCGCTGGCGTTATGATGGAAGTAGCTCTAGGCGAAAATGCAGCACCTGCCATGGAATTCTTGATTGAGCAATCTCAAAGGCTGGGCATTGATGCTGCTGCTAATGCGAAAGGTTTCTCTCGTTATGCTCTTGCAGCACAGAATATGGGATTCACTTTTGATCAAGTAAAAGAGCAATTCTTAGGTGTTGCCGAAGCTGCTACAGTTTTCGGTCTAACATCAGAAGAAATTAGAGGCACTATTAGGGCCTTGGAGCAAATGGCGAGTTTACTTATACTTTGGCTCGCCCTAAACTTACTAAATGCTGGAACCCCCTAAAGCTTAACCACCACAACAGAGTTTCTAGAGATAGATTCAAATGTGAAGGTTATAAAAACGGTTAAGATGTAACAATGGGAAATCAGCAGGTTGTCACTACCTACCTGAAAATAGTAAGGAGGTAAATATGAAAAATCATCCTGTATATAAAAAGTATCTCGTTTCAAAAGAAGGTATTATAAAAAACAAAGTAACGGGTAAAACTCTTAAGCAAAGCTCAAATAATCAAGGGTATTTAAGAGTTAGTTTGTACTGTGAGAAAGATAACAAGTGGATTCAGAGAAAAGTTCACAGGCTTGTTGCAGAAACTTATTTACCTAACCCACATAGTAAAAGAGAAGTTAATCACAAAGATGGAATTAAAAATCACAACGATGTCTCAAACCTAGAGTGGGTAACTAGCAAAGAGAACAAAAGACATGCTTGGGATATGGGTTTGTACAACTCCGTAGGTGAAAACCATCCACAGACTTCTCTTTCAAATGAAACGGTTACAGATATTTGTATAAAAATGGAACAAGGTTACAGGAACAAAGAAATTTGTGAGTTGTTTTCACTGCAAAAGCATATTGTAGCAGATATTAGAAGTGGGAGAAGATGGAAACACATATCTAAGGATTTCAATATAAAAGTAAAAAGGAAACATAGAAAGTCTCCTGATAAAATTATTGAAATAGCCATGATGTTAGAGAAAGGTGATTCCATTTCATATATATCACAAAAAACTGGTGTCAAAGACTACGATATAAGAAGGGTTAAACGCAGAGAAATATTCTCAGATATAACTTCAAATTTTAAATTCTAAGATAAGGTAGTGACAACCTCATCGACTATCGAAACCACGCAAAACAGCGGAAGGGAGTAGAGTACACTACAAGCTATTGGTAGTGGAAACGGTAAGCACTTCAATGAAGTGAAGATATAGTCAAGTCTCATGTGAAAGCATGAGGATGTCTAAGTGACATCGTGGTAAGAGTAGCGTCTTATCATAAATACAACGAAAGGTCAAGTGATGTCGGAAGAACTGAAATTACAGCTTGGTGATAGAATGCCAGCGGTTATGCAGGTTGCTGCTAAATCCGTCAATATGACAACTCAAGAATTCTTGAAAGCAATGGAAAATGGCGAGATTGCTGCTGAGAAGTTCTTACCAGCTTTCAGTGGGGCTATGAGAGAGATGGCTGCGCCGGGTCTTGAGAAAGCTTTTACAACCACCAGGGTTGCACAGAATAGAATGATGGCAGAGTTGAACTTATTCATCAAAGCTATCATGGATGCAGGCTTAGGTGAGTTGTTCACTGAGATGTTCAACACATTCACAGATATTATCAAAGTTCTTAAGCCGATTGCTTCATTTATTGTTGGTGTCCTAACTCCTATTATCAAAGCAATCACTTTTCTGATCAGACTTGTTTTTGCTGTTCTTAGCGATCTTCTTACTGTATTCAAAAAAGTATTCGGAACAGAATTCCATGAATTCACTGCAACACTAGGTAAGGGTCTTGGTTATATACTGAGCATCGTAACAGGTGTTGGTACATTGATTAAAGGTGCTGTTCGTCTTGTTTCTAAGTTTTCTTCTTTCAAAAATATCCTTCAGAAAGTCGTTGACTTGCTTAAGATGGTTCCTGGCCTTGGAAATTTTGTAGGTCTAGGGGAGAAAGCGGTGAAGGTTTATAACACCGCAGGTAGAGCCTCAGCAATTGCGGATATGCCTAAAGATCAATCAATGTTTGATATGATTAAGAACTTTACAGCAGACATCAATTTGAACATGGGTCCAGGTGCAAAAGATTTTGTCACAGAGAAAGTAAGATCAGATACATCAACTAACGTCAATATGAACACAAGAGGATGATATGACAACGTATTTTATTGCAGGGTCGCTCTATTATCCTTCTGAAGTTGAGAATCCAGGGAGTGGCTTTATTGAACTTGATGCTACCACTTCTTTAGAGGAATCTTTTGAGTCAGAGGTTAGCTCTCATCCTGTTCAGGTGGGGGCTAATGTTACAGATCATGTTAGAACAGAAAATCCTACTTTTGATATCAAAGGTTCTGTATCTGATTATTCTCCTACGAGACCATCAAGAGATGGCAGCCTTTTGACAAGCCCAGGAACAAAAGATGGGATTAGAGCAAGAGCTAAAGAAGCTTACGACATGCTCTTGAAAATGAGACAACAATCTCAACTTTTTACTTTGGTAACAAAATATGAAGCATACCCTAATTGCGTGATCAAAAGTATTAAGATTGACCATTCTTCTTCTACAGGTGGTTCTTTGAATTTGGTGATGAAAGTCGAACAGCTAAGGTTGGTAACAGCCGCTTCAACAATTCTAGCCATCAACAAAGCCTCTCCTGATGATAGTAGAGGCACTAAGAATAACGGAACATCATCCAAAGGTTCAACGGATACAGCAACACTTTCATCTATTGACAGAGTGTTAGGTACTAGTGTTTTTGGTGATGCAATCAATGATATAGGAGATTAACTATGCCTTTTACGCTTCCGGTTGATAGAGAAGCACCTGATAGTACACAGACAGTTTCTATTGAAGGTGTCGCCTATACGTTGAGATTCAGATGGAACAATAGAAGCGGTTCTTGGTTTTTCTATTTAAGCCCTCAAGGAGAAGACCCACTATTCAAAACAAGGTTAGTAGTGGGTCAAGATATCTTAGAGCCTTACAGAGGTATTCCAGGGGTTCCACTAGGAGGTATCTTCATTGTTGACACTGAGAAAGACTATGGAAGGCCAGGGAGAAATGACTTAGGTATCTCTAAAAGGTTTCAGGTGGTTTACATAGAAGAGTCTATCATGGAGAATTATAGGAGTTCTTAAATGTTCAAGAGAGTATATAGGCTCATCTTAGGAAAACCTTTTAATTTTTCTAATGATAAAGGTGCTTTGGTCACAAACGACATTGCATTAGGAGGTACACCTTACATTGACACAGGGTTAGGTAAAGCGAAAATTCTTGAAGAATACTTTGCAACCAATGATCCTAATGCAATTGTTATAGAAGATCACAATATAGAGTTCTCTATTGAGAAAACAGGAGGCTCTAACGAAGACTCTAATAAAGCAGAGATTACAATCCATAACCTGTCAGATAATCAAGTGAATTACTTGAGCAATAATGCTGGTAGCCATTTGTTTGTGACATTAGAGGCAGGTTATGAGGATGAAGGGTCTCATACAATCTTTCGGGGTAATGTCATGCTTGTTGAAGATGAATTACAGCGCCCAGGAAGAAAAACAAAGCTAACCTTATCAGATGGTGGTGTATTTGCTAAACAACAATTAACATCACGTTCTTATAAGAAAGGCACTCCTGTAGATGCTATTGTAGAAGATTTGATTAAAGATTTAGACTTGCCTAGAGGCCAAGTGGCAAAGCTAGGAAATAGTGTAGTCACAAAATCTTCTGTTCAATTCCTAGGAACAGCTTCCAAGAATTTGAAAAGAATCACAGAATCACACAACTTGGCTTATAATGTTCAAGACTCTTTTGTCAATATCATTGATACGGTGTTCGAAAAGGCCCAGAAGAAAGCTGAAGAAAGCCAGCGTAAACAACTTGTGCCACTGATAACTCCGGGGACAGGTCTCCTAGGAAGTGTTTCATATAAAGAAGACTCATCTTCTTCAACAACTAAAGAATCAAAGATAGTACCTCCTTCTGGAATTAAGTTTAAAACTCTTCTCATGGGAAGTGTGCTTCCTAATGATTATGTTCGTGTTGAGGATAGAAATTTCAAAGGAACATACAGAGTTATTGAGGTTAAGCATAAAGGTGAATATGAGGGAGACACTTGGTTCACAGAATATGAAGCAGAAGACATCGGTGTGACATCAGATACAGGTGATGAAATCACACAAGAAGAGAGTCAGAATTTAGGTGGTTCTGAAGAAGAGGTTCCAGAGGATCAAGAAGTTGCTTTTTGGAAGATTCCTTTTAAGTATAACTTATCTCCAATAGCAAGAGGTATCTACAGCAACTTCTTAAGCAGTGAGGATGAATAATGGAAAAGCTTACATTTCCCGAATCAATAAATAGAACATTCCGGGCATTACTAAGAGAGTGTTTCTTCATCAAACCGGGAGTAGTCACTAAGGTCCATGACTTCACTGTTGATGTTCTTCCCCTGACAACTACAAAATACAAAGATGAAGAGCAGCTTAAGTCTCCCGAAGCTTTTGATGTACCTCTTATGATTTACAGTGGTAATAAAGGGAAAGCAAGGATTACGGTGCCTATCAAAGAAGGGGATACGGTACTTCTGCTGTACAGTGATAGAGATTTTGGAGACCTACTTGAGAATAGAGTTCAGATAAACTCTGCATTCCCAGGAGATAGTATTGATCCTTGTTCTGGTCATCCTATCATGGCTATCCCAGAGTTCTTTACGGATATTGAAGGAACTCCGATTGATAAAGACAATATTGTGATTGAGAATCAGAAAACTAAGATCATAATAGAACCTGATGGCAATATCATTTTAGACACACCAGGGGATTTAATAGCCAATGTAGCGGGTGACTCTAATATCACCACAGGAGGCTCAGCTAATATCACAACAGGTGGAACGGCTACAGTGACCGCTCCTGAGAAAGTAATGATTACAACGCCTCTAGCGGAGTTCTCAGGCGTTGTAAAGGCTGTTGAGGTGATTGCATCAACTAGGGTCGTTGCACCCGTCCTGGCGCCTTCTGAAGGCTCTCAGAACAACTTCTACGATCATATCCACAACGAGAATGATAATGGTGGTCCAACAGGCCCTCCTATCTATTCATAGGAGAATTAAATGTCTTATGATTTTTTAATGGACCCAGATGGTCAGGATTTGGTATACAGTGCTGGTAAGATGGGTTATACTCAATCAATAAGAGAGTTGTTAAGGAATAAACTCTACATAAGCTTTCGGGCTTTCAAAGGAGAGTATTTTTATAACACAGATTTTGGCATCTACGATAAAAACATCTTCTTAAATAAGACGGTAACAAAAAATCAAGTAGATGCCTATCTCATCAGTGAAATCAACAGTTTTGAAGAAGTTGATGAGCTTAGAAGCTTCCAATCAGAATATGATCCGGCTAACAGAATATACAGCTTAACTTTTGTGGTTAGAACGATCACAGAAGAAAATGGCATATTCACGATTAACATGCTCCCACCAGGAGAGCAGATAAAATATCCCGATCCTCAAGACAGAATTGAAGCCGCTCTGTGTGAAGTTCCTACCGTTGAAAACTCTAATGCTTTTTATGAACTATTGAATTTTGAATTACCCACAGATTTATACTGGCTGTAAGAGGATAAAATGGCAGAATTAACAGAATTCGGATTAGAAAGAAGAAATAGAACAGAGTGGATCAACCACTATAATAAGAAGTTCCGAGAAAAGTTTGGTAATGATATAGACCTTTCTGATTCATCTCTTGCGGGTCACTTAAGAGCTATCTTGGCAGAAGATCGAATGGAAGTCGATAAGCTCTTTGAAGATGTGTATTATTCTCGTACTAGAAATGGTGCTGAGGGTATCTACCTTGATGATGCATATGGGTACTACGGTATTTTCCGAGAAGGCAGAAAGCCCGGCACAGGTACAGTGAATGTACATTATTCATCTGTTACACCTGATGATTACCAGCTTACTTCTTCTGATACTTTCTCCGGGAATAATGGTATTACTTATGAGGTCCAAGAGAATCTTCTGTTGAATCAGGTAGTTTCTGGTTTTCTTCTAAATATGGAAGAAGGGCAGGCAGAGCAAAATGCTCTAGGCACTTATACAGTTAGTATCAGAAATACGGAGACATCAGAAGTCATCACAGAAGACTTCACTTTGGTAAGTTATTCTGAATCAGATGTAGGAGATTTCTTAATATCATTAAGAGATTTTTGGTTAGATAATACTTCAGACAATGAGATTGTTATTCGTATAACAGGAAGAACTCTTTTTGTAGGCTATAACACTCTAGAAGAGTATACATCAATCACTGAGTCTACTTATTTTTCGATAAGTCCTAGCATCAATGCAGAATACTGGTCTTCCGTTCCTGTTATTGCTCAAACAGATGGTTTTTACCCTCTCCTGCGGTCTGGTATTAACAGCTACAATCAGACTTTCCCTGGATTCTTAGAAGTTATCAATGTTTTTGATTTCTTCCCAGGAGCGGAAAACCAGACAGATGCCGAATTTAGAGCATCAGCAGCACAAAGAGAGGTGAGTTCTCCGGCAGGCACTCGTCCAGGTCTGGTGAAAGCATTGACTGGCCTTGAAGATGTTATTTCAGTGAGAGTATACCAGAACCCTACATTGCAAGACATACCCGAAGCCGATGCATTAACTTTCAATACGGTAGTTAGAGGTGGTACAGATCAGATCATTGGTGAGACCATATACGATAACAAACCTCTTGGAAGAAATACCAGTGGTACAACAAGTATTACAGTGACCACAGAAGATAATGCAACTGAGGTTATTAGATTCACAAGAGCCCAGGCAAGGGAGGTTGATGTGAGGGTTACTTATCTTCTGAATACAAACATACCTCTTTCCGCCTCCGAAAGAAATATCATTTCAGATAACATTGAATCCTTGTTTAGCTCCGCAGCTATTGGTGGAACAATTTACAATACTCAGATCAGCAATGCTGTTTTGTCTGCTGTGTCTTCTGAAAGGATTATTGATGTTTCTATTGAGGTCAAAGGTTCATCTGATCCGGTTGAGTCATTCGCTGTTGCTAATGTGACAACTATTTTTAATGAATTTGCTCAACTAGGTGATGTTTTATTCGTGAGGTCTTTATCATGAGTGGTGTTGATTACATTGAAGTAGATCAAGATATTGTTCAAAACACCAAAGACTTGGCTTTCAATCAATTCAAAGATTCAGTAAATATTAACAAAATCCTAGAGATATTTGGAGCCCACAGAGAAGAGATGGAACAAGATGCCGTCAACTTTTCTCTTGGGTTTTTAATTTCTAATGCTGTAGGGAGTCAACTAGATGTTATTGGTGACTTCTTGAATCTTCCTAGGTATGGAGAAGATGATGAGACATATCGTCGCAGAATAAAACTTAATGCTTATGGTGCTAACGCCAATATATCAAGAGATTCAATAGTGGAGATGATTACTCTCATCTTTGGTCAGTCTCCTGAATTATATTTTGGATTGTACCAAGATTACTATTTTTATGTCCAGGCTGGATGTTTCGATCAGGATACAGTAGGAAGTGAAATAGAAAGGTTCATGCCTCTTGTTAGTCGTAGCCAAGTTATTGAAACAGAAGCAACGCCTTTTGGGTTTGAAGGAGACGATGAAGCAGGAGGGTTTGGTTCTGTAGAAGGACTAAACAATGACCTTACAATTGGAAGAATGTCTTCTTTAGTATATTCAACTCCTGTTAAGAGCTTAGAAAGTCTCTTGTACCTTCTCAATAGTAACAAGACGCAAGCTTTGTCATTAGGTGTTTACGATGCCAACCTTGCTAATATCTCCGAGTTTAGGCATATGAGACTTCCGCTGGCGGAGATTGATTCCCCTCAAAACTTCATATCTATGAATGGGGAACAAGGCTTAGAGGAAATGAGAGTCTTGCTCGATGGAACAGGTGTTGTTGGGAACCTCAGTACCTATGAAGATAAATGGTACTATGAAATTGTTCCAACAGAAGTTAAAGACTATGGATTAGGCAGGATAAACCATCAGCTTTACATGGGCTCTGTGACAGATGGGATAAGCACAGATGGTAATGATATTCTCACAGTTTTAATTGAAGTGGATAATCAAAACCCTTCTGACGTTGACCTTATCATTAGAGTTGTTAAAGAAAATTTTGATGGAACAAGAGCTATCTTTGAAGAGACTTTTTCAGGTATCTCAAATATTGAAGACAAAGTTGTAGGTGTTCTTGTTGACAAAAGGACAAGAAGGATCAAAATTTTCTATGATGGTGTTGATCAAGGTTTTGTTGTAGCAACTTCAAGTGATGATCCCGACTACCCTACAGGTTCTACAATTAGTTGGAAAGATAATAGGACAAATCAAGCATTGTTCTTCATGGAAGGAACAAAAACTTCTGTCTCAATGAACGATCCTAATGACACTCTATCCCTTCGGTGGAATTACAAAGCAGATCAAATGAGTGAATTCGCACCAGTAGATGTAAGAGACATCTTTGGTATTTTGATTAAGGAATAAGAATGGCAACTAAACCAAATTTCAAACCAGAGTTTGCATCAGACGATGTTACGCTTCCGGTAGCTCAAACAGATAATAAAATTAGACCTACAGAGCCTACAAGACTTAATGGTTATGATAGGTCTCAGAAGCCGCCTGTTCAAGAGATTAACTGGATGTTTGGTAACATCCATGATTGGGTTAATTATTTTGAAGAAGTAACAGATGATATTGGTGTTACAGAGATTGCCACACAAGCTGAAGCTGAAGCTGGCACAGATAACTCTAAGATCATGACTTCTCTTCGTACAAGACAGTCGATGCAATACTATATGAATCTATATGGTCTAGATGGCAAAGCAAGGGAACTTTCTCCTTTGACTGATATGAAAACGGTAACAGACAGTGGCCTCTATATTATCAGTTCTGCATCAGACAGGCCATCAGGTACTACAATAGGTTTTTTAGAAGTTATCAACTATGATGATGGAGCTAATTCCCGATGCCACCAGAGATTCCACTCGATGTTAGGAGACGTTGGGACATGGACTAGGCAACAGTTATGGTCTTCTGGCAATTTTTCTCAGTGGTCTAGGAATTGGGAAGAAACCCTTACTTTAGACAGTTGGAGTTCTATAGATAATAGAGGTTATCAGAAACTTCCTTCTGGATTAATTATCCAGTATGGTAGATACGGAAGTAGTATTCCTGCCCTTACAACAAGAAGTTTTAATTTTCCTCTCGCTTTTCCTAATGAGGTGTACTCAATAACCCTAACAGCTATTGACACAGGCGATCAAGCGAAAGCTCAGGTGACAGGTTATGATACAGAAGGAGTTAGTATTCGATCCGGTAATGACAACCTACAAGATGTGTTTTTCATGGCAATAGGTAGGTGAAATATGGATAAGCTTGACAGATTCTTTGCTTTTCTAGAGAGAAATAGAATTATCAGGAAAGTGTCTGTAATTTGGGCTGCAACAATTATTACTGTTGTAGTCCTTAGAACAACACATCCCGAAGTTATTGCACAAGTTAATGCCCCTGTTTCTACGATTGTCATGGGAGTTATTGGTTTGTTATCTGTTGTAATGAACTCATTGATTAAAAACGACAGAGAGGGCGAGTGATGTTAGCAATTTTTAAGAACATTAAATTTCTAATAGGCGCTGGTGTTCTTGTTGTTGTTTTAGCTGCTGGTGGGGGTCTTTATTTTCATGGGAAGAAAGTAGAGAGCTTGGAGAATTCAGTAGATGCTTACGAATCTCAAATTGAGAAGCTTGAAGGAGACATCCGGTCTAGAGATATAGCGAGAGAGATAATCAAAGATATCAACGACCAATACCTTCAAGATTACAAGGAAAGAGAGATAAAGTATCAAAACAGCATATCAAATTTGAGGACACTGTATGAACAAGATCAAGATGCTAGGGATTACTATAATCAGCGTATTCCTGATAGCGTGCGCAAACAAAGACTCGATGCAAGATGTGAATTCTTGCCTTACCTCTGTAGAGAAGTTGGAGGAAACGAGGATTCCCTACAAGAGCCTGGAAACTAACTATGATAGTGAGGAAGAGGTGAGGATGTTGTACAAAGCACTTGCTCAGTGTAATGCTGACAAGCAATCTTTGAAGACAGAGTATGAGAGGTTTATTGAAGAGGGTGTACAATAATGAATAACAAAGACCCTTTAACAGAACAGATTGAAAAGATAGCCCATCTAATTGGAGTCTATAAAGCTTGTTCCAGTGATCCTCAAACTCTAGATAAAGAACACCTTATCCTTTTATCCATCAAAGCTCTTTTGGATTGTAAAGATACACCAACATGGCTTAAGTCTCCAACAGGCTATATGCTCTACATCAATCCTGCTTATTCAAATAAATATAACATTGATCCAGAGAAATATGCAGGAGCTAAAGACGAGGATGTGTGGGGCAAAGAATTGTCTCAGGTCTTCAGAGAGTATGATAAACAAGCTATGGATGCAGGTAAAACAATCTTCGCTGAAGAGGAAGTTGAAGGCAACATTATTAAGGTTAAAAAATGGCCGGTATATATTGAGGGGAAATTAATTGGAGTAGCTGGGGAGGTACTATGAGCGGTATAGATGCTGCATTGCTAGAAGAAATGTTAAGCAGCATCAGGATTATCAGGGATGAAATTAGAGATGTAAAAACAGACTTGAGCGGTAAGGGGGCTGTTGACTCCGCTCATGCAGAAAGGATCAAACAGTGTGAACAAAGATTAGATAGAATCGAAACAAAGATCAACAACTATATTGATAGCCATGCTGAAAAGGATATTGAAGATGCTCTTCAGCAAGGTAAAAAAGAAGGAAGGCAAGAAGGCCGTAATGGAGCTATCAAATACACTGTGTACATCGCTCTTTCCCTAGCTGCTCTAGGAGCCAGTTATTTAGGTGTCTGGCCTTTGATATCAAATTAACATCTTGAGGAATTTATGGCTACTTATCCAGCTAATACAAACAATGAAGCTATTGAGCTTAACATCCAAAATGCTAATCAGTTCCATAAGGTGTTGCAAGGGAATATCACAGACTTCATTGAAACTTATGAGGGTGAGGGTGATATTCCCAGCGTAGCAAAGGCTATGTATGAGGCAGCAGCTTATAAAGTAGGATTACCTTGGGAACAAGGCACTACAGAAACAGACCTACTACAGCCTAGGATTTTTGGGAATGAATACTATGTCCCTCTTCAGGTTCCTGCTGTTATGGGAGAAGAGCCTGTGAATAGCTCTTGGAGGCTCTACAGACCTTACAGTCAGGTCCAACAGCTTATTGAGAGGCAAACAGGGGCTGACATCAGTTCAGGTTTCAGCACCCTTGAGAATATCGTATTCAAGCCAGGAACAAATAACCTTGCTGTGTTCGTCAATAGAACACCCATGTTTTCCGAGGCTGCTGTAGGGGCCGCTAATGCGGATTACAGAGAACTTTCTAACAAAGTGATTGAGTGGACGAACACTTCTCCTGATCCCTCTGATGAAATCACATTTGTTGCTGGTGAGATGGTCAGTGGGGTTTTCACTCCTGTTGATGTAGCAACCCTTGATACTGTTAAGCTTTGGAACTTCGCTGGTGATGGAAACTCCTACTCAATTGATGGAGCTTTATCAGAACTAGCTGAAGCTTATGTGGTGGTGGTTGACAATGGAACTACCAAACAAACCCTACAGCCTTATTTAGATTATAGTGTTCAGAACATGACACTAACAACCACTGCTAACTATACAGGTACAGACCTTATCACAGTAGTTGCTATTGCACAGCCACTGAGGCTTGCTGAGACAGGCACTCAAGTCTTCTTAGACACTACGGCTGGTTTATCAGCAACAATAGATGGAGATTACTTTTACACACCATCAAGTGATCTTAACAAAGTCACTGTGTTGTATCTGAATGATAATGGGGTTGCTACAGAAGTAGGAGGCATCCCTTCTCAAGACTCTATTGATAACCTTGAAATCCGTTTGATCAATTTGATTAAGTCAACGACTGGTGTTGATCTTGGAAGTCTTTCTTTAGACTTCACTAATCAGTCTTATGTTGCAGAGGTATAATAATGCCATTACAAACAAAAGAATTTGAAGATATTGTTACATTATCAAGACCGTCTCCTAAGTGGGTATGGAATAAAGAAGGGGTTCTTGTAGAAGTCCCTGCTGACCAACCTGCTTATAACTATGATGCTTTCACAGGGGAAAATCTGGGGTTGTGGGTAGAAGATGAGGAAACCAACGGCCACACCAACGGCAAGCTAAATGAGGCCGTCACCGGCTACACGATTACTGATCCATCCGATCCGTTCATGCCTGACGCGAAAGTATTGACCGATGACGTTGGGCATACTGGTAACATACACACCAGTCTTGGTGAGGTCTACCCGTTCACAAGTGCGGGCGGGGAGCGCGCGGCGCTAAGAGTGATTTATGCGAAAAATGACGGAAAGTCTCGGTATGTGTCGCTGCGCACGCCATCCGGCCCAATTGGCTTCACCTTCGATTTGCAATCCGGAGAAGTGGTGCCGGGGTCGTCATCTGGCTCCATTGAAATCGTAACCGAGCAGAAATCGGGCGGATGGTGGCAACTTTCCTTTAGTCATCCGTGGGGAGGCAGCGCCACGGGAAACGCTTATGTGGTTTCTTATGGGAGCTCTTTCAGCGGAACAAGCATTACCTCCGAAATAGGCGACCAGATCACTATTGCCTATCCGAGCATGTATGACACGAACAGCCCGACTCCGGGCAGCATCATTCCAACGGACGGCAGTGCAGTCACCCGCGCCGCCGACATTCCGACAATTCAAAACGTGGATACGGCGGAGTGGTTTAACGCTGATGCCTTTACGCTGTATGCCGAGGTAATCCCTAGAGACGTTCAAAACCTTGCGCCTGCCGTGGTGCTGGGGGCGACGGCGCAAGATCGAGTGATTCTGTTCTTCCAGAACGGCGAGGCTGTCGCTCAGGTCCGTGGCAACCAGGGCATTACTTCAATATCGCCAGCACCAGCCGTTCAAGCGGGGGAGGCTTATAAATTTGCCGTTTCGTACCAACCTGGGGAGGCTCACATTGGCTTCAATGGGGTTGTTCAAACAGTGGTAAATGAGCTTGATGAAACACCCACAAAAGTTGCTTTCGGTAGCCTGTTAAATGGTACTTTTAGGTCTTCTCTAAGTATTCAAAATTTTCGTATGTACCCCCGCACCCTAACTGCTGTCGAACTACAGGATTTAATATCATGAGTCAATGGAAACCTTTATACCTCAAATTCTCATCTAAAGAGGATATGATGACTTCACTAGAAGCCTCTTCACTCACTACAACCTCTCCTGATAGCGGTGAGGAAATTATCGGAGGCAACCCCCTGGAAATCCGTATTAACGTCCTAGGGGTCTTACAAGAGCCCACAGGAGCCATCCTAGAAGACGAAGAGGGTAATGAATACCCTGAGATGGCTCCTGTTGATGGGTATCATGTAAACGTGCTTGTTCATCCTGATCATTACCAAGAATACCTGTATGCTTTTGAGGATGTGGTGATTAACCCCACTACTCCAAAAGTTAAATATGCAGGTATCTGATCTATTATAAGGAAACCAAATGAGTGCAGGATATAACTACAGTCGTCCTCCTGTTATTCTTGTTGAAGATGTCACATCAGCAAGATCACTAGAAGGACTGAAAGATAATCAACAGATAAGTATTAAAGACGCTGATACAGGATCATCAGGAGAATATTTCTATGATGCTTCCTCTTCAGCCGCCGAATCTCTTCCTGATGTCATTGTAACAAATGAAGGAGCTAGGCTAGTAAGAATCAATGTAGATGTAAGCTCTAAAACCTATACGGATTCTACAGCACAATCTACATTACAATCAGCTAATCAATACACAGATACTCAAGTGGAAGCATTGCCCGTGGCTCCTGATACAACAGGAAATGCAAACACTGTCCCTAGAGTATTAGCAGACGAATCAGGGTATGTTGCTTATGATCTTGGCACTTATGGTAGGTATGCAGAATCAATATCAACTTCTGAGTTGGTGATGGGAACCCCTGTTTACGTTTCATCTAATTCCCTTCCTAGTGATATTAGGGATATAGGAAGAGAAGGATTTATTAAGGCTTCCAGTGTTCTTGTACAAACAAATGGACCCGGCACAGCATCTTTCAGACTTATCATTGAATCAGCTACAGATGCAACAATCACTTACCATATTAGAAGAACAGTAGTAGATGACACAACAATCACTGAAAACTTGGGGTTTAGGGCAAGCAACCCTACGCAAATTCAAATACCTATAACTGATTACTCTCTGTCAACTGTGTCAGGGCCTAAAATCTATATCAATACTAAGTGGGAAGCTGGTCCTGTTCCAGGGACGTATCTTCTTAGGGCTCATGTATTTTCAGATGACATTAGTATTCCTACAGTTATATCTGAAGGGACTGTATTCACTACAAATGAAAGCCCTCTTGAAGTTGCAGGTATTTCTAAACAATTTGGAGGAGCTACATTTGACAATGGACAACCTGAAACCCAATACAGTGTGTCCTTGAAATTTGCTCCACTGTTGACATAAATCTTAGGATCAATTAGAATCCCCTCAAAATCCAAATAAGGAGAACAGATGAAGGCTCTATTCACATCTATAGCCTTAGCAGGCTCTCTAACGCTTTCTGAGGGGATTCAGGCCAACCCTACCCAATCCCACTGCCTAGCCCTTAATATCTATCATGAGGCCCGTATGGAGCCTCTAGAGGGATGGCTAACTGTAGCTCTGGTGACAAGGAACAGGATGGAAATGAAGGGAGCCTTCGGAGATACATGGTGTGAAGTGGTGTATTCTCCTTGGGCCTTTTCATGGACAAATGATCAGTACCCTGATGAACCTGATCTTGATGATCCTATTGAGAGAAGGGCTTGGGAGAGAATCAAGGTGTTCACAGGAGGATTTATGGCATCTCATAAGTACATCAAGGATACCACGGAGGGAGCAGTTGATTATGCAAGGTGTGATGTAGATAACTATTGGACAAGAGCTTACAAGATGTTTAGAAAGGTAGGGAGGCACTGCATCTACCATAGGTAGCACCATAGGTGATCCCTAAAGAGGATGTCCACAAACAAAGAACCCCGGTTGCTGTTGAGCTTCCGGGGTATTTTTATGACTATCATAGGAGAGATTTGAGTTCTTCGATAGCTTTGTTAAGAACTTCATCTATACGTTCAAGCCTCTCTTCATCATCTAATGGAGGTTCTTGAACACCAGGCCGTTTCCAAAGCTTAGGTTCTTGGTCTTGTTTAATTTCAGTCAATCCTTCAAAAATCAACTCATCCATAGGACCATCAGTCATTTTAAAAGGTGTCGGTTTTACCCTGCCAAAATCATAATCAGGTGGAAATTTTGATAAGAAAATCCCATCTCTGTCAATAGCAAGGTAATTCCACTCATCTTCAATAATATCCCATGAGATAGGACAAGTTCCTTCTGGTTCAAATATGACGCTCATAGTTAATCTCCTTGCTCAATGTATTTGATAATTTCCTCTGTGATCTTACCACGGGCTTCTTTGAGGTCTGTGGTTGTCACCCTACTCAAGGTCTCTAAACACTCAGATAGAACCTTCAAACTTTCAATAGATACCTTGGGCTGTGTATCCAAGTGATCATCTGGTTCTCCACGTCTTAAAGGAGTGTCACCATTGTAAGAGATGTGTCCATAACCTCTTCTCCAACATAAATCACTCACATCATTAGATTTCACCAGACTATTTATAGGAAAAGTTCCAATACATTCACAATCTCCACCACCTTCATTCCATGACTCATCATTAGGATAGATGGTAGGTTTGTTGGTGTAAAGATAAATTTCACCATCAGAATCAATAGCAAGGTAATTCCACTCTTCATCTATATAATCCCAATTAATAGGGCATTGTTCGATATTCATAATTTTCTCCTTAGTGGTCTCTATCGGGCCTGTGGTGATCTTCACCGATTTCACAACCATCAATAATAAGAAGAGGGTCTACTTCTCTGAGAAGACCAGTCATAATACCTGCTCGCCACTCTTCATCCCAATAGTCTTCATCATCTCTATACTCAATTCCACTCTGAAGCCTAGCACAAACGCCAGCCAGGGTATCTACTTGGACATTGTAACCTCTACGGACATATTTGATGACTCGAAGCAGTGAGCCTCCTGCATCTTCATTTCTCTTAGGATATGTATATACCAGTCTTTTAGCTGCTAGGTCTTGATAAAATGTCTCTGCACAAAGACCTTTAAATGACTTAGAATCAGCACAATAATAGATGACCGCTTGACATACAGTGAAGTCAAAAGACCACAAAACATCTCTAGGGTGAGGGTAAACCCATCTTGTAATAAATTGGATAGGCATCCGTCCTTGGGTTAAAATAGTAATAGCATTTCCTGTGGAAAAACCTCTAACTGTTTCTTCAAACTCTTCTCTGCGTTCCTCTAAAGCTTTAGCTGCTACTTGAAGTTCTTCAACAGACCTACCAAAGATATCAATATCATTAGGTGTTTCACCTGAGATAATTGCTCTAATAAAACCACCACCAATACACATGCTAGGGTTTTCTTTCAGCATCTCTCTAATATCTTTAGGAGTTCTGGTGAGAACCCTGTGGATGTCTTGTTTTCTAATAGTTGTTCCTAAAAACCAATCACTCATAATATTCCTCCTTAATCTAAATGTATTAAACCTAATTGAATGATACCTTTCTCTTCTGCTTCTCTCCAATCCTTTAAATCTTCGTAGTAATCTAATTCTTTCCAATAATCATAGGAGTCAAAGAAACTAATAGCTTTCTCATAAGATTTAAATATACCAGCGAAGTTGCTTACATTAAGACCTGGAACGGGATAGCTGCAAGTGACAAAAACAACAGAATCCATATCACTCTCCTTCTCTTAAAGTATCTCTAACACTCATCAGAATCTTTCCAAGGTGATTCTCTCCGTGTCCATTACAGACTCCCCAGAAGGTGTCACCCCACCAGTTGCCCTCTTGCATATCGGCATTACCTGTCTCAAGCAACATAGACCTTAGATGAGGGTTCTGTGTAAACTTGAGATAAACTGCATGGTGCATCACCTGAAGTTTCTGAACATCATCCAACTTCACTGTAGGACACTTCTCATGCCTGATCAGCTTCTTAGCTACCTTCCCGTGAACGGCTGTTCTGATCTTCTCTTCCCACCAAGGGTAATTCAAATCTTTTGTCTCAAGCTTGCACCATTGGTAGAGATGTTCTGAAGATGGAAATGTCTTCCCTGAAGAATTAATTGTACAAGGGTACATATTAGACAGAAAATCATACTCATCTGAGAATGAGAGAATCAGGGTCATAGGTTCCATAATAAACACCTCCTGGTCTTTTCCATATCATCATTTTTGTATCAGCATCAAGGAACCCTTTGTGTTTAAAGATAACTCCTTCATTCTTAGCAAGAACATACCAATACTTATCACCTTCGTTTCTAATATCCCACCATTTGTCTTCATGATTGTTGGGAAGACTATCCCATAGATAGAACCCATCATAACTATCATAAGTTAGATAGCTAAACATGTCGTCAATCATATCCCAGTTAAAAGGGCATGTGTCATCCGGCTCAAACATTATATTCCCTCCAAATATTTTAATAGAGGTCTTCACTATATAAACACCCTTTCATATAAACATTTTCAGGGTTAATTTGATTGGCACTTAAGGCTAGATCATAGGCTTCACCACGATCAAGGAAATTTCCTCTATTATCAATGAAACCTTGAATAATTTCACCACGATTCATCATCCTGACTTCGTGGTCTTCAGGGAATGCTTTAAGTTGACTGATCATAACCCTGTCGTAATGACGAGCCCCGGTGATAATCACATCACCATACCTACATGCAGCAGCTACCACACACGTTCCTGGGTATTGTTTACGATACTCTTCTTCAGTCATAATCATTCTCACCACTATTAATGATCATAATCTCTTGTCTCATCATCATACGCATATAAAGGTTGTCAATGGTATCTCCAATACGATGATAATCACAGTATTCTTTCTCTTTCCAGTAATTGTCAGGGAACTTACCATATTTACTTTGGAAGGTACAACGGACTTTGAATAGATTCTTCTCCGTATCGAATTTAACTTCCATTACAGATTTTTCTACAACTTCATGGAACTTCTCTGATTCACACATACTACTCTCCTGTGCTAATTAGCTTCATTCATATCAAATACCTTGACATCATAGTTGAGATTACCTCTGACCCATTCCCACTCTTCTTCTGTCAGATCAACATCAATCATATGATCCCATGCACCAATTTCATCTTCCCACTGGCATATTGTATCAATAATCCACCCTTGGTAGATTCGTTTCAACTCTTCCTTTCTTTCTTCATCCATTACCATCTCCCATTTTTTAGTGTATTCACTTTACCTGTCTTTGCATACTTGTTCCAAGCTTTGAATAAGTGGTTCCTATGATACCCATGGCTTGTGACTTCTCTGTTCATTACTGAGTTAATTGATTCGGCCCTCACAGCATCATCTAAGGTCTTTCCCTGGAAGCAAGAACAAGCAGCTACCAGAAGATCATCATAGATGCACATGAGAGGCATCTGATCGCACCGAGAGCACCTTTCAAGCTTATTCTTGCTGTAGGGCTCCCAATACTCGAAAGGCTCCCAGATAAGCTCCTGTGGGGTTTCAGAGGGTGATTGTGACTTCGCCATGGATGATGCTCCATAGATGAGAAGACACATTAGAGTTATAAGGTTGTCTATGAAGTACATACCCTAATCTATTCGGATCGGGAGATTTCACACAGATACCTACTCTCTCTTCTACAAACAGGTAAACTTCTCCTTCAATAGGCCCAGGTGAATCCCAACACTCAAGACGAGGAAAAGGATTTTCAGGGACAAAAGGTGTGGCTTTAAATTCAATTTTCATTAGAACCTCCTTTACGCTGTTCTTCACTGATTATGCATACTACTGTATCAAGAAGATCGTTGCAATAATAGTCATTCATGGTGCGAGGCATTACAAACTTCATTGCTTTCACTTTCTTCTTCACCACTTCAAGAGGGTCTTCTGTCAGACTCACTTTATCATAACCTAGGTTCATAAAACCTCCTGGTAATCTTCTATATACTTGTCAATAGCAATTTTACCAGTAGCATTCAGTTTTTTGAGGTCGGTGTAATATTCATATAAACTTTTACCAGGGATAGATGAAGGTTTCCTTCCTTCATCTCCTGCCCAATCATCATGAAGTCTTTGCAGGAGACTCCAAAAGTCGAATGGGAGGTCTTGGTATTTCTTTTTGAAAGCCCTATCTACAGAAAAATACCCATAATGTCTAATAAGATCATCAATACTTCCTTCATGAGAAAGGAGGTGTGTCTGGTCGGCGTATAGGCAACGCCCTACAGCACATTTATTACCAGTGTTTGGGTTATGATATACACAAGAGTGTTCATTTGCGTTCCAACCAGCTTTATCAAAGCTGTCGTAATAATCCAGGGTCTCATCCAACACTTTTTGCATACGTTGTTTAATACTCATAATCTACCTCCACAGGAATGAAATCCATGCACCCGCTAGAGAAATCAGCAGAAGATACAGGGAGCCCAAAATCTTGGGCATCTTCAATGATAGCATCCGTTAGTCTTCTTGGACACTCTTCATTTCCACATAAAATTGAGTTGCAGAATGTGGTATCTTTATAGTGTATCATCAATCACCTCATTGCAGTATAGTTCGACAATGTTTGACCATACCATTGATAAGCTAAATCAGCAATAGCAGCATAAGGTGATTCACAAATGATGGATGCATAAGTTTCATCCCACACTTCATACATATCTGTCAACCTGTTGTAAGTGATTTCACCATTTTTAGTGACTCTCACTCTCATATTTGATTGTCTTTGTCCGTTGAAATCTTCATTCTTTGAAACAAAGTGATCCAAGAGTTTTACAAAACACTCATGATGAGAAATACTTTCCTCTCTATAGACAAAATATCTTTCTGTGATTTTCCACAGAAAGTATAGGTGTTTCTTGTAAGTGAGGTTATAAACCTCTTCTGAATCTTGATAGGAGATGGGAAGCTTGCACTCAGGAGGCTCTTCCATAACCTCTATAATTTCCAATGGATTATGGTATGCCCTTACTCTCTCATCCCATGGACCTCCCAGGAATACACAAATAACACTCACAGGATCACCTCATCTTCTAAGTAATAACCTGATTCAATTCTCTTCAAAATAACATTGTGTAAAACTGATGAATATGAAATCTTACTCTCTAAAGCACTTTTGATAGAATTATATCCATTATTAGAAGCACTATCATGCAAACCTTGAAGGTTAATCCAAAAAGATAAAGGAAGCCCTTGATAATCTTCTTTGAAGCTATCTCCTGTTATTACTCCTTCTTTAAATAAAGAGTCAATAGCAGCAGGGCCTGATCTAGAAAATTGTTGTATAAGATCAGGGCATTTAAGGCACCTTCCTACAGCACACATCTGCCCGTGTTCACCAAAGTAAACACATCCGAATTTACCATAGCCGAATTTCTCAGGCGAATCATAGTAGTTAATTGTTTCTTCCAACACTTCTCTCATTCTCTGTTTAATACTCATTCTAATACAGCCTCCAACTCAAGTATTGTAATTTCTGATTGCATCAATTGTGATATCTCTCTTGGTGAATACCCTTCACTAAGGTAGTCATCAAATATAGGCTTTAAAACTTCTCTAGTTACCTGACACAAGTCGAGAGCAGAGCAGGAAGGTCTATAATCATCACGATATAAGGTTTTCATTCTCTGTCTCCTTTAATGACCATGTAATAAACCACAAGACATAACCATACAGCATTCACGGATACAATTGCAATACCTCCTAACCAACTCTACCACTGTTCTAGGTGAGCATAGAAGTAGATGTTCCACAATCTCCAGCTTGTGAAGAATACAGTGGTCCATGGATTAAACCCACTTACTTTCTTATCTCTTAGCAGACTTCTTACATTGAAGCAAGAGACAAAAGCTCCGAAGAATTCAAATAGACCATTGATTATATCCGCCGATATTGTCAAGAATAATCTCCAATCATTTGCATCACCATCCTACCTCTTTGTTCTAAGAAAGAAGATGTTGATATGTATTGGAGTTGCATAGGAAGTTTGCCAGAAGAAATTTCTCCTAGTTTGTTAAAGAATGTTGCCTGCTCGGCTTCATCCATAGACCAAAATTCTTCGGCCAATTCAGAAGGGCTAAGGTTTACATCAATACAAATTTCTCTTTTAATATTCATACTACCTCCTTAAGCTCATTAACTTCTTTCTTGATATCAATCTCTATACCAAGTTGCTCATTTAAGTCTTTTAAGTCAGTAATAAACATAGTAATGAAATCTTTCTTGTGTAGACAATCAATAAGGTTATCACAGAAAGGCTTCATTTCAAAATAATTTTTGATCAACCTAGTTACATTCTCTAGACAATATTCAGAGAGATTGATAACATCTACATAAACTTTCTTAAGCTCTCTGATCGCCACTTCATTACTAGCAAGACCTTGTGTGGCGATCAGTAAATCTTGTCTGATGAGATTTTCTAAAGAAATTAAACTTGGGTACAAGACTCTGAAATCTTCTCTGAACGAATTTTGTCTTTTTGCTTTAGAGTTTGGAGGAAAGTAATCAGGATAGAAAATTACAAGATATTCACAGATATCTTGTAGCCGTTCTTTGGAATTGAAATGCACTTCCCACATGATTTTTCTCCTTACATTGCGACAGCAAGTAAGGTATCAAGGTCATTCAGGTGTGTCAATAGGGAATTTCATACAGAGACAGGATAGCCTCTTAAAGGAAGGAGAAGAGAAAGAAGGCCGCAGAAGGCCCTCTAACGTCTTCTAAGAGCTTTCAAGCTCTACCCATAGATTGCCCTAGGGATATGTATAAGAGCCTCAGATGTCATTAGGATGGCTCTTGAGGTAGGTGATAATCTGCTCTCTACGTTGTTTCTGGTTAGAACCAGGAGAGATGCCACGGTATGCCAGGAAAGCTTTATCTTCTTTGTTCTTGATGATTTCAATAGCCCCTTTGATAGCCTTGGCTTCATCAAAGCTTACATCATGACGTTCGGCATAGGATTTGATCTTGTGACAGGGCTTGCAGGTTAGCTGCATATTGTCTTTAGAGCAAGCAAGTAGTGAAACAAATTCTGACACATCATCAAAACTCTTCAAAGAACCTACCTGTTCAATGTGATCTACCTCTAATTTAGATTTAGGAAAGTAATGATTACAGAATACACACTTGCCTGCTTTCTTTGTAGACTTACTCAGACCATATTGTTGTTTTTCTTCATTGGTTACTTCAAATGTCTGGTCATTTTTGAATTCATTCTTTACTGGATAGAATTGCCAAATAGATTTCCTGATTTGACCTCTTAACCAAGTGAAAAATTCTGATTGGTTTTTCCAGACATCCGTTTCATTCCAGGGTTCATTAGACTTTTTCAATACTCACCTCATTTATTAACAAAGTAATATAGAACCCCTACTAAACACAGGAGAAACACCATGATGAGGAAAGGAACCCAGAGGGGAGATAAAACTGCCCACCAACTCCAAGTTGCAATAGTTCCTGTGCCTGTCACTTTGCAGAATACAAAGATCAGGGTGAGAATCTGAAAGAAAGGGAATGAAGATTTATAAACAGTTTTATTCGATTCCATATTTATCTAATACCTCTTTAATTTGTAAGTCATCGTCAGGCCATCGTCTCATACGAGCTACATCAAAATAAAGCTGTAGCATGTACAGCCAATCACACTCAATCTCTTGACCATCCCAGGAAGTGTATTTGTGGTTATCACCAAACCATGCCTTGTATTGATCAACTACAGCTTTCCAACAATCTTCCGGGGTGTCTAAATCAAGAAGGAGTTTCCCACAATTAGTAGGACCAAACCTTTTCTTGATATGCTTAGTAGGACTGTAGTTGTCTACGGTGTCTCCACAGAGCATTTGATACATCAAGAACTTCGTACCATGACCTGTGATATTCCAGACATTTGATTTCTTGAATAATTCAATTTCACCTAATCCTTTGACAAGAAGAGGTTTCATCATCTTATCTGGATTGAATGTAAACCCTGTAGTTCCCAGGGCATCTTTGTCGATAGTTATTTGAACTACCTTGTCTTTATTGCTTCTGCTTTTCTTGTATCTTTGGAAGCCTTCATAGGCCCTAATAGCTAGCCAGTCATCACTCTCAAGACCTTGTGTGGCTTCTGTGCAGTTATCCAATCCTAACAGGTGGTGCTTCACATCATCAACATGAACGGCCTTGAGAGATGCAGACCGTTGACCTTTATATTCTTCTGGTAAAGGAAGCCTATTCCTGAAAGTTTTCTCCAAGCCGATGAAGATTTCATACTCATCGGCCTTAACCTTTTTAGCCCAATTCTCTGCCATTTTCTCAGCAGTGTAATTGATTACCTCAATAGGTTCTGGAAACTGACAATCTTCAATATCACATTGAGAATAATCCATCTCATTTTCAAGGCAATAAGCTTTCAAGGCTGTTCTATTATCGAAGATTTCATAAGAGTTGTTAGGAAGAATAACTTCAATGTATCTGTCTTCACAAGCAGCAGCAGCATGATGGCAAATCAAGTCACCGTCAATTATAGCTGTTGTCATGCCACAACCTCATTTGGATTCTTCCGTGTACCATCACCATTATATTTATTATGGAGACCATAATGCTTACTGATTCGCTTCAGGCATTTCTTAACAAAGTAGTCATCAGCTACCATCTCAAACTCTCTGTTATTGTTCTGACACCATGCATTGTAGAGAGAAGTATAAGTTTGGAAAGATTTGACTTGAGATTTAACATCCCCTAAGTAATAGGTGGCTTCTACTCTGCCTGTTTCAGGATCATGAACTTTAGCGCCTGCATCCTCAAGGGCTTTCCGTTTCCATTCAGGGATCGCTTTACGATTCTTTTTCTTCATCATCGGGCTCCTTGGTTTCAATTTTTAGCATGTCAGTTGTTTTATAAGAGAAGTAAGTGTTTCCCCATTTCAAAGCTTTAATGATGATCATATGAGTTGCTGTTTCCAAATCATTCTCTGTGAGTTTTTCTACAGCACCTACATCATCATAAAACCCCATTCCATCTTTATATTGGTAAAGCAAGTGAAGAGTGGTGAAACGAGGAATAATATAGTTGAGTAATTTAATCATAAACCCTCTTAAGAAAAGAGGGGATTATTCATCCCCTCAAATACCTTAGTAGTCCTCTTCTTCCTCATCGTCATCAAGAGGCTCATCATCTTCTTCTTGTTCTTCGATTTCTTGCTCAAGCTCATCATTCAGTGAGTCTTCATCAACATCACCAAGTTCGCTAAAGCCGTCATCACCACCTTCGTATTCAACCAAGGAATCTACACGGATACCAGCCAGTTTTGCTGAAGTGGTGTCCCATTTCTTACTGTAGATTTCTCTTACCTGTACAGCCACTTTAGAGCCGTTACCCACAAGAGTGTCTTTGGTTACATCCTTAAGCTTACTGGAATCTTTATCTTTCATAAAGACTCGAACAGGTTTGCGGAAAGGGCTTCCATTAACTACACAATCTTGCTTCAGGGTGATAACAAAGTGTTCATCCCCTTTACTAGCTTGAGGTTCAACATTGAAGCGTTCGGTAAATTCTTCAGTGTCATATTCTTTAACAGCCTCTTTTTGACTCTTGTACTTTTTCTTGAAGTCTTTGGCTACAGCTTTGGTGACTTCCAGTTGCACGGTCCAGTGAAGGTCTTCTGATTGAAACTTCTTACCTGGATTTTGAATCTGTGCGTAGTGGGCATATCCAGTAATTACAGCCATTTAATCGTTCTCCATTTTATTGTTTAGATGTTATTTCTTCTCTTATGAGAAGCGTTCGTGCCTCTCTACTTATATAGTATCTGAGGCATTTATCATGGTGTCAACCAGCCTTGAAGTATTAATGAACCTCTAACCAGTTAGCACCTGATACTGCTGTGCCTGTCACTTTAACAGACAGACCAAATCTATCCGAAGAGATGCCATAAGCTTTTGTTAGCAACCCCTTCCCTTCCTCTAAGGTTTCTTCGGGGAATTCCCAATTCATTTCATCATGAAAACACCCTAACATTTTCCCTTCATACCCTTTCTTATAATTTCTCATGTTAGCCCAACAGATGGCTTCATTCTGTAGTTGAGCTTCTGACCCCATGAGAAGGTAATTCAGAAGAGCATGTTCGGAAAGACACCATACCCAAGCGCCACCTGCTACTTGAATATAGCCTCCCCCTTTCCATGAATTCTTCTTCCATTCCGCTTTTAAACTCTCTAGCAGCTTCTTGATCTTAGGCAATCTTTTGAAGTAATTCTCTTTAATCACCTTACCCTCTGCTGCTGTTCTGAAACCACAAGTGATAGCGAACTTCTCATCACCGGCGCCGAACAGAAGGGCGTAGATACCATTTTTTGCCTTCTTTCTTGCTTTTGATAACTTCTTAATAAGATCGGGGTTTTGTGTTTTCTTAGCCCTCATCCAATCTTCATCATCAATAAGCCCAAAGAACCTAGCATTAAAGGTGTGAGCATCTGTTCCCACATAGACCTTATAAACACCGTCAGAGAATTCATAGTAGTTGTTCGGCTTCTTATCTTCAGGAAAATGTTCTTCCTCAGTGCCTTCCATAACAGCTTTGGTGAATTCAGGGTCTTGCATGTAATTTGCAAGAAGCCTCAACTGAGCACTGTCCATATCCACAGAGACAATCTTATGATTAGGAGAAGCAATCCAACACTGCCTCATAGGAGCACCATATAGAGCCTGGGCGGACGGGTTGTTTACAATACCAAACTGTACTGCTCTTCCTGTGCTTGTTGCACAAGCCATAGCGCCTGCACTAATCCTCCCATCATCTCTTAGGAGATTCAGCCACCCTTTTGTGTTATCACTCTCATTGAGGATAGTTCTTCGCCTATGAGCATAAGTATTATAAGTAGCAATCTGCTTACCCAATTCGCCTTCAATGGTTTCAAAACTATCTTCTGTTAGTTTAGGAGAAGTCTTGATCGGCTTACCCTTTTCATCTCTCTCAATCTTACCTTTATCATCTTTCTTAAAATTCCATTGTGTTGGGCGCCAACCAATACTCAATAGGTAATCTTTCACTAACTTATGCTGTGTAATTTTAGCTTCATAGAATTCCACTTTAGTGTATGGACCCATGATCAGGTAATTACTCTTCCTAGCCTCTTGGTCAATACCAAAATGTTTAGCTGTGTGCCTATCATATTTGATCAAGTCATCTTTCTTTTTCTTTTTCAAGAAAATCTTAGTGGAAGGTTTGTAAGCTTCTTTTATTGGCTTACCTTTGTCATCCATCTTTGTAGCAGGAACCTTCCTGAAGAATTTATCCCAAGAATCCCTAATATCTTCCCAGGTACACTTAGGAGCTTTAGGCTTAACCACAGGAGGAAGCTTAGGCTCAATGATGGCTTTCAATTTATCCATCTCTGTATCTAGTTCTTCCACACATTGTTCTAAGAATTCTCTATCAGCCAGCCATCCATTTTGTTCTTGCTTCGCATACCAATACTCTGTTGCTTGGGCTCTTCTAATCTGCTTACGGAAATCAAGACCAATCTTTTTGGCTTCATTGTTTAGGTAATGATAAGCCTTTCTGTTAATTTCAATGTCAACGAGACACCGTTCAAGCTTATCATCATCAAAGTACGACCAATCCTCAATAGGAGGTTTCGGATACTTAAACAGAACACCATAGTATTCAAGGCCATGATTACCCTTAACGCCTTTGACTTTGTGTCTGTCGAAGTGCTGACACCTTGACTGTGCTAATGTATCCCAGCACTTCTTAAATGGAACTGTTTCAAGGCTCCAAAGGTCAGGCCAAAATCTATTAAACACATGCCAATCAAAGCCTAAGAAATTATGACACACGATCTTATCATAAGAGATGATGTGTTTCACACCTTCCTCTAGTGTTCCATGAGGTTTCTTTGAAATAAGCTCTGGTCTGTCCGTAAAGAACTTCTCATTACTTCCATCCGAATCAACACAAGCAATAACCCATACCTTGTCAAGCTCATGTAAGAGTCCATTTGTTTCGCAGTCTATGACTACTGTTCTCATTCTTATTCTCCGGTTGCATCAACTTGTACTTGAATCCCCTGAAGAAGATTCTAATTATTACCAAGGAGGACTATCATCCTCTTCGTCTTCAATGAAGTTTTCTTCTTCTATCCCTTGATCCTCAAAATCTTGCTCAGGAACCTCTTCTTCATCTTCATCATAAGGATCAACACCTTTAGAGATTTTACCTGTCCGAGAATCGTAAAGAATCCAACCGGCATCACCTGTTTCCCCTGTTCTTCTACACTTAGGCAGGTGAATCTTTGTTGAATTCCTAATCAGAGGATCAGGACTGTTTTTATCTCTGCTCAACAAGATAGTGTTGAAGGCAATCTGACTGATAGCTGAAGAGCCTTTCAAGTCATACTCATTAACATCATGAGGATCGTCATCACTTGGTTTTCTCATGTGACTGACAACAATGATTGCAGCATTTGTTTCTTTAGCTAGCTTCAAAAGACTGTCCATGAATTGGTCGATCACAGCATTGTCATTGTTAGGAACTGCTGCTTGGAGGGGGTCAATAACCAAAACTTCACATCCGGCTACTTTAATCATCCATCTGATCTTCTCAAACATCTCATCGACTGTTTTGAATGAACCATTGTGATTGACATTAAGGATTTTGTCATCATCACCTACGAGTCTTTTGAAATCTTCCTTGAGGCTGTCCATATCCAATTCTGAAGGCTGTTTCAGAGCTAGGTTGATACCTTTGTACATTGTCAGGAAATCCCTCACAAGCTCTTTAGGTGTGCCTTCAAGGTACATCAACCCACACCGCTTCATCTTAGTCAGTGCCCAATAGTAAACCATTCTATTCAAAAGGCTTGACTTACCAATACTGGTTAAGGCACCAATAACAGTCACCTCACCCATGGCAGGACCACCAGCCATCATCTCAATAAGCTTCTGAAACTCAGGAGGTAGCCCCAGAATTTCTTCTTCGCCACTAGTTTCAAAATCATCCCACAGAGCCCCCAAAGATTTCACATCAACAGGGCTGTATCTCCGTGCCTTCCAAAAGGCGTTCTTAAATTCTTTTGCCTTACCTTTCTTGTTGTAATCACAAGCATCTTTATACTTCATATCAGCGATGTAAGCCTGCCCTGGCTTAAGAATCTTAGAAGCTTTCTCAGCGGCTTCCTGTCCAGGCTCATCGTTATCCAGCATGAAAATAACTTTCTCGAAGCTTGAGACAAAATCATAATTAGCTTTGATTTGCTTCACCAAAGATGATGCACCACAAGTAGGAGATACTACAGGGGTTTCATACTGATCGGATTTAAGCATCTGCCATGCAGCAGGGCAATCTTCTTCACCTTCAACAATTACTAGAAATTTACCTCCTGCTTGGAAGGCTGATTGCCCAAAGAATTCATTAGTTTGCTTGACAGAACCAATGCTTGTGAACTTCTTACCTTCAACTGTTCTCTTTTTAAAGCCTACTAGATTCCCACCTTCTCTTGTGTTTGGGTAGAATCTCTCAAGAATGTTTCCGCTACCATCCAATTTACTTCTTATTCCATAAACCTGATTTGCGGGTATTTTTGTTCTTCTCTCTTTGAAACCTCTGACATCTAAACTCAGGATATCAGAAAAATCTTCCGTCATATCTATATCCTCTAAAGAATCGACTAAATCTTCTTCTTCTAATTCTTCTATATTTGTCTTATCAGGAGGGAAATACTTTTCGCATGACCAACAAAATGAATCCAGTGTTCCATCTTCTTTTTCATATATTGCCCTTCCATCAGAAGAATCACAGGAAGGGCAGCTTGTGTGCCTAATGAACTGACCTTGTTCTTCCATTTATTCTCTCTTTATTGTTATGTTATTTTGACTACCCTCACTTTGAGGTTTATCTTCTTTGCATATTCTATCATGTGTTGTGTTCCACGGCTTTTATAATCCCAGAAGGCTACAAGGGCATCAGCGGAATCTCCCATCTCCATGTTTCTGATAATGCCTGCTCTTTTCCCATACAAATCCCAATCCGCTTTGAATATTTCTAAGTCATATCCATAGAAATTAGCATACATCTCACCTAATGCATCGGCACCTCTGGCTCCGCCACTTAAGATAGTGAGTGACTTAGTGTTCCTAAATATCCTGTCTAGCTTCAGTTTTAGGAAATCAAAGTCAGAGAAGTTCCTGCTACCCGCAACAATGCACCTCATCTAAATCTCCATCGTATATATCAAATCCATATTCACAACCACAAGCTGTGCCTAGCATCCAAATAATCTTTTGGTAATCTGTCATTTGATCATAATCGGAAGGTTTAGCATCGAATAATAAGTCGTCTGCTTCATGCTCAGGAAGACCTTCTTCCTCAATAATCTTATGAGCTTCTTCTTGTGTAACAGAGCAACCTCTACAGAGGCATTGCTCAAGATTTATTCGGGTTGAAGATAAAGTCGAAAAATAATTTTCCCATCCAGGCTCGGAACATTTTGTCAATTTAATATACATTAAATCTCCTGTATAATTCCTTGTTTAACACCTTCATAAAACCTACTACGGATGTAGATGGCTCCACCGATGTTATCGAACATCTCAAGAGATTCCTCATAATTTTCCCAAGAGAATTCCCTGAACCAACCTGACGTGATGCTGGTGCAAACCTTCTCTAGAGCCATTCTAAAGGCTTCTGAGGGCTCTGTGTTCCAATCATAGGGCACTAGACACCTCTCTAGCGCAAGCACCATAGATTCCTCTACAACGCCTGCTAGACGTATCGTCAGAGGGCATAGGTTGAACTTCTCTTCAGAGCAATAGACTTCCGCCTTATCCTCTTTATAATAGGTATAGGCCGGATCACCATAGATTGCAACTGCCTCATGCAAAGAATCATGGTCATATTTGTATTCGACACCCGGAGTCTCAAAGAAATTACTCTTATTTTGTTTAAGATTAGGGTGATTGTAAGTGTATGTTTCTTCCTCTCTTTGTTTAAAGAGTTGCTTGACAATAGGGTCTTTGGGGAATCCGATACCCATCTCTCTCATTGCCCGAATGTCTTGCATAGTCTTGTAAAAATGAGGACTATTCTTGAGAAATCGGTGAGACATTTTCAGAAAATAAATCCACTGAGGCTCCATGTAATATTCAACTACATGAGAAGAATCTCCACAAAAAGTCTCCCAGAGAACTTCTGCTACACTCCCAGGTTTCACTATTTCACAATCATGAATAACACCATTGATAACGGGAGCAATAGGCTTATTACCTTGCTGGATAATGATCTTCTCTGCTTTGTTCAAAAGAAGATTGTGCTCATCCTCCGTGCAAATTAGATCAATTTCATTAGGGTTGAAATCACGATGATCAAACTTAATCCCATGATATTCTAAAGCCTTGCTCCCAATTACCAACATAAAATCCTCCTGAGATATCAGATTAACAAGAATGAGAAGAAGCTTGCCACTCACCTGAAGAGTACCAGCCTCCCATACCATAACCACCAAGGTCCATACTAAATTCAAGGTCATGCTCATCAGCAATACGTTCTGCCTCAGATACACAATCGGCTGCTTGCTTCATAAGCTCGTCAATCTTCTTAGATGCTTCCGCTCTATCCATTTTCTTTCTCCTTTTCAGTTTGTGTTAGTCTAACAGGTCATCAAGGAAATCGTATTGAATGGTGATTTCCAACTCCATTTCTTTCTTTTTCAGAGTCCGAATAGTATCCCTGACATTATTGATTAGAGATTCAATGGTGTCTTCTTCCTGTTCATTTAGAACCTTTTCAGGATTAAAGATATCATCTAGGGTGATTTCATCTTGAAACCCATAGTCTTCAATATCATTTTCATCAAAATAGAACCATCCACCACCATACTTCCACCCCACAAAATCAAAACCACTAGGCGTATAACAATTAAATTCTCCTTCAGGACAATTTTATCTCCTATTAATGTGTTTGGTAAAGTAAGGTTACTACACTCTCAACGAAAGAGTCAATTGAATTGGAATCCAAAGACTCAGTAAGATACATGCAATTACCTCCCTCTAGAAAAATTACGACACTAAAGGTAGGTTCCATGTAATCAATGTATTCATCGGAATTCTGTTCTACACCCGTGATTTCACAGGCCACTCCAATAACTTTGGTAGGGTCTACGAAGGTTCCCTTGCTGATATGGACTAAGTTGTTCATTATTATTTTCCTTATTTAAAATGAGATATCTACATAATCTCCTGTGACGGTGTTGACGATCACATTAGTGGGAACCCCTTTGATGTTGATTGTCTCCGGCTCACAAAAGATTTTCTGTGTCAGTTGCATTGACTTGTTAATGTGGTACTTCTTCTCTTTGCTCCCTGGTTTATATTTCTTAGAGGTTTTTATATGACTCTTGGCAAAGACTAAGGCATATCTATCTATTTTCATTATTCCTCCTAATTAAGCCTCAATTCAAAATGAAGAGTTGTCACATAATAGGCTGATGTGATAGCGACCCTAAACCTATCAATATACGCAGAAGCTCTCAAACCACCTACAGGAAGCAAACCTTCATCAGTGAACCCATCATCATAGTAGTCAGTCCAGACAGCTACATAAGCGTTTACATCGGCTCTCAGGTGCCCCCATCGTCCTTGCCAGAACCTAGGGGTCTCATAACCTACTCCAAAAGAATCTTCGTAGTAGCTGTTCTTAAAAGACATGACACTGAAATTATCACAGGATATACCAAAGATATCATGAGACTCATTGTAATCATAGGTGTCTTCTGACAGCCCTTGATGGTGAGACCATCCACCGAACCCTATTGAAGTGGATTCACAAATCTCTTCTGCAAATGAGAATGAAGACAGACAAACACACCACAGGAAAACAATAAGCCTCATATGTATACCTCCTTAATCTTCAACAGTGTACATAGTACCAGCAAACTTAAACTCTTTCAAGTTATTGATGTTAAACTTCCGATACTGAAGCTTAGGCATCTCGAACACAGTGATGATGTGGGGCTTGTGAGCCGTTGAGTTCTCACCACCATGACGAAAGGATTCAACACCAGTCCGGCAATTCATCTCACGTTCTTCACCAGAGCTTTTGGTAAACTTGACAGTGAAGACTTTACCTTTGGTGTTCTCAATCATATCCATGGCCTCTTTACGGGTGATCTTTTTCATGAGATATCCTCCTAGTCATCTTTAGATACAGGATAGCACCACTGACTTTTGTTGTCAAACCTTCTGGGTTTCATCATGTTAGGGCAATACTGCCTCATACAAGGTCCATCATTCTCGGGGACAAGATTACACCTTGTACACACAGACTTACTCTTGTTGTCTTGATCTACTATCATAAACCCTCCTATCGGGCTAGACGTTTAATGGCCGCTTCCATAAGAATCTGTTTATCTTTCAATTCAATCTTACCAATGCTGTGATAGATTTCACCAGTCCATGCTTGGACGGGATGAGTCATATAGATAAGACGCTCAATCAAATCAAGCATAACATCAATTGAACCCGACTCCAAGACCTCATGTGCATAGTCAATGACTTCATCAAACAAGAAATCATCTTCCTCTCTATCTCCAAACATATCACTGTATGCGATGCGGAAGATATCATATATCTCTAGATCAGTAATCATTTGTTTCTCCTTTATCGGCAGGATTTTTCAACAAGGTCTTTAAATTCTTTCAAAGATAAATCTACATACTCAGTCAGAGTCTTCCAAGTTTCTCTACATTTGTCCAGTCGATCATCTGTAGCTAGGTATCCCAGGCCATCACTAAAGGCGACATCTTGACAAGCTTCTGAATAATCATTGACATAGTTTCTGATCTTTCGAGTGATTTTGTTATAGCGGCGTCCTACATCATGCTTGGTAACTTTAGGCTCTACCTCTTCAATCTGCCAGAAACTCTCTTGATCAATATTGAAGAGCTGAACACACTCTTGTGGTGCTGGGCCATACAATTTTTCAATAATTGTAGGCTTTTCATCAAAAGCCACTACAACACCTTTAGTTCCATTTGGTGTCTCAAAAGATGAAAGCACCTTTCCAACAGGAGCTTGCTCAATAGTATAGTATTCAACAAATTTGTTCTTAAACTTATACATCTTACCTACTTCAACCTTATTACTCATATTATTTCTCCTTACACCAATGGATTACCATCTTCATCACATTCACGAATATCCAATCCTACACCAAACTTAGGGATACCGTCAATAGTGAAGTCATAATACTTTACAGTGAGCCACTGTCCAATGAAGTCATTGGCACTCTTAAGCATTTCTTTGCGCTCATCATGTGTACGCTTAGGAGTCACATCAAATTCACCTGCTTTACTCTCACAAGTAAACATGATATTACCATTCTTATCTTCCCATGCACCAATCACCTTAAACTCGTCCGTGTAGTGATCTTTGTACTTGAAAAGATCAGCAGAGCGTTGGGCCACAGCATAGTCACTGTGCAGGTGACGGATCATTGTCCCTTCACAACCTTGTTGAAGGAATTGCTTGTGATGCTCTTTTAGAGTCTCTGCATCATTGCAGTGATTTGTCTCCACCATCCTTAGATATTGAAGGTCTCCTGATTTCTGGTGGGAATCAAAAGCTCTCTTCAAAACACTCAATCTTTCTCCAAGAGACATCCCTGGGATCACAAGATCAAAAATCCAAAACTCAAGTTGTTCTGATTCAGGTTTATTTTTCCTAGCGAGGCTTGTGATGGTTTGAAGAGGCATACCATGACAATATAACTCCCCATCAAGTGCCCACACAGGCGACCTGGAAATGACTCTGACTAGACTTAAAAAATCCTCCACCTCTTCCCGAAGATGAGGCACTTGGTATGTTTCTCCTTTCCGGGTAAGCATCTCAAATTCACCATCATCAACCCACCGTGAACCACACACAAGGCGAAGTCCATCCAGCTTAGGCTGACTCACTGCTTCTTCCCACTTCACCCTATGAGGTACTTTATGGTAATCCAGGGCTAGCATGGGACGAAGCTGCTTACCAGCCTGTTCTACATCTTCATGGTAATCCTCACGATCTTTCTGCTTGTTCCACTTGGATTGTGCTTCTAATACTGCCTGTTCCTCTGGTGTGGTTTCATTGGATTTGCCAATGTTCTTCCCTTTAGCTTTGGTGATTTTCTCCTGAATCTTACCACCAAGCACACCATGAGAAACAATGATGCTATCTTTTTCTGTCTTAACAGACCACACACGGGTCTTCCCTTTTGAGTCTTTGATATATAAATTAGGCCATTCCATAGTTAATCTCCTTTAAAAACTTCTCTATATTCATCTAATCCTAAAAAGATAACTCCATTGTAATAAGCTGAAGCTGCTTCAGTAGGGCCTATTCCAATTTTATCAGCTACCTTCAGGTGTTCATCAAACTCTTCAACTTGGTGGAGGGCTTTAGTAATAACCTCTGTTGCAAAGTCTTTTAGGATTTCATTCGGACAATAAACATCTACACCAAGATTCCTCTCTTTTACAGAAAGGTTAGAATGTCCTCTACTAGATGTAATTAGAGTGCCATACAGGTTCATTCTACTTTCTCCAACCAATCATCAGAAAACCCATAATTCTCAAAGCGAGGAATATTCAGTCCATAATCACTGAAGCTGCCTTCAACAATTACTGCTTCTATCCCGATCAATGCATCCATCTCTGTAGTCCAATACAGAGTATCATACGCATTCCATTTCTTCTGATAACCATCTTCAGTTAATTGAGGGCCAACAATTTTGACTTTATCTCCTACCTTCAATTCCATCACACACCTCCTTCTCTTTTATGTGCTTTAGGGTCTTCCTTATGATTTTGCAAATCTCTTTTCAACCGAATAAGACCTCTGAGGCAGAAGAGGATACCATAAATAACGATACAAAAAAGAGTTAGAGGCCAGTACCAAAGCAGCAACCCAACTAGAAATGTGCCAAAGAAGGAAATTGTTGCAACTTTCAGCGCACACCCAGCAGAATCATCTTCATCCCAATCATCGTCATCATCATCTTTAAAGATGAGTGCAAAATATCCTAGATTATGATCATACTCTTTGTCATTCACATACCTATAACACAAATAACCTAAGTGGTAGAGAATTGGCCCTACAATTACAGATAGAATCATCAAAGACAATGCTAACACTGTGGTGTAATCCATCCAACAGTTAAGATCAAACATCCCCATTTCCTTTCTCCTTATCTTTAACAAAATTTAAAGCTTGAATAGATGCTGACTTCATTTGATCCCAATCATGTGAATACATTTTAGATATATTAACAAGAACCTGTTCATAGATAAGCATTTTCTCTCTGTCTGTCATCTTATCACTCATAAAACTTCTCCTTTTCATAATATTCATCAATCACACGTCTAAGGAATTGCACTTTGTTTTGCTCATGATCTTCGGCGAAGGCTTCAGTGGATTTGTACATCCACATGATACTGTCGAAACAGTACATACCTAGGGCGCCTCTATTGCTAGTAAAATCAATCAACTCTTGGGCTTTATCCTTCCAATTCTTTCTCGCAAGAGTTTTAATGAAAGAGTAATAAGGAGACTTCAGTTTACAAACATAGTCTTCATTCTCATCAAGAGTCTTCACCATATACCCTTCAATCTGGCAATCCTCTGCTTGCGATACAACTTCTTCCATTGTGGTGAATTCCCAATAAGGTCTTTTGAACCCCATAGCGATAGCTTGGAGGTCCAATATATCCTCTGTGTAAGAGTGACCAGTATCAACGTCTCTCACACCGATCAAATAGGCTCCTTCTTCTTCTGGGATAATATGAGGATCGGATGGGTCACAGATTTCAAACAGGAAAGTCTTATGGACAGATTCCATAAACCATCCTTCCATTTTCCCAGACACATGCTTTCGTACAAGCTTAGCGTAATCACTTGAAGTGGTTCCTGTAGTGCTATAAATAACCACTCCGGTAGGAAGGACAGTAGCTACTCCCAAGAAGCCATTAATTTTCTCAACAGCAACCACCATGTCATCAGGGTGTACTTCTGCACCGGCTTCTTCTTGTCTGTAATTGAATACCTTGTCGAAAGGACGAACAATAATATCCCCTGTCTTTTTATCAAAGATATGACCTCTTGCCTGAAGAAGCTGAGGATATTCATTCCAAGCAGAATCATAAAAAGCTTTGTTGGAATACTTGACAACGTACCCTTCTGCCTCCTCTTTGACTCTGATGTACTTATTAGGGATATCCTCATACTCTTTGATATTCTGAACAGGGTTCATACATCCTCCTTATCATATCTACCTTCTTTGAATCTTACAAAGGTTGCAGCAAAACACCAGAATACCAAGACAGAGAAAAGGATTCTTCCTTGACCCCAGGATTCAGGATTCCAATTGAAAGACCACTCAATTATTGAAGAGAAAGTGAAGATAAAGATATATGACAAACCAATGCCTGTAAAGAAATCTTCAACCATCTCCCTTAAATTAATATTCATAACACCTCCTTAATGGTGACTGAGATTAGAAGGCTCTTTCAGGCAATCCTTCATAACTTCATCAAGGCTGTAGATACGACCACTGCTGTCATACCCTACATCTCTGCGGCGAATTCCTGTATAGAAATTACTATGGAGGTGGCCATGAAGATGTACAGCACCTCTTCCCATTTGGTTCCAATTTTGAATTGGGAAATGAAAGAGGCATACCTTAATCTTCTCACCTTCCTCATCATACCACCGAATCTCTTTGTAACGCTGAACCTCATGAAAGTATTTCTTGTAGAAGCCCTCGAAGTGAAGATCATGATTACCAAGGATTAAAGTAATTTTACCACAAGGTAGCTTCTCAAGGACTTCTCTCGTTCGCTCTTTACCTTTGAAAGAAAAATCTCCAAGGATATACAAGTGATCACCAGCACCAATCAAACAGTTGTTAATTTGTTCAATCAACTTTTCATTCATATCTTCTACATCAGCAAAAGGTCTGGTGTTAGGGCAATGCTTTAAAATACTCTTATGATAAAAGTGCAAGTCACTTGTTATATAAATCTTTCCCATGATTTCTCCTTGGTTGTTATCCAGTAATTCTTAAGTATCCTCTTGTGCCCACAAGATATCCAATAAATTACTCCTATGGACACATCAACACCAATAGACACAAACAACTAGAACACCTAAACACATACATGCTACCCTCCTTATAAGATATCTATAGATATATAAAGAGAACTCTTTGGAGGTTCTAGATATCTCTGAAGGTCTTTAGGTTTTATTGGTGTTTATTGGGTTTATATAGATCAATAGAGAATCTTATGATCTATTCAGATGTCTTTTACTTCCTCAGACGCACTGTAACGCTCTCTAAGAGGATTTCATCAAAAGCCTCCCTGGCACTCAAACCATCTTTTAAATGCTCTGAGAGAGCGTTACAGAAGCTCTCAGCATCATAAACGTATGCCTCGGGCTCTTCAGGGTCCAAACGGAAGCGATTCTTCATCTTCTCAATGGTATGAGCAGGTACATTGTGAATACTCCCATAATCTCCTTGACAAAGGATCATGTTGACTGTATATCCACGCTTTTCAGCCATATCAATATACACCTGATACTCTTTTCTTACAAGGGATGTATTGGATACGATGATATTACTTCGGATACCCATCTCACTGTTGACAACGCCCTGACACCATTTGTGAGATTTAGGGACATTCTCAGGCTTCCAATGGTATTCACCACCGATCATATGAAACATATCTGCTTCATAATGTACACAATCATCCAGAATCTTCGACAAAGCAACAGCCAAAGTGCTTTTACCTGATCCGGGAAGTCCTCGGATGATCCACAGATTTTTATTTACTGAAGATACCATGATCCACCTCATTTTGTAGGTAAGAAATAATTTCCAAAGCTTCTCTTCTATTTTCTACTATAACACATTCATCTTGATCAAATATAACTGATTCTGTAATCAGGACGAGAGGTTCTTCGTGAAAAGGAGAAGCTTTTTGTGTGCTTATTCCTAACAGCCTTTGATCGTTCTTGCTGATAACTTTCATCATTCATCTCCTGGTGCATCTGTAGGCGCCCAACCAAGCTCCTGTGCTTTTTGTAGGGCTTTGATCAAGTAAGGGACATCATCTCTGAAGAAACAAAATTCCCACTCATCATCTTGTAATTTAAGGCATATTCCATCCTCTTCTGTGAGGGTTTCCCCATCAGAACCGAAAAGAATTGAACTAATACTTCCATATGCACCCTCTCGTACATTGTGCTGAGCCATTATTTTCTCCTTGTCTGTGAATTCTTCGCCAAGATACCTACTTGTACTAGCTCTGTCAACATGAAATTGTAGTTGACATCAAGACAACCCACCTCTAGGATTACATACATCAGATCAAAGGAGGTATACAATGTACAACGAATATGAATACAGCATGAAAGATGTGTCCGAGAATGCAAGAGATGGTCTCGACAAGGCCCGGAAAGCACTTGCTAGATTGATCCAGAATGATGACTATGATAGTCTAAGTCCTGATGATCAGTCCATCGTGGAAGATGCCATGATGACTCTTCGCCGTATGTCCAACAACCTCAAGAGGATCGGATGATGGATTATGCTCGTATTGCCGCTGCTTGCAATGCAGAAAAACTGAAAGGTATGTGGAAGAAAGAGAAATCTGGTGAGCGCCTGGGCCAGTGGTTTATGAACAGGTATGCTCCTAATCTCACCCCTGATATCTTCTATGAGACAGAGACAAAAGAATCCTTGAAACATATTGCTGATTACTTGTATCATTGCCATTATCTTTATGAGCTTCCACCTCTTGCTAGTGAGAGAGAAGCTGTTCTAGCAAAGGAAGGTAAGTCTTCTCTTGCAAATCCTCCAAAACATTAGAGGTGTGTATGTCAGATATTCAGATTCAAATCTCAAAAGTGAATGCGACACTATTGCTTGGCGAGCTTTTATTAGTTCGTCAGAGAAGTGAAAATATGTGTGAAGTATTAAATGAATCTATGGCAAAGAAGTGCCAAGATTTCACCGAATTTAAGAATGAAAAGATTCAAGATTTCTGTGAAACTCTTAATGATTCTGGTATGCCAATCCATGCTTTTTATTATAAGAAGTCTCTTCTTCCTTCTATTGAAGTTAAACACTTCTTCAAAATCCAAGGAAGTAAGAAGGTTTCACACAACAAACACATGCAAATTGAGGCAACAGGGACGTTAGATTACAAATATCGTCTTAGAAGACTTGAGACATTTATTGAAATGAAATTAGACTCTTTATCGGACAAAAAATATATTGTTAATAGTTTCCTAGGTAAAGCTATTTCTCAGTTAGAAGATGCATTGTCTGTTAATTATGGAGAGGACTTTGTAATTATCAACACAGACTTCCTGAAAGAGTGTGAGCATATTGTCAAAGAAGAGCACTGTGTTGATACTATTGATGTTGGGTTGTTTACAGGAATATATCGTTATTATGGTCCTATTCCTTCTTTTGGACCTTCGGTGCTTGTTGAAGGTCTAGTTCATAAAGATAGATTCATTTTGGGTCGTAAGACAGAGAAGTTCCAATTCCAATCTCAATACTCTCTTAATGAAGATGGTTTTGAGTTGAAGCCGGAAGGATCAATAGGAATTGAAATGTTTCGATGTTTATCCTCTTACAAGATGGATGCTTGTGGACTCTTAAAAGATAAGGGTATAATTGATGAAATGATAGAAGACCTTAGACAAGAAATTTGTGAATTCGAATAGGAGAAATCAGATGAGCAGAGGACAACAAGAGTACAAAGACACAATCAATTCTTATATGAATGCTATGGATGAAGCAGGTGGTAGTGTGCCATCTTTGATGAAGAAGCTTTATAACAGCGAAGACCTTCATGATCTTATTTGTAATATGGCAGCAAATGGTGTTCGGTTTGTGAAGAGTGAACCTTCTCTGGGAGCTAAAGAGGCTAAAAAGCCTGAGAGTGAAGTATTCCCTCCCGCACCACATCATGTAGATAATCCTGCTTTTTCTCCTAAGAAAGGCTTCACCTTTCAAGTAGGTGATCTTGTTAGGGTGAAGAAACCTAAAGATATTGTAAATGAGAAAGATTACAGGTCAACCCTTGATCCTGATATGGAAATCTGTTGGGTAGACGAAATGGATAGTCTTCAGAATTGGCATTGCGTGGTCGAAGAAATTGATGAAGGTTGTGGATATAAGCTTTCTGTTAATACTGCCTATTTCTTTCTCCCTGAATGGATGGAATTGGTGCGCAGGAAAGAGGATCGCCCATATTGGTTGAGTGGGACCGTAGATGAAAAGGTAACAGATATTGACCTTATGTTCTAAATTTTTCTTCAAAAGAGTATTGACAGGAACACCAACCTGCTCCACAATACACTCAATTGTTCTAAAACATCCATAGGAGGTACGACATGAGTGCAGTAATTGATCTTTCCAACAACCGTGAGAACATGGCTTACAAAGGTGAAACTCCCTGGCATGGCCTGGGTATTGAGATGCCTGCTGGTGCTGATCTTGACCAGTGGCGTATTGAAGCAGGTCTTGAATGGGAAGCCCGTAAGGCTAAAGTGATGTTCAAGGGTGAAGATGATAAGCTCTTTGAAGGCAACAGTGAAATCATCTATCGCTCTGATACACATAAGCAGCTTGGTGTAGCAACTTCTCGCTACAAACCTGTACAGCCTGAGCAAGTTGTTGAGTTCTTCCGTGACCTCTGTGAGAAGCAGGATTTTTCCATGGAGACTCTTGGTTCCCTTGATGGTGGTAAGCGTATTTGGGCTTTGGCATCTACTGGTGAGGATTTCCGCCTTGCGGGGCAGGATAAAGTAGATTCTTTTGTCTTGCTTGCCACTTCATTTGATGGCACCATGGCAACTCGGGCTCAATTCACTAGTGTTCGTGTGGTATGTCAAAACACTCTGAGCCTTGCTGTAACTGCAACAGGAGGGAACTTCGTTTCTATCAAACACTCTGCTGATTTTGAAGCAGACTCAGTTAAGACTGACCTGGGTATTTACAAAGATGCCTTTAAGGAGTTTGAAGAGAAGTCACAATTGCTTGCATCTAAAGGTGTTAGCGATAAGAAAGCCATGCAGTTCATCAAAGATGTCTTGGCTGGTGAAGATGTGGAGTTGGAAGACCTATCCACTCGCTCTGCGAATCAGATTAAAAATGTTTATGATCTATTCAAAGGTGATGGTAAAGGCTCTGACCTGAAATCTTCTAAGGGCACTCTCTGGGGTGCTGTAAACTCCATCACTGAATATGTGGACCATCACAAAGGTTACAAGCAGGATTCTCGCTTGAAGAATGCTTGGTTTGGTCAAGGTGATCAAATGAAGACCCTGGCGTTTGGTAAAGCTCTGGAAATGGCTTCCTAACCTGATAAGAGCTTCTGAGAAGGTCTGTATGGCTTTCTCAGAAGCTTTCTCAAGAGACTAGGGTGATCGTATAGGGTGAAGTTAAGTCTCTTGAGAAAGCTTCTGAGAGCATTTAAAGCGGGTGTGGTGGAATTGGTAGTCACATGAGACTTAAAATCTCAGGATCGTAATGGTCGTGCGGGTTCGAGTCCCGCCACCCGTACCATATTCAAAGAGAAGGAGATGAAGATGAAAGTAACTGTGAAAGATCATATGAGTTGTGATGGGGAAATCAAGTACCCTTGTTTGATGATTTCAACTCATAAAAAGTTTATTGTATTATTTCATAGTCCTACGAAAGGGACTGTAGTGCAAACTAAAGATGAATCTTTACACACTGTTGGTACATATATAGATTATTGGAAGCCAGCAACTAACTCATCTGATTGGGAAGTTTTTGAAGGAACTATTGAAATGTCTAATGACTTCTGATATCTTGTAGATACTTTTCAAAGGGAGCCAAGCTCATGTGGTATGAGCAGCGGACTCATAATCCGAAGGTAGGTAGGTTCGAATCCTCCGGCTCCCATTATATAAAAGGAGATAACAATGTTCGTAATAAAGGTTTTTCATTGCGCTACACAGGAATTTATTGCAATATCTAAGCCATTAGAAGAAGAAGTATGTGATACTCTCATGGAAACGTATGCTAAGGTTTCTGACAAGGAATGGGGTTATATTACATTTACAGATAATGCAGGAGAAATTGCAGTAATCAGTAAATACATTTTAGAGCAATCTGTCCTATTTATTGAAGAGGTGGAATCATGAACAAGACACGATTCAAAGAAGGTGATAAGGTAAGAGTCAAAGCAATCCAAGTAGACACCGATGGAGATGGAGAAGCCCCAGAAGGTTATACAGATGTTTTCGTCCCTAAGATGGAAAAATACATTGGTAAGGAAGCAACTGTGTATGCAGTGAGTCCTAATGGTCAAATTCAACTAACAGGGCATTATGGTATTGATAAGTGGAACTTCGTAGAAGATTGGCTTGAGGAAGTCTGATGCTTACTGCTAAGCAATGCATGGCAAGGTCCGTAGCTTTTGAAGAGGCCAAAGAACACATTGGACTTCATTGGACAGATGATGAGGTTGAGCAGAAAGAATCGGAATATGTTCAAAATGTTCTTGAAAGATTAGCACAACAGTGGCATGATAAAGCTGAAGAAAGGTTGTTCTCTCAAATACTAAGAGGTGATCTATGAATATGGAACAGTTTGAAATGCTGATGAACATGCTCCAAAATGTAACTGATGGAGCCCTTACTATCGCCATTCTCTACATGGTCTTTATGGTCTTGACAGATTTTGTTCTTCCCGTGGTTATCTCATTAGGCGGATTCTATCTGGTGTGGAAGATTGGAGGATTGATTGCTCAAGCGTGTACACATGAAGGTTATATAAAAGAGCTTCGTGATATCACTGGTATCGGATGTAGTGGAATGTTGACAACCTCAGAGAAAGATCGCCTTCGCCGTTGGGTTATCCGTAAGAAGGAGCAATCATGAGATATTCTAAAGAGTGCCTAGAATCAGCCCTGGTGTACCTGCTGCCTGCATTAAAGAAAAGCTTGCAGTACATGGAAAAGGATGCTTTATATGATGTGTACCCGATTCCGTCTCAATTACAAGATGTCGCCGTGAATACATTTATCAATAAGACTCCTTCTTTTTGGGAAGGAGAATACGCAACTCAAGTGTGCCATGAAGCTTTGTGCGAGCTAAGAGAGATAGGATATATTGAGTATGGAGATGAGGATATCCGCAGACAATGGGGAGATTAATTATGGTGGTAGGGAATCTCTACAGGTTTAAGGGACAATCTGAGGTGTTGGAATACCTAGGTCATAACTGGTCAGGTAATGGGTATTGGCATCAATTTCAATTAAATGGCGAGGTGTGGGCAGAATTAACTACATCTGACCTTTGGATGATGGAGGAACACGATGGTTAAGGCAACAGGTTTTGAGTCATCTTTTATTGATGAATGGATTGGCTGGAATGAACTTGATGCAACTTCCTTTCAGTTTTATGAAGCAAAATTGCTAGAGGGAGTTTTCGGGCCTTCTGTGGATTATTCAAAAAGGTATTGTGTAGTCATCGAACTTGATCAGAAGACTGTAGAGCTTTATGATGATAATGGTAGAGTCTACAAAGCCTCATTTGAATTGATTGTTAAAGAGGAAGATGATGGAATTTGAAGTAGGTAAAACTTATAAAGTAACCGAAGAATATGCTGATGATGCTATTACTTCCGGTATGATTGCATTCAACAATGATGATCTAACTTTTATTGTTAGTTGGGTATGCCCTACTGATAATTCGGCTTGGACACAAGATGTGTCTTTCTGTGAAGTACCTTCACCCGATCCAACTGGATGGTGTGTAGCTCAACAAGAAGATTTAGATGAAGGTCGTGTATTTCTTGTAGAATAATTGCTTGACACCACCAAAGATTCATATAGAATAGTTGCAAGTTAAAGGTTTATGTCCCCGTAGTTCAGTTGGATCAGAACAACGGCCTTCTAAGCCGTAGGTCGCAGGTTCGAATCCTGCAGGGCGTGCCATCCAGCCTGGCGCACAACACCAGAGACAATGGTGGCTGTAGCTCAGTTGGTAGAGCACAGGATTGTGATTCCTGTGGTCGCGGGTTCGATCCCCGTCAGCCACCCCATTATCTGAAAAGGCGGTCCGCTCGGGCCGCCTTTTTTATTTGTCTTATTTGCCTTTCACCTCGCGCTTACTTTAGCCACTAACTTTGGGGTTACTACTAAAAGCCGGCTAGACGTCCTCTCTCCAGCTTTTTATGGTGGTTTCGGCTGTAAGTTTCCACAATTTTCAGGAAAGTGCTTCGGAGCCCCGAGGGGTGATGGGGCTCTGCTGATGGTATAGGTCTTTATTCGTGATACGTGGTTTTGTCGGTAGGTGGTAAGCCGTGGATGAACCGGTCTCTTTGACAGAGCCTGATACGGCACTGATCGTGCTGAATGACTGCTTGGTATGTAGAGGGCGACACTTTTATATCGAGCCGGATGAAGACGAGGTCCTGATGCTGATGGGCTGTTACCACTGTGGAAACCGGGTGGACTTTCCCATTGCGCATCTCGCCGGTTTTTCCCTCCATCGATGGAAAGATCCCTTTGAACGCAGGTGGATGTACCGGGAATTGTGGCCCCTTTACGGTCAGTGGAACCAGTCAAATGAGACATTTGATTGGCGGGGTTCCATGGAATGTGCTCGCCAGGGAATGGGCGGGTAACCCCGGGCACTTGCCCCGTCGACATAGATAAGGCGATTAAGGAGAATGGCGGTGAAGACTCTGGAAAACAAGATCAAACAAAATGAAGCCTTCGCAAGAGGGTTTCTGGAGGGGTTTTTTGGTCCCGCAGAGAATTGCCATGCTGTCAGCAGCAATATTCGCAATGCCCTGCATTGGCTGGATGGCTGGGTCGAGGGCAATAGTCAGCGGGTGAGCGGAGCGGCACGACTACCGTCGTGTTTTTTCAACGACGGTTAATCCGAGGGGCAGTCGTCTACCCGCCCCGGTTGCGCCGACTTTAATTTTTCTTCAGGGCCTCGGCGAACAGCGCACCCAGGGTGCCGGTTTTGGCCGGTGTGCCCTGTTTGCGGCCACCTGCTTTTCCGTTGCCGCCCTTGCCGCGGTTTTCCCGCTGGGAGGTTTTCCGACCCGGCTCATCCCCCAGGCGCATGGACAAGCCGATGCGCTTGCGCGGCACATCCACTTCCAGCACTTTGACAGTGACAATATCGCCGGTTTTCACCACTTCCCTGGGATCCTTGACGAAGCGCTCAGCCAGCGCCGAGATGTGCACCAGCCCGTCCTGGTGGACGCCGATGTCAACAAAGGCGCCGAAGTTGGTGACATTGGTGACGGTGCCTTCCAGTACCATGCCGGGTTCCAGATCCTTGAGGGTTTCC
>JASBRV010000075.1 GCA_030149295.1 Bacteriovoracales bacterium | reverse complement strand
AAGTCTATTTGCTGAGAGGTGAGCTCACTGCCCCAATCCACAGCAACCTTCTCAATACACTGTTCTTCATTAAATACGGGAATAACTAAAAGTACTGAATCTCTTTTCATAATTAAATAAACTCTTCATTTGAAAACATGGCAAAATGCCAATATGACTATTATAGCGAAAATAGCGATTGAATACGTCCCGGAAAATAAGGATTATTTTTGTCATTTTTAAGAAAGATAGCGGAAACTCATCAGACATTTCTAGACTTAAGCTCTATAGAAAAGAAGAATCTGGGACTAATTGGGGCAACCTTATTTTTACTCTTTTTTTCCTATCCCTACTTGAGAACCACTACCACTAGTCTCCTTCTTACCCATCATGGGGTTAAGGCTTCACCCTATGCTTGGATATATTCTGTGGTTTGTCTTTCCCTCGTGGTGAGTGTTCTCAATTTCTTTCAAAAACGGATGAGATCGCAAAAAATCTATCTTTTAGGAGCATTTGGAACATCAGCATTTTTTCTTTTTTTTATGAGCTTGTTTAAGTGGCATTCCCCTCAATGGGCCTATCCCCTCTATGTCTTAAAAGAAGTCTATATTGTTATGTTGGTTCACTCCGTTTTAGGTCATTTAAACGCCTCTATTGATGAAGAGAAGGCAAAGGTAGTTTATGGACCACTAGGAGCTATTGGTAGTCTTGGAGGCATTTTAGGAGCCTTCTCTGTTTCTCTATTTGTAAAAAATCTTGGTGAGGATTCTTTTTTCTTTCTTGGTAGCTTTTTGATTTTCCTAACCGGATTAATTTTTTGGGGAACTAATAATCAGCATGTCCACCTCAAGGATTCCAAAGCAAAAAGCCCTCTCGATTCCATTAGTGACATCAAAGGTTTTGTTATTTCTGTAGCCGCCATTGTGATGCTAAGTCAGTTCGTTATTAATATTGGAAATTATCAATTTAATGCTTTTTTAAATGAAGCCTTCAAGGATACCTTAGGAAAAACAGAATTTTTGGGAAAGATTTATGGCTGGATCAACACTTGTTCTCTATTGATGCAGTTAGCCGTTTTGCCTGTTCTCCTTAAGTTTGTGCCTCCTTTTCTCACTCATTTCGCGATTCCAGTTATTTATGGATGTGCCTTCTTTCTAGGGATGAGTTTTGGAGCCGGTTTAATGCCAATGGCCATCACGTTTATTGTCTTTAAAGGCCTAGATTATTCCTTATTCGGAGCTGCTAAGGAGTTGCTCTATTACGCTTTAACAGATATTCAGAAGTACGGTGCGAAATACGTAGCTGATATGATCACCTACAGGCTTTCAAAGGGCCTTATTTCGCTTATTTTGATAAAAATACCCAGCTCTTTAATTAATGGGTTACTTGGAGTTAGCGTCCTCGCTTGGGTCCTTTGTTTGATCCCCCTCTTTAAGAGCTACAAAAAATTGCATGAAAAAAATGATTTGAAGGAGAGTTCATGAATCCATTTTTACACAAGTATGAAACACCTTTTGAAACGGTACCTTTTGATTTAATTAAGCCAGAGCATTTTCTTCCTGCGCTTCAGGAGGGGATAAAAATTGCAAAACAGAATATTGAAGCCATAAAAAACTCGGATGAGAAGCCAACTTTTTCAAATGTCTGTGAGCAATTGGATCAGGCAGGGGAGATTGTCGGTAAAGTTGCGGGTGTCTTTTATAACCTCCATTCGGCGGAATCCAATGATGAAATTCAAAATATAGCCAAAGAGTTTTCTCCGCTTCTTACTGAATACTCAAATGACATTCAATTGGACCCAGAGCTTTTTGAAAAAGTCCGTGCTGTTTACGAAATGAAAAATTCATTAAATCTAAACAGTGAAGAGATGATGCTCTTAGAAAAGCAGTATAAAGGCTTTGTGAGAAATGGAGCGATGTTGGATGAAGCTAAAAAGGAAAAACTAAGAGAAATAGATAAAGAATTGAGTAATATCTCACTAGAGTTTGGAGATAATGTTCTTAAGGAAACAAATGATTTCTTGATGATTATTGATAATCAAGAGGAACTTTCAGGTCTACCTGAATCTGCCGTTGAAGCCGCTGCCAGTCTGGCAAAGGAAAAAGGGCACGAAGGAAAGTGGGCCGTTAGTTTGGATTACCCTAGTTACATTCCTTTTATGACTTATGCTGATAATAGAGATCATAGAGAGACTCTTTACAAAGCTTTTACTTCAAAAGCTTTTAAAGGGAATGAGAATGATAATCAGGAAATTGTGAAAAGAATTGCAAGCCTTCGTCATGAAAGAGCGAATCTACTCGGTTACGCCACTCATGCAGACTTTGTTTTAGAAGAGAGAATGGCAGAAAAGCCTACGAAGGTTATGGAGTTTTTGAATAATCTATTGGATAAGGCTAAACCCATCGCAGTAAAAGAAATGGACGAGCTTAAGGAATATGCTGCCAAAAATGGTGGGCCTTCTGCGGAAGACTTTAAGCCATGGGATCAAGGCTATTGGGCAGAAAAACTCAAAAAAGACAAATATGACTTCGACTCTGAAAAGCTTAAACCTTACTTTAAGCTCGAAAATGTTGTTGATGGTGTATTTAAAGTAGCTAACAAGCTCTATGGACTTAGTTTTAAAGAGCGAAGAGATATTCCTGTATATCATCAGGACGTAAGGGCTTTTGAGGTTCTCGATGAAGACCAAAGACATGTTGGTGTTTTTTATGCAGACTTTTTTCCTCGTGCTGGAAAAAGGGCTGGTGCTTGGATGACGACATTTAGAGATCAACATAAAAAAGACGGTCTCGATTATCGCCCACATGCTTCAATCGTGTGTAACTTTACGAAACCAACGGAAACCAAGCCATCCCTTCTTACTTTTAATGAAGTTCTCACTTTGTTTCATGAATTCGGTCATGCCCTTCATGGTCTTCTTTCTCGCTGTACCTATGAAAGTGTTTCAGGAACATCTGTTTACTGGGACTTCGTAGAGCTTCCCTCTCAAGTCTTTGAAAATTGGGCCTATGAAAAAGAATGCCTAGATCTCTTTGCTGTTCATTATGAAACAGGTGAGCCTATTCCTGCAGAGTATATTGAGAAAATCAAAATTAGCTCTAATTTTCATGAAGGAAGACAAACATTGAGACAACTGTCCTTTGGCTTTCTTGATATGAAGTGGCATGGAGAGAATCCAGAACAAGTCAAGAATGTGGGGGATTTTGAACGAGACGCCATGAAATCATGTGAACTTTTAGAGCCTTATTCGGGCTCAAATATGAGTGTGAGCTTCGGCCACATCTTTAGAGGTGGATACTCGGCAGGTTATTACTCATATAAGTGGGCTGAGGTTCTTGACGCCGATGCTTTTGAGGCTTTTAAAGAAAAGGGGATTTTTAATAGAGAAGTTGCAGACCTTTTTAGAGAAAATATTCTTGAAAAAGGGGGGAGTGAACATCCAATGACTCTTTATAAAAAATTTAGAGGTGATGAACCTAAGCCCGATGCACTATTAAAGAGAGCTGGTCTTATTTAATTTTACTTATAAAGACATTTTTAGCATTTTGAAAGGGAAGTGGAAGGCTTCCCTTTTTTTTGACTAAACTCTCTAGAGTTGAAAAAAGCTGATCGCTAAAGTCCTCACTACTTTCTTTGGGTAATGTTGAAGGTAAATTGTCTACGCTAAGGATTTCTAGAGAATACTTATTGTCTAGTTGGAGGAAGGGTCGGTCCCAGGTCGTTGATTGAGAATAGAGAGGAATCGGATTGAGGTTACTATTGGGGTCACAACTAACATCAGCAATGATTTTTAACTTATTGGTTCCTTTCAGTAAGGTCGACTCATCTAAAAAGGGAGGAATTTTCTTGGTGATCAGGGCAGCATTTATAAAAATATCATGATCCTTTATCTCTAAAAAGGGACCGCCAGCTTTCGTTTCCTGGTAATCCCAGGAGGTTGCAGTAATCTGAAATTCTTTAAGGAGTTGTGCAGCTCCATTACCACATCTGCCCAAGGCACCAATAATAATGACCTTAGGGTTTTTTATTGGGGCTTTTTCTCTTTTAAGCTGAATACTTGTTAAGAGTTCAGATATTTTGTCATAAGACTTTAAAGGGGGATAGTTTTCTAAAGTTTCGTATTGTTTGTGATAAAAGCGATCAAGAGCGAAGGCCGCACCTGCATACCCCGCCCAGTGGCCAAAGGCCGCAACTCGGCGATTATTTTCATCGGTAAGATATTCAAGATCAAAAAGAGTGCCACCATCCTCTTGATAACGTTTAAGGATTTTCTCTGAACCTTCTTGTCCTTTGAAAACATGGGCAAAGTAAATATGATTGTGTTGGAAGGTCACATCCTCATCTGTAATTTCTTTTAACCCCAAAATAAAAAAGTCTTTTGGAGCTTGTGACCATGAGTGTGGAGGAGCAATTTCACATCCAACATCTATATAGTCTTTAATGGGGAAAATGCGATGAGGGTCATCTTCGACAACTATATGAGCCCCATTTTCAATTAGGAGTTTAGCATTTTTAGGAGTAAGAGGTGTTCGACGCTCTTTTTCTTTTGTTTCACTTCTTAACCAAATTTTAACAGTCATATTCTTTTTCCGCTAAACTTGAATGTTACGACTTACTTTGTCGGGTTGTACATTCCATAATACTTTCATATGCCTCAATGGAAGTCTAAGGTTGATGGAGAGGAAAAACAAGAGTGCTGCACCAGACAGAAGCTCCATGGTAGTAAACTTATTTCCTAAAGCTCCAATAAAAATACCTCCTGATATATTGGGTATGATAAAGGAGATTTCTAAAAAGGAGTGCACTCTCGTAAGGTATCGAGTTTCTACAGAATCACTAATAAAGTTCATTTGGGTGGTAATTCTCATAAAAACTAGGACTCCCCAAATAAGAAGGATGAGGCAAGCCAAGGGGAACGATCTGTTAAAGATAAAAAGTCCAAATATCAAAGTTTCTAGCACAATGCTAAGAAGAGGTACCTTACCATGAGGGAGTAAAGCGCTTATCTTTTCAGCACTGGCACTGCCGATGATTCCTCCAAGTCCAAAAAAGGCCATAGCGACACCGTAGTGTTGTTCAGACTTTTGAAGAATTTCTAAAGTAAATGGCACCAGAAGAGGAATAAGAATACCAATAGCGAGTCCAGCGCAAAATCCATTTAGGTTGATTGCAAATAGGTCCTTTCGCAGACGAAGATACTGAAAACCGTCTTTTATTTCAGTGAAAAAGTTCTGTTCATCCTCATTATGGTCTTTGACTGGCTGATAAATAATTTGCGCTAAAAGCCATATACCAAGAACATAAGTAAGAAAGTCACCAATGAGAATAGTATTGATTCCATTGAGAATGCCAAAGAGAGTCGCTCCTAGTAAGGGGCCGGCTAAATGGAGGACAGCGACTGTGCTACCAAAAAGTGCATTGGCTTTTTTTATAGAATCTTGGGGAACGATTTCATTGATTATTGCCTGTCTTGAAGGACGAAAGATTCCTGTGAAAAAAGCGATAACAGCATTACAAGCGATAACCATGGGAATGTTTTGAAAGAAGAAAAGTAATATGATGAGAGGTATTCTTGCGATTTCACAAAAAATGAGTACTTTTCTGCGGTTATATTTGTTACCTATTGGGCCACCGAGAATTCCTCCAAGAGTGAGGAAGACTAAGAAAACTGCGCGAAGGATTCCAAGATACGCTTTATCTTTTCCGCTGAGTTGAAAGACAAAGAGCATGAGAACAGTTTCTGTAACAAAACTGCCAAGTTCAGAGGTAACTCCAGCCAGATAAAGATTTCTAAAGTTAGGGAGCTTTAAAACCCCCGGGACTTTAATCATAGATTACTGATTTCTTTCTTGGAACTTTTCAAGAGCAATATCATATTCTTTTATGAGGCGATCAACGATTTCTTTTGCACCTTCTCTTTTTGTCACAAACTCAATAGAGGGGCCTGCGCACCAAATGGTTTTATATGTAGCCGAGAAAGCCGCTTTCTCTAATAACTTGGTGCCTTTGTAGTAGGTCAACATTTTTGCGTATTTTTTTAGCTTCTTATTTTGATTGAGAAAAGACTCTACAAAGTTTTGATCGGTACCAATTTTTTCAACGTAAGGTGTATTGATGACCGTACAAGGTGTACCAGAAAGCTTATTTGTCATGACAATATCATCAGCTCCGTAATCAACGATCGCTTGTTTGTATTCTTCACTTACACCAGACTCATTGCAGGCAATAAAGGGTGAGCCAATAGAGACACCTTCTGCACCTAGTGCCATAACACTGAGGAGACCTGCTCCGGTTCCTACACCACCAGCACTGATAACTGGAAGATTGCATCCTTTTTGTAACATGGGAACAAGAAGTGAAGCTGGTATGGGTCCAGCATGGCCTCCAGCGCCGCTGTTGACGGCAATGACAGCATCAGCGCCTAAGGATTCCACCTTCTTAGCATATTGAACATCCACGACATCACAGATAACTTTTACCCCTTTCGGTTTTAGCATCTTGATGGTTTTTTCAGGGCTTCCAAGAGAGGTGATGACATAGTCTGGATTAATGCTCTCACAAATCTCAAGTTGTCTTTGAAGGTGAACATTACTTTTGTTCACAATCAAATTAATACCAAAGGGTCCTTGACACTTTTCTTTGAGCTCCTTCATAGCTTTTTCAAACTCTTCTGGTGTTCGCCAATTAAGTGCTGGTGCACATCCTGTAATTCCGGCATCAGCTGCAGCTACTAACATTTCCATGTTCGAGACAAGGAACATAGGCGCCATGATAATGGGATACTTGATGTTAAAGGTTTCTGTAAGCCAAGTTTTCATAAAGGTTACTCTCAATACAAAATGTTTTAATTATAATGATTTAAGCTATGTAAGAAGTTATCAGACAATAGCTTTCGAATCACGCACTTTAATCGCTTAAAATAGAATTGTTCACGATTTAGTTTCACGGAAGAAGCTCAATATACAAGGTTAAGCCAAGGAGGGCGTTGTGTTTTTTTCTATTCCAAGATTTGTTGTTGGCAGCTTAATACTTGTCTCAATAACTCAACCAAGTTTTTCAAAAGCTCACCCCAGTTCTAATAAGAGACTTTTCGTTACGATGGGTTCTGACCTTTCTGAAAAGGTTTTTACAAATAAAAGTCAAAAAGTATTGGAGAGCACTAACGGCTTATCAGTTGTTGAGATTGAGGTAGATGATATGGGCAATATTTCTCATGAAGCTCATGAGGGCTTTCATCGCTGTGGTGGTTTCATGGTGCATGAAAGTTATGAGAAGGCCCTTGAGGAGGTTCAAAATGATAGCTCTAGGCAATTCGCCAAGAATGTAAGCTTTGCTGATTATTCCATAAATCAGGGCTCACAAGTCAATGCTCGTATTGGAGAAGCTAGAGAAATTCGCATTCGAAAGATGATTCAAAAGTTATCAAGCTTTAAGAATCGTTACTTTGAAAGTGAGACGGGTCTTGAGTCGCAAGAGTATATTTTCAATGAGTGGAAGTCTATCGGTTCTGGTCGTTCTGATATCGAAGTAAAAAAATTCAAACACAATAGTTGGCCCCAAGACACAATCATTGCGGTAATGCGTGGCTCAAGTGATGAAAAAATCGTTATTGGTGGGCATGCTGATAGTATTGCGGGTTGGTGGAATCGCTCTAGAGCAACGGCTCCAGGAGCAGATGACAATGCCTCTGGGATTGCAACAATAACCGAAACCTTTAGGGTTTTAGTTGAAAGTGGCTATCGACCAGAAAAGACGCTTGTCTTTGCAGCTTACGCTGCCGAAGAAGTGGGCTTGAGAGGCTCTAAAGAAATGGCTGAGAGTTTTAAGAAAAACAACGATACAGTTCTTGGTGTTTTGCAATTAGACATGACCAATTATAATGGAAGTGATTGGGATATCGCATTGGTGTCTGATTTTACAAATGAAGAACAAAACAAGTTTTTAGGCTCTCTCATTGATACCTATCTTCCTCAGTTAAAATGGGGTTACGATAGATGTGGATACGCTTGCTCAGATCACGCCTCATGGACGGGCCAGGGTTTCCCTGCTTCTGCTCCTTTCGAGGCGAGAAAGTCTAAAATGAATCCTCATATTCATACCGGGCGAGATACCTTGTCTCAATCTGGAGATAATGCAAATCATGCTTTGAAGTTTGTAAAATTAGCTTTAGCTTACGTGATTGAACTAGATAATTAGTTTCATAGACGTGTAGAATGGGATATACGTTCCAATAGCATTGGAGGCTAAGTGACGGATATCCCTCAACTACCAGATTTCGAGGTCATTCAAAAATTTATTGATGCGGAGAGAAAAACCATTATTCGGGTCAATGAACTTCGTAATGACGATATTGATTATGTCAGAGATACCAGTGACGCGAAGAAAGTCCTAGAGTTTGTAAAAGAATTACAGACAGCTCTTCATCAGTTTTTTAAAAAATATCCTAGCTTAGTGTCTCTCTTTAATAGCGACTATGTTCCTCTTCCAGAATTTTTTCAAAGAGAAACAGTTCTTGATCTCGTCTTTCTCGATGATTGTCTTTTTCCTGAAAAAGAAATGTTCTTCTTTGGTCAAGATGGTGGCTTGAATGAAAAGGTTCTTGGAATTCACTTAGAGACTTTTTCTAATTGGATGAAGGAAAAAGAAGCAAACCATTTAAAGACTCAAGAAAATCTTAAAGAAAACTTCTCTTTGGATTTAAAGGCTTCAAATCTTGAATGTCAGTGTCACGGATGTAGTGCTGACTATAAAAATCGACTAAGAGAGTTTATTCTTCAGCATTGTCAGGACCTCATTGACTCCACTGTTGAGGAAATAAAAAAACAACTTACTCAGGGAACAATAGACGAAGTTAGTTATCTCTATACAGAGATGCAGAAAAAAATTGAAAAGGTCTTGCATAAAGTTCGCTATCGATTGAAGCGGAGCACCCTTAATAGAGTCGATTCCCTTATTAAGAATAATGTTAAAGACCATTTCACTTACCCCTCTGAGCTTGCTTTGCAAAGAGAGGCGAGTTTAAAGCCTTATCTCGGAACGCTTCTGTACGAATCAGACATTAATGATGAGCTTATAGGAGAGGAAGAGTTTAAAAGGTTCTTTAATCAATTGGGAACGAATATTTGGCGTAGTGAGAGAGTCATCGGTCGAGAGTTTAAAAAGCTTGTAAAGTCGGTCATGATTTTAAAGCGTAAAGATATCTCTGGAAAAATATTACAAGAATATATCGGTGAATTTTGGATCCACTCGCAAGCAAGAACTATAAAAAGAAAAATTATCTATCATATGGGCCCTACTAACTCTGGTAAGACCTATCATGCGATTCAAGCTTTGATGAAAGCAGAAAAAGGTTGTTATCTGGCGCCTCTTCGTCTTCTTGCTGCCGAACTCTACGATACCATGAATAATAATGATGTTGTCACTACTCTTTTAACAGGGGAAGAGGTCATCGAAAAAGAAGGGGCTACTCACTATAGTTCTACGATTGAAATGGCACGACTGACAGAACATTTTCAGTGTTGTGTGATTGATGAAATTCAAATGATCACGGATGGTCAAAGAGGATGGGCATGGACTCGGGCACTCGTAAATATTTTTGCCGAAGAAATTCACCTTTGTGGTGACCCATCTGTTCTAGAACTCGTGAAAAAAATTGTTGAACTTTGTGGTGATGAGTTAGAAGTTAAAGAATACAGTAGGATGACAGATTTAAAGGTTGAAAAAAAGCCGATCGTACTCGGTGACCTACAAAAATCTGATGCCCTCATTGTATTTTCAAGAAGAAATGCGCTTCGCTATAAAAGAGACCTTGAGCGATTAGGTTTTAAAGTGAGTATTGTTTATGGAAGGCTTTCCCCTGAAGTGAGAAGGGAACAAGCACGTAAATTTGACCAAGGTGAAACGGATATCATCGTAGCGACGGACGCTATTTCTATGGGAATGAACCTTCCTATTAGAAGGATTGTTTTTACGACTCTTAGTAAGTTCATTAATTCTCAAGAACATCCTATTACTGATTCGGAAATTAAGCAGATTGCCGGGCGAGCTGGACGCTTTCAAAGATTTCCTGTTGGCTTTGTGAATTGTTTAACAAAAGTGGAAGATGGTCAGGACATCATAGATAATGCCCTCAGTACTAAACTTGAGCAGAAAAAGAAATGTATGGTCGGACCAGACTTAGATATTTATCGCCAGGTAAACGGTGCCCTCGAGGAGAATGGTTTACAAAACCTTGCTCTATCTGAGTTTTTGAGACTTTTTAATACTATGACTTTTCAAAAACCATTCTATTGTGTTGAACTCAAGGAAATGATTGAGCTTTCTGAAATGGTGGAAGACGCCGATACAGAGCAAACCTTATCTCAATCAGAAATTTTTGGTTTTACATGTGCACCGGTCAATTTAGGCCTTATTGACCATGTTCAATACTATGTTTGGATACTTAATCATTATGTCCAAAATTCCCCAATACGTAATGATAAAATTGATCCTAATTCAAATGATATTGATTATCTAGAAACTTCCATCAAATGCGTAGAGCTTTATCAATGGTTGAGTAGACATTTTAACAATAAGAATTTTGACTTTGATGAAGATGATCTTCTTAATAATAAAGGGGATGCGATTGATAAGTTAAACACCCTGCTTAGTAACAAGATTATTCCAACTTGTTCTAGTTGTGGTGTGAAAATGCCAGAGCAGTCTAAATTCAACATATGCGAAAAATGCTTTAAAGAGCGGCGTTTTGGACGGCGCTCAAGAGGTGGGGACAGTAAGAGAGGTCCTCGATCTTCCAAATCTGGTCGTAAAGGAAAGGCAAGCACTTTCGATAAAAAAGATGGTAAAAAGAAGAGATCTTTTAAAAATAGGAAAAGAAAAAGAGGTGGAAAAAAGTGACGCTCTTTGAATATGCGAAAAATATTCTTTTAGGAGAATCTTTAGAAGAAAAATTGACCCCTTCATCGGTGATAGAGTGGAATGAATCAGAATTATGGGAGCCACTTAGAGTAAAATTTCCTGCAAGAAATGAAAAAATTTCTTTTTCACAAAAGCAAATAAAGTTTCCCGGTAAGGGAGCTTTAAAACTAGATAAGGAGAAAGGAAAGGCCTTGCACTTTTTTGCCAACCATGAATTGTTGGCGATTGAAATGTTTGCTCAGGCAATTCTATTATTTCCAGAATTAAAAATTTCTCAAAGAAAACTTTTAGTAAAAACGCTTGAAGAAGAACAGAAGCATTTTAGTCTTTATTTAAAGCGAATGAACTCCTTTGGAGTTAAGTTTGGTGACTTTCCACTTAATCAATTTTTTTGGAGTTTCATGGAGAAGATTGAAACCCCAGATCAGTTCTTTGCCACCATTTCGCTTACTTTTGAGCAGGCTAATCTAGATTTTGCTAAATATTATCACTCAATTTTTGAATTGGTAGGAGATGGGGAAACCGCAAATATTTTAAAAATTGTTTATGAAGATGAAATTAAACATGTTGCTCGAGGACGTCATGAAGTGGCTCATTCCTTAGTGGGAAAAGAAGAAGCTATGACTCAATTATGGGAGCATTATTGTGATATTTTACCACCGCCATTAACTCCGGCTAGGGCAAAAGGGTTAATATTTGATGAAGAGGGGCGGAAGATGGCAGGGTTACCGACAGAGTATATCGAATCTTTAAAGGAATATAGAAACTCCTTTGCGATTACTGATCGAAAGCAATGGCAATAATGAAAACATATCTTACAAATTTTGATTTTGAAGAATGTTTAAAAAAAGAAAACTTTCAACCACCCAAATACAATAAGGTTAGTGCCTCCTTGGAATTCATTTTCTTTTGGTTATGCAAAAAGAATGAGCAACTCTATACAGAGAAAAAGTATGACCAAGAATATTTGGCTTTTATCCAGCAAATGCGTGGGCAAGAGGTCTATTTTACTCAGGATAAAAAGACATCTCTTATTCCTTGGTGGGGGAAGCTTGAGAGTGAAAATGATTGGTTAAAAGAAAGAGAGGTGAACTCCAATATTACCTCTCAAAAAATAAGAGAGAAATTAAATTTGAATACTCTCAATTCAAAATTAATTACGAATAAAGATGAACTTAATGCCTATCGGGCAGATTGTGATACCCAAGTCGTCTTTAAAGAAGAGTTTGGTTTTTCAGGCAGAGGTCTTCATTTTGATACCAGTGAAAGCATGTCTTTTCCTGTTGTAGGCGAAAAATATGTTCAGAGAGTAAGAGACTTTGGCATCAGAATGACAAAAGATGGCCATTATTTAGTTCAGAATCTCATTGATTCTAAGGGAGCTTATAAGGGATCCCTAGTCAAAGATAAATTTGAGGAAGGTGACTCTATTTTGACAAGCTCTCAAAAAATCTTTGAACACTATAGACAACAATTTTCTTTATCGTCATTGCAAATCGATTGTTTTCAATATTTAGAGGAGGGAGAATTAAAATTTAATCCCCTTTGTGAAGTGAATCATAGGAAAAGTATGGGGGGATTGGCCTGGAACCTCCATAAGGAGTTTGGCGATAATGTTTCTTTGATCGCCTTAGTTCATCAAAGAAAGTTAAAAAAGGTGGATAACTTTAAAGATTATTTAAGCTCCTTAGGTCCTAGACTTTATAATAGAGGAGTTAATAAGGGGATTATTCCTCTTTCTCCAAGCGACTCAAGTTTCCGTATGTACTTTATAACAGAAGAGAGTGAGAGGACTTTGCAGCACTTAGTAAAAGATTGGTGGAAAGCTGAGTCTGTTCCTGGCGAGAGGTTACCCGCCGAATTTGTCGTATATTTTTAAAACTTCCTTTCCCGCTTCATTTAGATTTTTTCCAAATGCTATGACCCCATCCTCATGTCCCTTCATGACAAGAGACCCCGTAGTTAAACCTTGGATAGCTTTTTCTACAGCATTCGCCATTTCTTTTGTTCCATAGGGAATATCCTCTGAAGTTGCGAGGTAGTTTTCACGAATCATGCCTTTCCAAATACTCTTGCTATGAATGTGAAAGACTGCACCAATAAGAGGAGAAGATTGATAAATAGCGGCATGAGTAAGGGCTTCACTTGATGCTTCTAAGGGGCCCATAACTTTTATCTTTTGTTCCTCTAAGTCGTAGTCGAGAACTCTTGTATATAAATTTCCATTTAATTCTGGGTGACCACCGGTTTGAGTACCAGTGATAACAAATTGTGCTACACCACTTTTGATAAACTTTGAATAATCCATCTTTTGGCTGAGGTTTCCATAACCGATTTTCTCTGGCAGATATTCCCCTATGAGTTGGATTTGAAAAAGTGTTTTTCTCCATTTTTCAAGGTTCTCATATTCTCCCAATTCAAGAGGTGGGGATTTTTCAAATTGGCTACGGTCATATTTGATAACACCATCATCAATAGGGCACATAGGAGGTCCTTATTTTAACTTGAGTAAAAAACTTTCGGAGCATTCACCAATGGGATTAAATTCTCTCCTAAACAGTTATAGCGGACCTTTTTTCTTGATGGAAACTAATTTCAACAATGTATAAATTTTTTCTACAAAATTTCGATAAGTTACTATAGCAAACAAACTTTTAAGAATAACTCATGTGAGATTGATCTATGAGTAAAGTTGATGAACTGAAAGAAAAATTAAATGATTTTATTGAAACCTTAAAAAGTAAGGTCCCCCAGCTTAATAAGAAATCCAAAGAAGATGACGATTATGATGATGAAGAATTTGATGAGGATACTGGTCAGGTAGAAGTTGATCCCAGTGATATGGGTGAAGATATTGATGCTGAGGATGCCACAGCAACCGATATTGGTGAAGGTGTTACTGATACCGAGATTGATGATCCAGGTGAGGATGACGACGACGATGACGATGACGATGACGAGGAAGAAGATGAGGGTGAAGAAGCTAAGAAACAAAAAAGGAAGAAGCTTCTTATCCAGGGTTTGTTGGGGGTGGTAATCCTCTATCTTGCCGCAGATATTTTATTAGAAGAAGATGAGACGATGGTGGTTCAAGCTCCACCTAAACAGCAAAGAAAAAAACCTAAAAAGAGAAGACGAAATAGAAAGAAAGAACCTGTTGAACAAAAGCAGGCAGTGGCTGAGCAAGCAAGGCCAAAGGCTGAAGTTCCTGCTAAAAACGAGATACCTGAACCTAAAGTCGTAGAAAATCAACCAACAGAAAAGCCTCGTTTAAAGGTTGAACCTGTTGCTACTCCAACGGTAACACCGACGCCTGTCACTACACCTGCAGTTGTTTCACGGCCAGTGGCCACGCCGACTCCAGAGTCAAAGCCAGCTCCAGAGCCAGAGCCAGTCATAAGAAATACTGAAGAGCCTAAAAAGCCTGAAGATGAATCGGTAAGCAAAACCGAGGATGCGACGGGAATCCCACCAGAGACACCCGCTAAACCTCTAGAAGAGGAAAAACAAGTAGAAATGGAAAGTGGCTCTCTCACTATGGATGATAAGGTTGATCAAATCCTCAAGAAATCCAAAGAAGGTGAAGTGAAACCTAAGGCAGAGGAAAAAGAAGATAAAAATATTCCAGAAGAATATGTTGAGCCACCATCTTATAAGAGACTAGGAAGAGGCTTGGTTTACAATTGTGTTGGAAAACATTGGGCCTGTGTGGATAAGTTTTCTTATTTCCAATGTCGTGAAAACTTTAAATGGAGTAAGGCTCAAGGCAAGACCCCTGAGTGTGGAGTGAAGAATGTTTATGCGTCTGAAAAAGATTGCGGTATTGTTCAATTACACTACATAAACACGAGAGAACCGACAGGCTTCTGTGATAGTGTTGAGGAAGGTCAGGATTCTGAAAATAAGACAAAGATAATGGTTCAATAGTTATATGAAAAGAAGTGGACTTAGATTTTCTTTTACCGAAAAATCAAAATCGGATGATGATAAATCCTATTGGTATGATATCGAAAAAGAGCTTGCTCCAGAGTTTCCGAAAGTTACTTTTATAAAATATGAAAGAAGCAGTGAAGAAGTAAGAGACTCTATTGTTATTGCGTCCTTGGATGAGGCCCTAGATGAAAAGGGCTTGAACTCACCTCGTGGCATAATTGTCACTTTTGCTAGTGATATTAGTTCAAAAGATATTGTTAAAGTAAGGAAGATCTTTGATAAAAGCCTTCTTGGCTTTATCGATATTAGTAAGCCTTCTCTTCTTCATATCCCGTGGTTTAAAAGAATTGTCTTAGAAAGTAAGGTGCTTGGTACTGGTGCGGAAGTAGGACAGGGTCAAGTTCATTTAGGGAAAATCTTAGAACAGTCCTTGGGAGAACTTCAAAGAATAAAAAAACTTCATGAGAAAGTTGTACCTCTTAGACAAGAAAAAATAAAAGGTATCAACTTGTTTTCGAAATTCGCAGCAGGCTTTAGTAGTGGAGGAGAGTTTTTTGACATAAAAAAATCGGATAGTCAGCTCCTCATTATTCTTACCCACGCTCAGTCCTATGTTGCATCTTCCATAGTACTAAGCCATTTTGAACAATTACAGAAGCTATCTAAATTTAATAGAAGTAATTTGGAGGACTTTTTGGAAGGCCTTATCAATGAATGCCGTGATCTTGACCTAATCGACCGGGATGAGCCAGAGTCTCTTCAATTAGATATGCTACTTTTAGACCTAAAAACGTACCAGTTTGAGGGGTATCATTTTGGAAATGGAGCTTACTTTTCTAATGGAGATAAGCTTTCAAACGAAAATAAAAGAGCTTTGAATGAGAACTTTTTTGAGGAGGCTCACTACGAAGGCTCCTTGATAAGGGGACAGAAGCTCATTTTTGCTAGTCCTGGGGTTTTACAGAACTTTCAACTAAAAAAGGAAGAGGGGCTCTTGGCCAAAATCATAAAAGAACAATATGATAATGGTCCAAGAGAGGTTTTGAACGAAGTCTTTTTTCAACTTAAAAAAAATACTGATGAAGACTTTTTAAAATTTGATGCCTCAGTGATTTATTTAGAGGTTAATAGTAATGCGGTTATGCAAGTCTGATTTTAAAATTCTAATTTTCTTTTTTCTTATTAATCCATTGTTCGCTTTTGATGACAATAGTTGCTTCAACGGTAATTACGATGTGGAAGTCATTCATAAAGGGCAGCCTTTTGGTCTACTTCCCGTAAAATTAAAAATTAAGAAAGAAGGTTGTGCATTAACGATTCAACACGAGAAATTCAAATATATAAAGAAGGCGTGGCAAGTGGATATTTGTCGTGCACCAATTCATATTAAAAAAGGACTTGGAGCAGTAGAAGTTGTAAAGAAAACTGCACCTTGTGAGGGTAAAGAAAGAGGAATCTTTTGTACTGAGTTTTTGACTATGAAGAGATTGATTCAGGATGATGGCCTTATTTTCGCTGCCGGTGAAAAAGAAAATCTTCAAACGGATCATGGAAAAACATATTGTGCCTATCTTCTTTTAAATAAATATTTAGATAGATCAGTAGTTTTTAATAGAGGTCAGGACTATAAAGGAAAATTAATTCAATCTGATACGCCATATCCTACGGCTTCAGCAAGCCCTGAAAGTGAAGAGACTCCACCTGTGATCCAAGAAGCGCCGCCAGTACCTGAAATGGTAGAAGAGAGTGAAGCGAAGGTAGAGAAAAATGAGGAACCCCAGATTCAAGAGCTAGAGACTAAGAAAAGGGCAGGAGAGGGTTACTTCTAGAGGCTTTTTAGAGCATTTTCTAAGTCTCGGATAAGATCTTCACTATCTTCAATGCCCACAGAAAGTCTAACGAGATTATCTGATATACCTATATCCTCTCGTAATTTTTTTGGAATTGAGGCATGAGTCATGATGGCAGGATGCTCAATAAGACTCTCAACACCACCTAAACTCTCTGCTAAGGTAAAGACCTTTACTCTTTCTAAAAAGCGCTTAGATTTCTTGATATCACCTTTAAGGTAAAAGGTGATCATTCCCCCATAGCCCTTCATTTGTTTTTTCGCGAGCTTATGATGTAGGTGAGTTTTCAAACCAGGGTACACGACCTTCTCTACCTTGGGGTGAGCCTCTAAAAATTTTGCTACTTTCAGAGCATTTTTTTCATGGGCCTGCATGCGAATCGCAAGGGTCTTGAGTCCACGAATGACTAGCCAAGAGTCAAAAGGGGATTGAGATGGGCCAAGCGTATTTTGAAGTTTCCAACATTTCTCATAGAGGGACTTTCTGTTAGTCATCAGGCAGCCACCAATAACATCACTATGACCATTGAGATACTTCGTCATGGAGTGAACTACAATGTCTGCTCCAAGAGAAAGAGGATTTTGAAAATAGGGACTCATAAAGGTGTTGTCTACTACACTGAGGGCCTTGTGAGAACGCGCTAGTTGGGTGACTTTTTCAATGTCGGTAATTTTCAGAAGTGGGTTCGTGGGAGTTTCGATCCAAACAAGTTGGGGCTTATGCTCTTTCATTGCCCTTTCAACATTCTTAATATTGGTTGTATCAACGAAAATAATATTATGAATTTTGTGAAAGACAGTTGTTAAGATGCGATAAGTTCCACCATAGACATCATCTCCGCAGAGAATAGTGCTACCAGGGGGAAGCGAGTGCATGATAAGAGTTGTTATTCCCATTCCACTAGCGGCGACAAGAGCATATTTTGCGCCCTCGAGGCTCGCTAAACACTCTTCAAGTCTTGTTCGCGTGGGGTTATGAGAACGTGTGTATTCGTAGCCCTTATGTTTACCAGGGCTCTCTTGCGCATAAGTAGTCGTTTGATAGATCGGGGGCATCACTGCCCCTGTCTCTGGATCAGGATGGCCACCAACGTGAATCACCTTGGTAGCAAATTTCATTTCACTCTTTTTCATTCTCTAGTATTGTCTGGTCTTGCTGAGATATTGAAGCACATCGATATCTGTAAGAATATCTACTAGCTTTCCATTATCAGTGACTAGGGCAACATCCTTTTGAAGAAGGGCATCGGCAACAGTTGAGAGAAGTTCGTTTTGATCGACAACTTTATAATTCATGTTGAAGGCGAGAGAAATATTATCTTCTTTATGGAATTCTCCCATCATAACGGGCTTCAATAACATTTTTTCAGAGACAATACCTTTCACATTTCCCTTCTCATCAAGACTAGGAAGTTGAGATATTCCAGCATCATCCATAAGAGTGATGGCTTCACCAATAGAGGCTTGATCTGAGATCGTCTTTATTCCGCCCTTCTTTTCAAGATGATTGAGAACATCCTTAATTTGCACATCGAACGAGCTATCAAGGTAACCATTGTCACTCATCCAGTCGTCATTATAAATTTTTGAAGCATACCTGTTACCGGAGTCATGAAGAAGAACTAAAATTTTCTTAGGCTCTTTCAATTTTTTTGCATACTTGATAGCACCACAAATGGCGGCACCAGCTGATCCTCCGGCATAGACACCTTCTTCTTTAAGAAGTCTACGTGTCATAAGAAAAGATTCTTTATCACCGACCATTTCCCAGTCATCAATGTTATCAAAGTCATAGTTTTCAGGAATAAAGTCTTCTCCTACACCTTCTAGAACATAGGTTTTAGCTTCGATCATTTCACCAGTTTTAGCATAGTGAGCGACAATAGAGCCTTCACAATCAATGCCGACAATTTTTACATTGGGCATTTTTTCTTTGAAGTAACGGCCACATCCAGAGATCGTACCCCCTGTTCCTACTGTCGCCATAAAGACATCAAAGTCTCCCTTAGTTTGCTCGTACATTTCTGGAGCAGTCCAAGTGTAGTGAGTCATGCGGTTATGAAGGTTATCATATTGGTTTACGTAAAAAGAGTTAGGAATTGTTTCACTCAATCTTTTAGAAACAGAATAATAACTTCTCGGGTCTTCAGGTGCTACGTTAGTAGGACAAACAACAACCTTAGCACCAAAGGCCCGTAGGTTATCAATCTTTTCTTTTGATTGTTTATCGGCAAGAACGAAGATGCACTTGTAACCATGAACTGCTGCCCACATGGCCAAGCCCACACCAGTGTTACCACTTGTTCCTTCTATAATTGTTCCACCTGGTTTTAAGGTGCCTTCTTTGACCGCTTGATCAAGCATGTAGGCACCAATCCGGTCTTTGGTTGATCCACCAGGGTTCATGTATTCAAGCTTAATATAAATTTCTGAATCGAGGTCCTTGGTAATATGATTGAGCTTAATTATTGGGGTGCCGCCAATGGCATCAACAACATTTGCTCTGGCTCCAGTCATTAGTTCACTCATAGTTTTATCCTTTTCTTTTGGCCCTCTTAGACCGTCTTCTCCGATTGTACTTTTTGAATTTCTAAGGCTCCAGCCATTGTCGACAGGCGAGAGATGACCGCATAGACGGCTTCCTTTGCTTGAAAGTCATTATTTTCTTTAATCTCACTAATACAATATTTTCTAAAGACCATGCCTCTACTATTGAGATTGGCCTGACTATCCTTTTCAGAGTTCGCCCTGACAAATCCACCGACTGGTTTACCACCGACCAGGTAAATCGCTACTTCTGCGGCCATGTTGTCATATTTCATGATTGATTCAACACCTTCTTGAAGGACGACGGAGGTGAATTTAATTTTGTTTTTTCCAATATTCATTTTGTCGCGATTTTTGCGATTCATATCACTAATTTCTTTACCAGAGGAAACCACTGAGATTCCCATACCGTAGGTACCCTGACTTGCTTTAACAAAAATACGGCTATCATCGGGCATCGTTGAAAGCATCTCATCAACGAGAGATCCTACTTTGTCTAAGCCTTCCTTGGTTGAGAAGTCCACTCCATCGATAGCCTTGTAGTTGGCCATAAGAAGGTTTGGATCGATTGAATATTTTTCACTGAACTCTTTAACGACTTCTGCATAGAAACAAAAGTGTTCACTTTTTTGTCTTCGAAACCATCCTATCTTAGGAGTCGGAGCAATGGGCGTTTGGCAATCATTCCAAGCAAAGTCTAAAGGATTAGATTGGTCATTATTAAGTATCCCTAAATCAAAAATGATTTCCTGGGCTTGAAGTTTTTTATCGCTATTAAGTTCACCTTTTAAAATAGTAAGCTCAAATTTCGAATGACTAATAAGCTTAATCTCATCATTGTTGTCACCAAAAAGCATGGGGTCTAGGCTAACGAGATACGGCTCATAACCGGCATCTCTTAGTGCCATTTGTAAAAAGGCGAGATGGTCTAGATAGAAAAGATTTTTAGTGTGGGATTCGGGAATGATGGCAATGGTATTGATATTTTTATTAATGCTACTAATTGTCGAGCGAAATTCTGCTGTCGAAGCATTAAGGTCGAGCTGGCAGAGATTATTAAAACCGGCAGGGTAAATATTCATGTCTACAGGGGCAAATTTATTTTTACTCTCTCGGATATCGACACTTGAATAAAGAGGTGTTGGCAGCTGACTTAACTTTTGATCAAGGTCCTTATTGATTTGATTCCAATGGGAAGTGATAAAAGCTTCAAGCTGGGCTTTATTTTGAATTTGATAACTCATAGGGTCCTCTGGTTATTTCCAGTAACTTGAAAGGTTTTTCACATGATCCATGGGTTTCGCCATGAGAACTTCTGGAAAATAGAGGACACTTTTATATTGTCCCCACCTCTTTGAACCCATCTCTTTTATCGTA